>NZ_JACYGY010000001.1:5345032-5707564 GCF_015221875.1 Dyadobacter subterraneus
ATGATTTTGCACCTGATCAATCTGACCGGATTTAGTGGGAATACGTATTTCCCTCCATTACCTGTTTATCAAATTAAATTCAAAGTAAAATCAGATTTTAAACCTTCCAGGGTATTTTCAATGACAAGCGGGAAACCTGTTATTCATACCTGGAAAGATGGATTTCTGGAACTTAAAGTTGATAAACTTGAAGCTTTTGACGGTATTGTGATTGATAAATAAGTCATATTTAAGCAACAGGAATATAAATAATAAATGTTGCTCCTTCATCCGGATTGCTGATTGCCGTTATAATCCCAAGATGATTATCAACAATTTTTTTACATATCGCTAAGCCGATTCCTGTTCCTTCGTATGAGTTTTTGTTGTGAAGACGCTGGAAAACCTGAAATATTCTTTCCTTGAATTGCGGATCAAAACCAATTCCATTGTCGGAAAAGGAAAGATAATGATAATCGTTTTCCGGGTTTGCTTCCACATATTCCAAATCTCTTCCCGCAATAATTCCGGCAGTGATGTTGATTTCCGGACGAACACCGTTTTTCACAAATTTTAGTGAATTAGTAATCAGGTTTGTAAATAATTGTTCAAACTGATACACAATTACGTTCAGTGATGGCAAATTCGTAGAAGTGATGATAGCACCTTTCTGCTGAATACTTTCATTCAGCTGCTCTTGTACATTTTGCAATAAAAGATTAAGATCTGTATGCTCAAAATTCTTTTCTACCGCATTCGCTCTTGAAAAAGCCAGCAAATCAACAATGAGCTGCTGCATCCGGGTAGAAGACGCCTGCATCCGGTTAAAATAATCCTTGCCGCGATCCGAAAGATTATTCTTTTCAGTTTCCATGATCCTTGTCGCAAACGTCTGGATTTTACGTAACGGTTCCTGCAAATCGTGACTGGCTACATAAGCAAACTGCCCCAGTTCAATATTTGTACGGATCAATTCATCATTTGTGACCGTCAGCTCCCGTGTACGCTGCTGAACCTTGGCTTCCAGTTCATCAATAAACAATTTACTGTCGTGAATATCCGTGCTCGTCCCAACCCACATCTGAATTACGCCGTCCGTATCTTTTTGAGGAATAGCACGACTTAACTGCCAGCGATATTCTCCATCAAATTTTCGGAAACGATGCTCATGAACAAATTCTTTTCCCGAACCGATCGCTTCCGACCACAGTTGAATATTTATTCCCCGATCATCCGGATGAACCATTTGCAGCCACCCATCTTTTTGAATTTGTTCAAATTTTAAACCTGAATAATCAAAAACAGCCCGATTGAAATAATTAAGATTTCCCTCTATATCAGCTGTCCAGATAAACTGCGGCATCGAGTCTGCCAAAGTCCTGAATTTTCCTTCACTCGTTTTTAAAGCAAATTCAACTTCTTTTCGATCGGTAATATCAATAACCACATTAAGCGCGCCTGTTACATTTCCGGCACTATCAAAAATCGGCTGTGGATTTGCAATAACATGTCTCAAAGTTCCATCCGGTCGTTTCACATAAGCCTCTGCCGTCAATGAACGCTTCTCTCTCAACGCCGGTCCCATCGGGCATTCAGCATGCGGAAGGAATTCGCCATCCAGCGTATACATTTCATAAGATCCGCACCACAGATCTTTGCCTAATTCCGGCTCTCTGCCCCATAACTTCACCGCAGCTTTGTTGTACAAATTCACCAGGCCGTCAGCATCAACCGTATACACCGCAACAGGCAGCGTTTCGATCAGATCCTTATATCGTTTTTCACTTTCTTCAATGATTTTCTCTGCTTCTTTTTGCTTCGAAATATCCATCATTGTACCAAGCATACGATGCGGTTTCCCATCCTGATCAAAAATTACCTTACCCTGAGTTCTTACCCAGTGCAAAGAATGATCCGGATGTTCCACACGGGCTTCATAATAGTAAATCCCGGTTTTGAAAGCTATTTTATAAGCCTGCTCAATAATATCTTTGTCCTCAGCATAAATCTGGTCGCGGAGGTCCCAATGGGTGAGAACTTTGGTTTCCGGCTGTCCAAACAATTCGCTTAACCTTGGAGAATAAACGACTTGCCGGGTTTTTAAATTCAGATCCCAGGTTCCCAGTTGTGTTCCCTCTGTGGCAAGTCTAAGTCTTTCCACCGCGTCATTAACCTGTTGCCTGGCTTCAACTTTTTCGGTCACATTATTAACTGAAACCATGACACCGGAAACAGATCCGTCAATTTCATGGATTGGAGCGTATTGAAAATCAAGGTAATATATTTTCGGCCCTTCCGGCGTTTCTACAAAAGCCATCGCTTCGTTCTCACGGTAAGTAATTCCGTTAAAATAAACGTCCTTCAAAATCTGCGGAAATTTTTGGTCTATCAGTTCAGGAAAAACATCCAGAAGTTTTTTCCCCTGCACATCTTTCAATTCACGCTTCCATAGATCTTTCAGCATTGCTTCATTGGCAAGGCTGATCACCATATCTTCACCCTCAAAAATTGCTTTGGCAAATTGTGATTGTGCTACAAGATTCCGAAATCTGGTTTCACTTTGCTGCAAGGCTTTTTTTGCCTTTACCTGCTGAGTTACTTCTGTTGCAACCACAATTATTCCGCCAATGGCTCCATCAGTTTCAAGAAGCGGCTGGTAAACGAAATTAAAATAACAGGTTTCCTTAATACCGGAACGGCGCAAAATCACTTCAAACTCATTTCCGTAATAGGGAATGCCGGTTGTCAGTATACCTTGCAGGATCGGATTTACACGGTCTTTTACCTCCGGAAGAGAATCAAATAAGGATTTTCCTACAAAATCTTCTTCTGTTTTATCTACAATTTCAAGATAAGTTGCATTTGCCATTTCGACGATCAGCTCCCGTCCGCGTAATATGATCATACCGACAGGCGCCTGCATCATCGTATTACGAAACTTGCTTTCGCTGTTGTCTTCCTGCTTTTTTGCCTTTGCGGCGTTTTCGATTTCAGTTTTTACCCGTTCATCAAGCTCTACCAGCTTTTCGTGCAATTGAAGAAGTTCTTTGTAATTTACGCTAACCTGATCCGAAATCCCGTTTTCGTTCTGATCATTATTATTTGAGTTGACTTTAACCTCGACGACGGACAATAATGTGGTAAGATTGCCCGCAATAAATTCCATGGATGTTAATCCTTCACGCGCTTTTTCAACTTCTCCGTTTTTATAAAGGTTAATCAGTTCGTTGGCGCAGTCATGAATTTTATGATGAACTTTTTCAAGATCGTGCATCTCCGGAATATCCCCGTACTTTTCGAGTGCATGATTATATATCCATTTTCCAACTTCACATTCATGGTGACTTGTAACAGAAGACTCATCTGTCTCAGCGCCATATAGCATTGATCTGAGCCGTGTTTTAAATAAGATGTGTTTTGCCTTGGCTCTTTCGAAATCCAGTTCAAGTAAATTCATGCTTCAATCCTATTTTCTCACTAATAATAAAAGGGTCTGACTCTCTACCAGCTTGCTGCTAACATGGTGCCAATAGTGATATCAAAACTGAAAATAAAAATTTTCCTTGAATGTCTTAAATGGATGCTGGCGCCAGTCTATGGACAAAATATGCTGAATTGCCATTTTCAATTTTGGATATGATCCTGGCTTTCTAATGTAATAATTAGCCCCCTGATCATAAACCTTGTTGATCGTTTCCTCCTCTCCGCTTGTTGAAAAAATCACAACAGGAATATCCTTATATTTTCCCTCACTTCTGATTTCGCTCAAACATTCCAAACCATTCTTTTTGGGCATATTCAGGTCCAGAAAAATTACATCCGGCGTTGGCGGTATTTTATTTTCTAAAATATCCATCAATTCTACTCCGTCATTAGCTGTACGAAGTTCAGTAGTATCACATACTTCCCTCAAAGCGTCTTCAAACAAAAGGCAGTCGTCTTCGTCATCATCGACCAGGAAAATGTATTTTCTTTCAATTTTATTCATACCTGATCAATTTTCACATTAAGTTGCAAGCGGCAGACTACCTCCCGTCTCTGAATATTAAATCTAATTCTTAAAAATCAGAAAGTCAAAAGTGTTAATCCCAAATCAAATATCACACTTTTGATATATTTTTAACGATCCTGAAAATATATTATTTCACCAAAAATATAATCTTCTGACTTTAAGTACATTATCAATATTCACCAGCATTAAGTTCTTTTTTCTTTTTAGCCTGATGTAAACGATAATTCAACGTCAGGTTGATTTGTCTCAATCTTCCCTGAGAACTTGTGGTTGCATAATAATTTGAACCTTCCAGAATTGACCGGTATTTACGGGAATTAAAAACATCGGTGACGCTCAAAACCAGTGTACCGTTATTTTTGAAAACATCTCGGCTCGCTGCCAAATCCAGCGTTGCCAAAGCCTTACGTTTTCCCTGCGGAGTTTGTTGGGGCGCTTCATAATTGGCTCGCAATTGCAGATCGGTATTTTTCCATAATGTAAAACGGGAAGTGGTTCTGGCAAACCAGCTGTATGTGTCACTTTGAAATTCGGAATCAACACCCTGACCGTTCGTAATAGCACGGAAAAAGTTTAAACTTCCATCCAGTTTCCACCATTGGTATAAGGTATAAGAACCTGTAAATTCAGCGCCATAAGAATTTTCTGTCCCCAGATTTTCGGGTCTGGTATAAGAATCTCCATTCTCTTCAACACGACGGATACTGATAATTTTCCCGTTGGTATGGCGATAATAAACCGAAGAACTGATCGAACCTTTTTCCACATATTTGATATGACCAATTTCAAAAGCATTGGTAAATTCAGGATTCAGATCCGGATTTCCACTGAAATAATTCCGGTTGTCGCTATATGTCATAAAAGGACTCAAATCATTATACTGCGGCCTGCGGACACGACGACTAAAACTCAATTGAAGTGCATTTTGCCGTGGCAAATCATAACTCACGTGGACACTTGGAAATAAATTGGCATAAGTTCTTTTATTGACGTCATTGGTTTGTTTCAAAGTCGTTGTCACGCCTGTCCATTCTGCACGCAATCCAGCCTGATAGGAAAGCTTTTTCGTTTTATTTCCTACAATTCCATAAGCCGCATTGATTCTTTCTTCGTATAAAAAGTCGTTGGTAAGACCGGGAATCGGACTAAAACTACCGTCGTCATTTTGTTGGGTTACGGTATAATCATTCGTCATATTCCGTGTGCTGCTTCTTCCGCCTGCTTCAAATTTCCCTTCCTTTCCAAACGGATGGACGTAATCAACCTGTGCTAAAAACTGCTTTTCTGTTTCATAATTCACGGCGCGCTGTAAGGTCGATGGAATATCGGATGCGCTTCCGTCCGGTTTAAAATTGGTCTGTTTGTAGTATTGATCCGAATCTTCCCAGTTGTCCAAATATCTGAAATCTGCCGTCAGTTCCTGTCCTTTTCTTTTGAACGTTTTTTTATAGGTTAATGCGTATTCAGAATTTGGCTCGGTTTCTGTTTCGTCCTGCGTTCTGTTTGTTGTGCTTACCAAATTATTCAGATTTGACAGATAGTCACGGTAATCAATATTTGAAAAGCGTTTTCCTTTGCTCAGACGATAGGTGTAAGATCCGGTTAAAACATTTTTGTCATTTAAATAATAGTCAATTCCGGCACGGGCGCTGTTATTCTGGCCTTTTAACCGACTGGTCATGTATTTTTCTGTAATAAATGTCGAGTCGTTGCGGTACAATTCCTGATAAAGTGAATTTTTGCCAGGTGTATTTCTGTATGAAACCGTATAATTGACAAAGAAATTCAGGTTTTTACGACGATAATTTACGTTAGCCGCTGCGCCGAAATTCGTTGGATTTCCGGTAATAATATCAAAAGAACCGTTGAAACCTTCTTTTCTTTCCTTTTTCAAAACGATATTAATAATTCCGCCCATTCCTTCGGCTTCATACCGCGCAGATGGATTTGTAATTATTTCAACACGTTCGATCATACTCCCCTGCAAAGACTGCAAACCACTTCCGCCTTTCAGACTTACCAAACCTGAAGGTTTACCGTCAATGAGTATACGCACATTATTGCTTCCCCGCAGACTGACATTACCATCCACGTCAACAGCGACAGACGGGATATTTGTCAAAATATCCACACCAGTTCCACCTGCATTGGCCAGATCTTTCCCAACATTAAAAATCTTTTTGTCCAAAGTCAGTTCCATCGTACTTTTCTCACCCTGAACTACAACTTCATCCAGTGTTTTTGCCGAAGGATTTAATTTTATTGTACCAATATTTAATGGAGAATTTTGGGAAGTGACATTTACACTGGAAGTTTTCCGGGCATTGTAACCAATGAATTCTGTCAATGCATAATACGACCCGGTATTAATTTCAATGGAAAACTCGCCTGTTTCATTCGTAATCGCACCTGTGACAAAAGTGCTGTCAGATGTCTTAAATAAACGAACGCTGGCATAACTTAATCCACTGTTATTTTGAGTATCCGTTACTTTTCCTGTCACTGAAAACTTGCCGCCTGTTTGTCCAAAAGCTGAATTGAAAAATAAAAAAAGAAAAAGCAAAAACACGGGAGCAGATTTTACCCCACACACATAGTCTTCCCAAATCACTGTTATCAATCTTTTTGCCGATCCTGAAATTGCTTGTAATGGTGTACGCATTGAATGTTTATATAGGTTTAGGAAACTTTGCCAATTTTAATAAAACCCATAAAGTCACTGGATTTACTCTGAATAGTTACAGATTATAAAGACATATTCCAGAACTTTTCCCGGCCAACAATTAATAGCGTGCAGAAAATTAGCCTCCGTTGCCTAAATGCATATATTTGGAAAATCAATATCCCTAAGCCTTCGAAAAAATATTTTTTATGTTACAAAATGACGCTACGGTTCTTGGCCTGCTCATGGTGATTCTCGCCATGGTTTTCTATACAGCGTCACTTCCGAACAAAGGCTGGCAACGACTTTACAGTATTTTTCCGCCACTACTACTATGTTATTTTATTCCCGGTTTACTAAATTCCTTTGGAATTATTAATGGAGCGACTTCTCAACTTTATCCTGTCGTTTCAAGATATCTGCTGCCCGCTTGTCTGGTTCTTTTTACCTTAGGAATGGATTGGAAAGCGCTTGCAAAACTTGGTCCACCAGCCATTATTATGATGCTGGTAGGTTCATTCGGAATTATTATCGGCGGACCGATTGCGCTTTTTATTGTTGGAAAAATAAGTCCGGAAACCGTTGCCGGTGAAGGTTCGGAGGCGATTTGGCGGGGATTGGCAACCATTGCCGGGAGCTGGATTGGCGGCGGGGCAAATCAGACAGCGTTGCGCGAAGTTTTCAAACCAAGCGACCGTTTATTTTCACAAATTGTTGCTGTTGATGTGATTACCGCAGAATTATGGATGGCGGTTTTAATTTATGGCGCAGGTTTTGCGACAAAAATTGATCGTTTTCTAAAAGCCGACAGCAGTCAGATTGATCATGTTAAAAACGATCTGGAACAAGCCCAGTTGACGAACCAGAAAATTCCCGGCACAAAAGATTTCATTTATTTATGTGCCGTTGGTCTTGGTGCTACCGGATTGGCGCATTGGCTAGCGGAAAAGATCACGCCTTATCTTTCAACCAATTATCCGTCATTGGAAAAATACAGTCTGACTTCCAGTTTTTTCTGGATTACCGGTTTGGTTACTTTGATGGGAATTATTATTTCTTTCACGCCTTTACGAAAACTGGAAAACGTTGGGGCATCAAAACTGGGAAGTGTTTTTTTATACATTCTGGTGGCAACAATTGGTATGCAGATGGATTTAGGATCGATTGCTGATAATCCCGGACTTTTTGGAATTGGCTTGATCTGGATGATGGTTCATGCCGGTTTAATTGTTCTGGTAGCACGATTATTGAAAATCCCTTACTTTTTCCTGGCCGTTTCCAGTCAGGCCAATGTAGGTGGTTCCGCCTCCGCTTCTGTTGTCGCAGCCGCTTTTCATCCTTCACTGGCGTCTGTCGGAATTTTATTAGCGATTTTAGGATACGCCATAGGCACTTATGGAGGCTATCTTTCTGCACTTATGATGCAGTGGGTTAGCGAAATGTAGGATTTGAAAGTTTAGGCATGTAATTTTGTCGGCCTATATAATTATTTTCATGAAGAACATTCGTAATTTTTGCATTATTGCCCATATTGACCACGGAAAAAGTACGCTGGCAGATCGTCTGTTGGAATTTACCAAAACGGTATCCAACCGCGACATGCAGGCTCAGCTCCTTGACAATATGGATCTGGAACGCGAACGCGGCATCACGATCAAGAGCCACGCGATCCAGATGACTTATCTTTACAAAGGGGAAGAATACACACTGAACCTGATTGATACGCCGGGACACGTCGATTTTTCTTATGAAGTTTCCCGTTCAATTGCTGCGTGTGAAGGTGCATTATTGCTCGTTGATGCTTCACAGGGAACAGAAGCGCAGACTATCTCAAACTTATATCTTGCGATAAATCATAACCTTACCATCATTCCGGTACTGAATAAAGTCGATTTGCCAGGTGCAAGACCTGAGGAAATCAAGGATGAAATGGTTGATCTTCTTGGCTGTGACCGCGATGATATTATTCCGGCGAGTGGAAAAGAAGGAATTGGTATCAAAGAAATTCTGGATGCCATCATTGAGAGAGTTCCTTCACCGGTTGGCGATCCGGAAGCTCCTTTACAGGCACTGATCTTTGACTCGGTTTTTAACTCTTACCGTGGTATTGAGGTAATTTTCCGTATCAAAAACGGAAGTATTAAAAAAGGCGATAAGGTAAAATTCATGAACACCGGTAAGGAATATATTGCCGATGAGATTGGAACACTAGGACTTGTACAAATACCAAAACAGGTTGTTGAGTGTGGCGATGTAGGTTATCTTATTTCCGGTATTAAGGTTGCCAAAGAAGTAAAAGTGGGTGATACGATCACACATTTGCACCGTCAGGCCTCTGAATCGATTGTTGGTTTCTCGGAAGTAAAACCAATGGTTTTTGCTGGTATTTATCCGGTCGACACTACGGAGTTTGAAGAACTTCGTGATGCGATGGAAAAACTTCAGTTGAATGACGCGGCCCTGGTTTGGGAACCTGAAACATCTGCGGCTCTTGGCTTTGGTTTCCGTTGCGGATTCCTTGGAATGCTGCACATGGAAATTGTTCAGGAACGTCTGGAACGCGAATTTGATATGACGGTTATTACAACGGTTCCGTCCGTTCAGTTTAGAATAACCAATACAAAAGATCAGTTGATCAATATCAGTGCGCCTTCTGAAATGCCGGAGCCGAACCTTATCAACTGGATTGAAGAACCTTATATCAATGCACAGATCATCACAAAATCTGACTACATCGGCCCGATCCTCACGCTTTGTATGGATAAGCGCGGGATGTTGAAAAATCAGGTTTATCTGACGGCTGAGCGTGTAGAATTGCAATTCAGACTGCCGCTTGCAGAAGTTGTGTTTGACTTTTTTGACAAACTTAAAACAATTTCAAAAGGTTACGCATCTCTGGATTATGATCTGGCTGGATACGAAGAATCTGACATGGTTAAACTTGACGTAATGCTTAACGGTGAACCGGTTGATGCTTTGTCGGCCATTGTTCACAGAACGAAAGCATACGAATGGGGTAAAAAACTTTGCGAGAAATTACGTGAGCTGATACCTCGTCAAATGTTTGAGATCGCAATCCAGGCCGCTATCGGTCAGAAGATTATCGCCCGTGAAACAGTGAAGGCGATGCGTAAAGACGTATTGGCAAAATGTTATGGCGGTGATATTTCGCGTAAGCGTAAACTGCTTGAAAAACAGAAAAAAGGGAAGAAACGTATGCGTCAGGTTGGTAATGTAGAAATACCACAGGAAGCATTTATGGCTGTATTAAAGATTAATTAAATCCAAAGCAGCGTTATAATTTAATAACAAAAGAAAGTGCTTCGTAAGCCTTTTGTTGTAAATTTGACTCGAATCTATTTGTAATACCCAAGAAACTAAAATACGACAAATACCGATATGGCAGAAGTAATCCGTATGCCCAAGATGAGCGACACCATGGAAGAAGGTGTTATTGCAGAATGGCACAAACAAGTTGGTGATGTAATCAAATCCGGTGAAATTATAGCCGAAGTCGAGACCGACAAAGCTACTATGGATCTTGAATCGTATTATGATGGTACTCTTCTTTATATAGGCGTTAAAAAAGGCGATGCTGTTCCTATCGACGGCGTAATGGCCATCGTAGGTGAAAAAGGTGAAGATTATAAATCCTTGCTGGAAGAAGGTAGTGGAAATGGAGCTGCTGCGGGCAATGGCAAAGCAGAAGCACCAAAAGAAGAACCTAAACCAGAAAAAGAGGTAGAAACTGCAACACCTACTGCTGAAAAAGCGCCGGCTGCACCTGCTGCAAAATCTGCTGAAAAAATCAATGCTGCCGTGGTTCGTATGCCAAAAATGAGCGATACGATGGAAGAGGGAACTCTGGTTTCATGGCAGAAAAAAGTTGGAGATAAAGTAAAATCAGGAGACATTCTGGCGGAAGTCGAAACCGACAAAGCTACTATGGAACTTGAAGCATATGAAGATGGTACTTTGCTTTATGTAGGTATCAAAGAAGGCGAAGCAGTTCCGGTTGACGGAATTATCGCTGTTATTGGTGAAGAAGGATCAAACGTTGAAGCTTTGCTTGCCCGTGAAAACGGAGAAGCAGAGCCGGAGGCTGCACCTGCTGCAAAAACAGAAGAAGCTGCTCCTGCAGAAGCTGAAAAAGCGACATCTGTTGCTGATTCAGGAGAACGCGTTAAAGCATCGCCTCTTGCACGTCGCTTGGCTGACGAAAAAGGAATTAACATTAATCAGGTTGCAGGAAGCGGTGATAATGGCCGTATCGTAAAACGTGATGTAGATGAATTCAAACCAGCTGCCAAAACAGAAGCTGCACCTGAAAAAGCTGCTGAATCAGCTGCCCCTGCTGCGAAACCAGAAGCACAACCTGCTGCGGCGCCTGCAAACGGAGATTTTGTTGACACTCCGGTTTCTCAAATGCGTAAAACGATTGCACGTCGTTTGAGCGACAGCTTGTTCACTGCACCGCATTTCTATGTTACCATGGAAATCGTGATGGATAAAGCGATGGCATTGCGCCCTCAATTGAATGAAGTTAGCCCAGCTAAAATCTCATTCAATGACTTCGTGATCAAGGCTTGTGCAATTGCGTTGAAACAACATCCTGCGGTTAACTCTGCATGGTTGGGTGACAAGATCAGAAAATACAACTATGTAAATATCGGAGTTGCCGTTGCGGTTGACGAAGGACTTTTGGTTCCTGTGATCCGTGATGCTGACAAGAAAAATCTTTCTACCATTTCAGCAGAAGTAAAAGATTTTGCCGGTAAAGCAAAAGATAAAAAATTGCAGCCAAAGGATTGGGAAGGAAATACATTCTCGATTTCAAACCTGGGCATGTTTGGTGTAGATGAATTTACAGCCATCATCAACCCACCGGATTCTTGTATTTTGGCTATTGGCGGTATCAAGAAAGTTGCTGCTTTCAAGGAAGACGGAACTGTATATCCTACTAACATCATGAAAGTTACACTTTCTGCTGATCACCGTGTTGTTGACGGAGCACTTGCTGCCCAGTTCCTGAACACTGTGAAGAAGCTATTGGAAGAGCCGATGAGCATGTTGGTTTAAAGTTGTAATTAACAAACACACACTTATATATGAAATCAGAAGACCGTTTAAATCAGATTGAGCCACTTATTGCTAAAATGCTTATTAAGTTGGATCAGACCGCAGCGAAAGTTGATAGAGTTTCAGAGGATGTTGCCGAACTCAGAGTTTCGATGAAAAGAAATTCCGAAACATTGGACAAGCATACTGACATTTTATTTAAACAAACTGACGCTATATCATTCCTTTTGGAAAATCAGTTATCAACGAATAAGAAGATTGATAATCTGGAAATAAGAATCGATAGAGTTGAAGAGCGATTAGATAGAGTTGACGTTCGATTAGATAGAGTTGAAGTTCGATTAGATAGTATTGAAGTCCGATTAGAGAAAGTAGAGGACAAACTAGAGAAAGTTGAGGACAGATTAGAGAAAGTTGAGGATAGATTAGATAAGATAGAAGTGAAGATTGACAAGATTGATAATCGACTAGACAAAATCGAAATTACAACCGACGCTATCTTAACATTCCTGAAAAACAAAAACTAGTTTTTCGAAATGATTTCAATTTAAAAAATACAATAATGTCAAAAGTGTCAGGTTTTATAGCCTGGCACTTTTGTTTTAACAACAGATTAAATTTCTGCGCGTTTGGCAGATATCATTTAGCATTCACAATTACACTATGGAAAAAATACATGCAACCACCGTCCTTGGCGTACTTCACAATGGCACCGTATCATTGGGTGCAGACGGACAAGCGACGATGGGTAATACAGTAGCAAAAAGCAATGTAAAAAAAATACGCACGCTTATGGGCGGCAAAATTCTTGTTGGTTTTGCAGGATCCACGGCTGATGCTTTTACACTTTTGGAACGTTTCGAAGAAAAACTTAACGCGTATGGCGGCAACATGAAACGTGCTGCGATCGAACTTGCAAAAGATTGGAGGACAGATCGTTATCTACGAAAACTCGAAGCTATGATGATTACTGCTAATAAAGATGAAATTCTGGTAATCTCAGGGACAGGCGATGTTTTGGAACCTGAAAATGGAATTGCAGCAATTGGTTCTGGCGGAAACTTTGCTTTGTCTGCAGCTCAGGCTTTGAAAAAACATGCAACACACTTGACAGCTGAGGAAATGGTTCGTGAAGGGTTAACGGTTGCGGCTGATCTTTGTATTTATACAAACCACAATCTTGTTATTGAAAAAGTTGTTCAATAAAAGCATTTGAAAGCGGTTGAATTTCTCAGCCGCTTTCTAATCTTAGAGTAACTTTTCAATTTTATAATATTCAATTTCTTCTTTGAAAAAGGGCTCGGAAAACTTTTTAAATCCTACCCTTTCATAAAAATTCAACGCGTCCGTTCTTGCATCACACCACAATCTTTCGAAATTATTTTCTTTGGCATATTCGATTACTTTCAAAATCATCATCTTACCAAGTCCACGGTTTTGATAATCCGGTAAGGTTGCAAATTTCCTGAATCGCAGACTTTTTCCTTCTTCAAATAATGAAATAATCGTTACGAGCTCAGAATTTTCATAGAGCCCAAAGTGAATTCCTTCTTCATCCCCTTCCACTTTTACAAATTCAAACGGTTTGTCAGGCCAAAGCACTTTATGCCGGATTGGCAGAATAGCCTCCACTGACACTTTTTTAATTTCTACACTCATATCGTTTTTTCAAAATCCCGCCAGAAGGGTCATTAATCTTACTAATTCTTCGGAAATAGTGCGGCTGCTTTCCTGCTGATATTTGTTTGCAATCATCGCAAAACTTAATACGGCACCAGACTTTGTCGTGATATAACCTGCATAGGCCCTTGTGCCTTCAATAGAGCCGCTCTTTGCCCGAATATTTCCGGCTGCCTTTGTTCCCTTACCTAAATTTCTTACTGTCCCATTAACACCCAAAACCGCTATGCTTTTGTAAAAATCAGGATAGGACGCTTCTTTCGTTGCCAGACTCAAAATCTCTGTCATGTTATTTGTCGTGACCGAACCTGATGGTGAAAGTCCGCTGCCATCTTTTATAAAAAATCCACGCATATCTGCTTTTCTGTTCCACCAATAATTGGTCACGGCTTTCGCCGCGTCGTCATAATCCGATTTCCCTTCCAATCTTTTTCCTGCCATTTTCAAAAATGAATCTGCATATAAATTGACACTCCAATAATTAGCCTGCTGACATATTTCTTTCAGAGGTGGAGATTTATATTCGTCCAGCATTTTTCTTGGTCCCGGCATTATAACCGACTTTGTTAATTTGAACGTCACTGTCTCTGGAATTACCGGAATTGTGTTGGCTAGACTTTGTTTTAAAGCATAAGCTACATAAGCTGCCGGATCAGGAATTGATCCTTTAACCGAAAAAGTCGGAACACCTTTTGGCACAGTTCCCGTGAGAATGACATTAGTACTTAGCGGATTTCCGTAAACAACTGTTTTATCACCAGAACCTCTTTCACCCGTTGTTACAAGATTTTGAAAAATTAAATAAGAAATTGCAGGTTCAATGCCCAGAAATGCAGCCGGATCATCTTCATCAACACCAGGTTTAAATTTGATACGGTATTGATTATCGTTGAAGTTTAATCCGGAAACACCGGCACCATAATAATTTCCCAGGTCGCCCCAAATCCAGCTATCTGCCAAAGTGTTTTTATCAAAATATGAAGCATCTGCCAAAACATCACCTTTGATATATTTTATTCCAGCTTTTTGAATAGCAGCTGTCCATCGCGCGATCAATTGTGAGCTGGATAAATAATCTTTAAATCTGTCACTGCCAAGTGACGGATCGCCGGTTCCTCTTATGTAAATATTACCCACCAGAGTATCGTTCATAATAAAACCATCATATTCCAGGAAGGTTTGGTATCGAAAATCACCTCCCAGTATAGATAGAATTGTTGCTGTACTAACTAGTTTTAATATAGAAGCAGAAGGCAATGACTTTTCAGAATTAATAGCAAAAATTGTTTTTTTATCTGCCACCGATTTTACGCTTACTGACAGCGTTCCATTCCTGATCAGCTCGCTATTTTGAAGTTCAAGTACGGCATCGCTAAAACCGGTTAAAGCCAAACTATCAATTGATTGCGCCTTTCCTGCAAAGAAAATAAGCATGCAGAAAAAGGTATATATTAATTTCATAAATGTTTATTCGGTCAGCGCTAATTCCCAAAAAGTAATATTCTTATGCTAAACTATACAGACTTAGCCAATTCTAAGTCTCTTTTTTGATACTTTTGTATTTAAATGTTTAAGTTAGTTTGATGATATTCCGCAACAATTGCCGTTATTATACATGCATTATCTTGCTGCACGCTTTTTTACATTAACTTAATCTTTTGATAACACTTTACGATTCGAAATAATATTGATTTTTCCCACAAAGAGAAGAATCGCAATATAGATATTCACGGTATCACATAAAACATGAAATTGACATTTTGGGGAGCCGCCCAACAAGTTACCGGTAGTATGTTTCTGCTCGAAACAGACGATTACCGGATTTTGATTGACTGTGGCTCAGATTTTGATTTAGATGAAAAAGACAGAAAAACACGCTATGATGAACAAAAAAGTGTTTTCCCTTTCGATGCAAGTTTGATCAATACGGTGCTATTAACGCATGCACACATTGATCATTCCGGCAACATACCTAACTTATTTAAAGAGGGATTTGAAGGCAGAGTGGTTTGTACGGAGCCCACCTTGGCACTTACTTCCCTGCTTTTAAAAGATGCTGCACACTTACATCAGAAAAGACTGAATTCTCATAACAGCTCTTCCAATAAAAAAAGAGGACGCAAAAGGAAAGATGTCCCACGCGATTATTTTGTAGAAAAAAACGTCATTGAGGCACTGGATAATTTCGTCCCTGTTTCTTTCGGACAGCGGTACCGAATTGCCGATCATGTTGCTATAACGTTTTATGCAGCCGGGCATTTGCTGGGTGCAGCGCATATTGTTGTGGAAGTAACTGAAAACGGAGAGAAGAAAAAGATCTGTTTTTCCGGCGATATTGGCAGAAGCAATTATCCTTTACTAATTGATCCACAGGAAATTCCACAAGTTGATTATCTGGTTTGTGAATCTACCTACGGAAACCGTCTTCATGAAGACACCACTTCCCCTGCCGAAGCGCTTGCAGATGTGATCAAACGTACCTGTATTGACATACCTGGAAGATTAATCATTCCATCTTTTAGCGTTGGCCGTACGCAGGCATTACTTTTTACATTGAATAAAATCTATGCGGACCATGCTTTTCCGAATCTGAAAGTATTTTCGGATAGTCCGCTGGCGCATAGCAGTACAAAAGTTTATCAGCGCTATGTGAAATTGTTGAATAAAGAAGCCAGAACTTTCCATGCCGATAATGACATTTTGTTCGATTTTGACAATTTGATTTATCTTGAAAGTTCGGACGCCAGTCGTGCCGTTTCCAATTATAATGAACCCTGTATAATCATTTCTTCATCAGGAATGGTGCAGGGCGGACGGGTTGAACAACATGTGGAAGCAAACATCGGTAATCCTTATGCGACTATCCTGATGATCGGATACGCAAGTGAAGGAACGCTGGGCTGGAGGCTTTTAAATGGCCAGGATAGCATTTCTATTCGTGGAAACAAGCTGCCAGTCTTGGCTAATATTGAAAAAATTGACGTATTTAGCGGCCACGGAGACCAAAATGACTTGATGAAGTTTGTGAAAATGCAGGATCCTGAAAAATTAAAAACGGTTTTTTTGGTGCATGGTGAACATCAAAGCATGACAGATTTCCAGGGTAAAATTAATGAATTAGGCTATAAAACGGTCGAAATACCGTTGCGGGGACACTCCTATGAACTTTAAGCCTCAGCCACAAAGAAGAAATATAACATGAGAACATACCTTGATTTTGAAAAACCAATGGCCGAGCTAGAACGTAAGCTCGAAGAGATGAAGACATTAGCGCAGCAAAATAACGTTGATGTTTCTTCCGCTATTTCCCTTCTGGAAAATAATATTACTGAACTTCGTAAGGAAATTTTCGGAAAGCTCACCAGCTGGCAGCGTGTTCAGCTTTCGCGTCATCCGGACCGCCCTTATACGCTTGACTACATCCAGTTGATTTGTGATGAATTCATTGAACTTCACGGAGACCGTCAGGTTAGAGATGATCCTGCGATGATTGGTGGATTGGCGAATGTAGGCGGACAAACCTGCATGATCATTGGTCAACAAAAAGGAAGAAATACAAAACAGCGTCAGCATCGTAATTTTGGTATGCCAAATCCGGAGGGTTATCGCAAGGCTTTACGTCTAATGAAACTGGCTGAAAAATTCAATGTTCCTATCGTTACGCTTGTTGATACGCCTGGTGCATTTCCTGGAATGGAGGCGGAAGAACGTGGACAAGGTGAAGCAATTGCCCGTAACATCAAGGAAATGTTTTTGTTGAAAGTACCTGTTATCTGTATTATTATTGGTGAAGGTGCTTCGGGAGGAGCAATTGGAATTGCAGTTGGTGACCGTGTGTTGATGCTTGAAAATACCTGGTATTCTGTAATCTCCCCTGAAAACTGTTCTACGATTTTGTGGAGAAGCTGGGATTTCAAAGAACAGGCAGCAGAAGCAATGAAAATCACTGCCAAGGATATGAAAAATAATAATCTGATCGACGGAATCATTGCCGAGCCGCTTGGTGGTGCGCATCTGGATCATGCTTGGATGGCTGCTGAAGTGAAAAAAGTAATTTTAAGCAATATCAAAGAACTTTCTTCGATAAACCCGCAAAAAAGAATTGATCAGCGAATTGATAAATTCTGTGCCATGGGTGTAGTTGTTGAATAATCAAGCTTTTAGGAGTTCATGAAAAACAGCCGTATTAAAAATATCGTTTTTGACCTGGGTGACGTCATTCTTAATATTGACGTACCTCTTGCTTCCAGTAACTTTGGGAAACTTAGCGGTAAAGAACAGCATGAAGTTTTGACTCTTTTCAAAGAAAAAGAACTTTTCCGTTTGTTCGAAACCGGCTTGGTAGACGAGGATGCATTCAGAAATATGGTCAGGGAAGTACTCGAATTCCCTGAATGGTCAGAAGAAATTATTGATACAGCCTGGAATAGCCTTTTGCTTGACATTCCACCAGCAAGAATTGAACTGATTAAAGAACTTGGCAAAAAGTACCGCCTTTTTCTATTAAGCAATACCAGTTCCATTCATATTAAAGAAGTTAACAAAATTCTTCACGCCGCATCAGGTGTAGAAAAACTGGATGATTTATTTGAGAAAGTATATCTGTCCTACGAAATGGGCAAGATGAAACCGGATCCGGCAATTTATTTGCAGGTTTTGGAAGAATCAGGCCTCGTAGCGGAAGAAACACTTTTCCTTGATGATAATCCTGATAATATAACAGCAGCTTCAAAATTGGGCATCGACACCATTCTCGTACAAAAGCCTGTCACAATACTGGACTATCTTAAAGATTATGTCGCCTAATTCCCGCACACACCTGATTCAGGCTTTACTTTTTGTTGCTACGCTTATTACGACCACAATGGCTGGTGCCGAGTGGATGTTTGGTAATATTTTTTCTTTTGTCAGCACATTTATTCACTTTCTGGCAGAGAAAATGTCGGGAAATCAGGTTCCTGAAACTGGAAAGCCAATGGGCTGGTCTCAGTTTTTTATGGGATTTCAATTTTCAATTCCATTTTTAGCGATCCTTACCATTCATGAATTTGGCCATTATTTCACAGCCAAAAAACATCAGGTAAAAGTTACACTTCCCTACTACATTCCATTGTGGTTCGGGATTTCACAGAGTATCGGTACCATGGGCGCGTTCATAAGAATTACTTCTGTTGTCCGTTCAAGATTGAAATTTTTCGATATTGGTATTGCCGGACCGTTGGCTGGTTTCGTAGCTGCATTGGTTGTGTTGTGGTACGGATTTACACATTTGCCACCAGCAGATTATATTTTCACAATACATCCTGAGTATGCACGTTACGGACTAAGTTATCCGCAATTTGTATATGAAAACTCAGCCGGAAACATTGTTTTAGGTGATAATATCCTTTTCTGGTTCTTTAAGAATTTCGTAGCGGATCCTGCACGTTTGCCTCACGCATACGAAATCATTCATTATCCCCTTCTTTTTGCGGGATACCTTGCACTATTTTTTACGTCATTGAATCTTATTCCAATCGGTCAGCTTGATGGCGGACATATTTTGTATGGAATGATTGGTAAGAAAAAATTCGATGTTGTTGCTCCTGCGCTTTATATCGTTTTTGTCTTTTACGCCGGACTTGGAATGTTCAGAGCTGAGGAATTTGCCATCAGCAGCGACTCGGTTTTCTATGAACATTTGCTTTCGCTGGTTATCTACATTTATTTCCTTTATATCTGTCTAAGACGAATCAGTGAAAACGCTTCGAACGCGCTGATGGTAAGTTTGATGATTGTTGTTGGTCAGTTTGGCTTGTCATTTTTGCGTCCTGAATGGGAAGGTTATTCAGGATTTCTGCCGTTTATTTTTATTCTTGGAAGATTTTTGGGAATTCGTCATCCTGAGACAGAGGAAAACAAACCTATCGGTACAGCACGAATGATATTAGGTGTAATTGCCCTGATAATCTTCATTATATCATTCAGTCCCAAACCGTTTATTGTACTCTGATTTTCGCTGAGCTACCTAAACTGGCTTATCCCAATACTATCCAACATGCTAAATGCCATCGCCGCATTCATATTTCGTATTGCCGGTTGGAAAATTATTGGCAGACCACCTTATGAAATAAAAAAAGCAGTTTGGGTTGGCGCACCGCATAATTCCAACTGGGATTTTATGGTTTGCCTGGGTGCTCGCGGAGAAATGAAAATAAATGTCGGTTTTCTTGCCAAAAGTCAGCTTTTTAAATGGTATTCGGGTTGGTTGTTCAGAGCATTGGGTTGTTATCCGGTTTACCGAAACAAATCCGGAAATCTGGTCGAAGCAGTCGCAGCCATGTTTAAGCAAAACGAAACGCTGCACATAGCCATAACACCGGAAGGAACACGAAAAGATGTTGAAAGACTGAAAACAGGCTTTTATCATATGGCCCTTCTTTCCGATGTTCCTCTGATTTTGATCGGATTTGATTATCCCCGCAAAGGACTTGTCATCAGCGAACCCATTTATTTGTCAGGAGATTTACAAAAAGATCTAAAACCGGTTTTTGATTTTTATCTGACTATCGAAGGAAATCATAAAACCTGGCTAAATGAATATGAACGTACAGGTGTTATTCCTGGCTTCAATAAAAATTAGGTCGCCAATACTTTTACCCCTTAACCAACAAACAATTTAAAAGGATAACTTACATAAGAATCCAAATCTTATGTCATGCCATCACGCCGTAAATTTTTACAATTCTGTTTTACAGCTCCGTTTCTTGTTCGGAGTTTACCTTTTTCTGAAGGAAAAATAAATACCGTAACTGGCGAAATTAATGCGTCCGATCTTGGCAAAACTTTAATTCACGAACACATTCTTGTTGATTTTATTGGGGCTGATAAAATCAATCCTAACCGCTGGGATCATCAGAAAGTAATCGATAAAGTGTTGCCCTATTTATTGGAAGCAAAAAATCACGGAATAAAAACATTGGTAGAATGCACGCCTGCTTACCTTGGCCGCGACGTATCACTATTAAAAAAACTATCCGGTTTAAGTGGTTTAAATATTCTGACGAATACAGGTTTTTACGGCGCTTCAGACAACAAATATCTCCCGGAATTCGCCTTTAAAGAAACAGCAGAACAACTAGCCTCACGTTGGATTACCGAATTTAAAAACGGAATTGACGGAACAGGAATCAAACCCGGCTTTATAAAAATTGGCGTAAATTCAGGAAGCTTATCACCGATTCATCAAAAACTGGTAAGAGCTGCGGCAATAACACATCTCGAAACCGGATTAACAATTTATTCTCACACTGGCCCATCCTTACCTGCTTTTGAAGGAATTGAAATATTGAAAAAAGAAGGCGTTCACCCGGAAGCGTTTGTCTGGGTTCATGCAAGTAGTTCGGAGGATGATGATTTTCTTAAAGCTGCAAAAATGGGCGCATGGATAAGCCTGGATGGCATTAGTGGAGAAAATTTGGAGAAAAACGCTGTCTTGATTGAGTTAATGAAGAATAATAACTTACTCAACAAAGTCCTCATTTCCCACGATGGAGGATGGTATAAACCTGGTGAAGAAAATGGCGGGACTTTCACAGGTTTCACTACGATATCCGATAAATTTCTTCCTCTTCTGAAAACCAAAGGATTCACAGATTCAGAACTTGATCAGTTATTGATAAAAAATCCGGCTTCTGCCTTAAAAATCCGGAAACGTAAAGTCTGATTTAATTCGGAACAGAAATCTCAAAAACAGTCCAGCCGTTAATTCCGGAGGTTAGCGAAAATGTAAAACCGTGACTAAGTAGGATTTCTTTTGTAAGCGTTAATCCTATCCCCTGTCCATCTTTTTTTGTACTGAAAAAAGGATTAAAAAGTTGAATAGCTGCTTGCTGCTCTATTGGTTTCCCATTATTTCGTATTAACACCTTCCCTCCTGAAACTTTCAGCTGAATCAAATTTCCAGTTTCACAGGCTTCTATTGCATTTTTAATTACATTGACAAAAACCTGCTCCATTTGTCCGGAATCCAGATCCATCCAAAATTCACCAGTTTCAAAAAAGTCAGTTTCAAGCCTAATTCCCTTTTGCTCAGCCATAGGACGCATAAATGTTCCTACACTTTTCAGTAAGCCGACAACATCTGTTTTTTCTTTGAAAGGAACTGGCAGGCGGACAACATCAGCAAAATTCCGCATAAAAATCGTTAGTTTTTTATTTCTGTCCGAAGCAACGCCAAGTGCCTCCCTCAGATCCAGAAATGAATCTTCTGCCAGATAATTTCTGGTCGTTTGAAGAATAGAACCCGTAGCACCGAGCGTATTGTTCACTTCGTGAGCCATCATTCTGATCACTTTTCCATAAGCCTTTTTTTCTGATTCCAGAATATCTGTTGTCAACTCTTCAATCATCAAAAAAGATCTCCGAAAACCCTGGTCCATAAAATGGGAACGCTGTACTTTGTAGGTTTCAATACTATTAATTTTAACAGTTCTGGATTCCCCATCCTGTAAATCTTCCAACTGGGGAAATAAAGCAAAATCTAATTCTTCCAATTTTTTACCCAGCCAGAAATCCTCATTTTTTTGAAATAATCTTCTCGCTTTTTCATTAACAGAAGTAATTTTTTCATCAAAATCCATAATCAGAATAGCGATCGGTGAAGCCTCAATCAGCTTTTCCAGAAAGAAATGTTGTTCGTTTAATTTGATCCTTTCCTCTCTGAGTTGATCAATCATGAGATTATAAACCTCAATTAAAATATCAATTTCACTCTTGCCGGTTTGTACAAATTTTATCGCAAAATCCTTATCCTTTATCGCTTCAATACCAGATCGAACATATTCTATCGGCCTTAAAAAATCTCTATAAATCTGTACTGATATGATGATAGAAATCAGGATTAAAACTTCCGAGGCTATAAAATAGATTTTTTGATCTCTGAGCAATACAAAGATCATCACTATCAACACGATATGAAGTATTCCAATAAATAAAATGTAACGAAGCCGCAGCGAGATTTTCATGAAGATGAGTACAGATTAGTTTTCAGATTCATAGGAAATCCCATACTTTTCCAGTCGGCGGTACAAGGCAAATCTGGTAATTCCAAGTGCCCTGGCGACTTTTGATATTTTCTGCTGATGGAATTCCATGGCACGGATAATCATCTGATATTCCATTTCTTCCAATGTTATCGTCCCAACCTCCGGCAATGAACTTTTAACGGTTGGGCGCAAATCAGAATTCATATTTTGTTTGAAATCTTCCACTTCAAGTATGTCATCTCCGGCTAGTAAAACGGTACGTTCTACTATATTTTTTAGCTGACGAATATTACCCTGCAAGGTCAGTGTTTTCAGCCATTTCAATGCCGTTGTGCTAAGTTGTAAAGCTGGTCGTTCATAAATTACTTTTAAATTATTCATGAAAAAATCAGCCAGAATAGGAATATCTCCTGGTCGTTCTCTTAATGCGGGAAGCTTTACAGTAATCAAATTAATTCTATAAAAGAGATCTTCTCTGAAAGTACCTTGCGCTACCATTTCTTCCAGATTACGATTGGTAGCACAGATAATCCTGACATCCACAGTCCTACTTTTACTGCTTCCCAAAGGTTCAAAAGTTCTTTCCTGCAAAACTCTCAGCAATTTCACCTGACTGGCAAGATCCAGTTCCCCTATTTCATCCAGAAAAATGGTTCCCTTATGCGCCATTTCAAACCGACCAGCCCGATCTGTTTTTGCATCTGTAAAAGCACCCCGAACGTGACCAAACAATTCGCTTTCAAACAAAGTCGATGAAATTCCTCCCAGATTAACTTTTACAAATGGCTTCGTTTTTCTTTTGCTATTGGTATGAATCGCTTCGGCAATTAATTCTTTCCCGGTTCCGCTTTCTCCTGTAATTAGTACGGGCGCGTCTGTTGCGGAAACACGACCGACTGTTTCCAGTATTTGCAGCAGCTTGGGATCTTCTCCTACGATATTTTCAAAATGATATTTCTGTTCCAGTTTCCGACGGTTGGCAGTTTGTGGTGCCTGATGTGCCAGGTTTAAAATCGTATTGATGGATTGAAGGAGATATTCATTTTGCCAGGGTTTGGTAATAAAATCTCTGGCGCCTTCCTTCATACCTTTTACTGCAAGATCAATCGTTCCCCAACCGGTAATAAGTATGACGGGAATCTTTGGATTATACTTATGAATTCTTTGAAGTAAATGCATGCCTTCATCTCCGGAAGTTTCAATGGAAAAATTCAGGTCTAATAGAATTAATTCAGGGATATCATTTTTCAATACTTCAAATGTGTCCTCAGGCGAGCCGGCACCTTTGACACTGAATCCTTCTTTTTTGAGGAGAAGAGCAAGTGAGGTTCTGATGGCCAGGTCGTCGTCTACTATGAGGATCATAAGGTTTGGTTTATTTCACGCAAAGGTTTTGAGGTTGGTAAAGAGCGTGGAGTTAAGGTTAAAGATTGTTTTAGCAGGCAAAATACGCAAAAGATTCTTAGCGTACTTTGCCCTTCTTTTTTGCTTTGTGTGAAACCCTTAAAATCTTAATCTTCATGCAAAGCAATCGCCGGATGAATCCTCGAAGCCTGTCTACTCGGATACCATGCGCAGAGTGTAACAATCAAATAAATGATCAGAACGGCTGCAAGGATCGCCGTCACATAAATTCCCGCCGCAACATCAAAAACATTAAGCAATGGAAACTGCACAGCGAATAATAATCCCAGGATCAGACTGAAGGTTGCCAAAACCCATATCTCGCCTAAAAACTGCGTAGTCACTTTTCCTTCTGTCGCGCCCATTGCCCGCCTTAATCCAATTTCGCCTCGTCTTCTTGCAATGCTGAGATTTAGAATTCCAAATAGCCCCAAAGCTACGTTGATTAAAAGAAAACTACATACGATGAGAAATATAAGTACCGGAATAAGCGTCATATCGTGTTGCTGCTGGCGCGCATCCTTTAAATAAACAATTTCCGTACTCCATCCTTTGGCTATCGAAGCAATATTTTTGACCAATTTTGCCTCAAAAACTGCATCTGTTCCGGGTTTCACATGAATTACCAACGCCTTATTCCAGGTATCGCCCGACTTTAACAATTCAAACATGTACGGTTTATTTTCCATAAATTCCGCCTTGTCTTTGTAATAATCAATCACACCCGAAACAATCCAGACTCCTTTTCCATCATTATCTCCCAAAATTTTACCCACAGCACTTTCATTTTCAAAAAGCTGTTTTTCGGCTTTACGGTTAATCACAACCGGCCGGTATTTACCAACGCTATCCGCATTTCGATACCATTTTCCTTCCACCATCGGAATGTCGATCGTTTTGCTCAGGTTTTCATCCGCGGAAATAAAAGTGATCTGTGATGATGCATTTTTGTACTTGATAGTTCTCCCGTTGTTGCTGTGCGAAAAAGGATAACTGTCGCTCATCCTTGACAACGATTCTACTTCCGGAAATGCCTTAACCTGTTGAAATATCGTTTCGATTTTTTCCTGAATCGCTACTGTATCCTGGTTATTATTCAAACTAATAGCCCACACATTATCATATTGAAATCCAAGTGGTTGAAGATAATTCCGAACGTTGTAGGCAATCAGTGTTGCCAGACCAAACAGCACCAGAAACGATGCCCAAATTTCAATAATCAGCAGCGCGTGCGTCTGCTTTTTATTCCATATCAATTTAAAAAGATGTCGTATCATGGGGAGAAGATTAATTAGTGAATGTGAGATGATGGAATGAGCGAATGTGGGGTGATAGGATTTTACTGCTGGTTTATCATTCACTAATTCTATCATTCAAAATTATGATTTAAGAGCCTCGATGATGCTTAGTTTTGACATTCGCAATGCTGGCAGGACGCCTGATAATAATCCAAAAACAAGGCAAACCGCTATGCTTACGGAAAACACCTGAAGATTTATTGCCAGGTCCGCATAGGCAATCCAGCCACTTGCATTGATGATGTTGATCAGAATATAGGTGAGGATTAACGCGATGGTTCCTCCGATGAACGTGATGAAAACATTTTCAACAATAAACTGCCACATCAAAGTTTTTATCGGTGCTCCAAAGGCTTTCCTGACCCCGATTTCCGAAGCTCTTTCCAGTATGCGACCCACATTCAAATTGACCAGATTTATAGCGGGAAGTCCCATGACCATCAGCATAATAAAACCTATAACACCATAAAAAATATTTTTCAATCCGGGTCCACCATTCAAAATCGTCATAATAAAATGTTCCAGATATGGATCACTTCTAACTTCAAGTTCAGAATACTTGAAGTCGCCCTGCATTCCTGGCAAAGGAATTCTTCCAATCTGACTTTGAAATTCACTTTGAACGGTTTTTAAATCTCCTTTACTTTTTGCCAGAATCATCGCTATAAAGTTGCCACGCATTCCCGTGTTCTGGTAATTACTTTTGGGCGCTGTATACGGGAAATATATGTCAGCATGCGTAAATGGTCTTGTGATAGGACTCCCTTTTACCACACCTAAAACTTTATAATTTATGTTTTCAATCTCTACATTTTTCCCAACTACAGGCTCATCCGAATTTGAAAAATATTGTTTTTTGAAGTTGTCCGTGATAACTGCCACATAATCTCCGTTTTTTATATTTTGTTCATTAAATGGCTTTCCTTCAACAAAATCAAAATCAGCAACGCGCCAGAAATCGGCATCCGAAAAAGTGATATTCAGTTTGATTTTCTGAGAACCTACATAAGCATTTGATCCGTTAAAATAGGAGAAAATGGCAGCGCGTTCTGCGGTTTTAAGTGTTTTGGCATAGTCATTCAAAAACTTGAAACTCATAGGTCCGGACATCATCGAGTGAGCAGTTGAATCAGACATGACCATCCTTTCAACGTAAAGCGTTCTGTCTCTTTTTGTTTCCGGGTAATGCGCCCCGATCAAATGATCCAGAAATGAGGTTAAAAGCATAAGCACGGTGAGCGTGAGACTTATACCAAACAAGGTGATAAATGTATAGAAAGGATGCCGCAGCAAAACTTTCCAGGCAATTTTTATATAGTTAGCGAGCATGGGAATTAATGATTGAATGAGTGAGTGATAGAATGAGTGAATGATTGAATGAGCCAATTATTCTCTCATTCAATCATTCACTCATTTAACATTAAAGTACCTGCGTTCCGTCGAACAGTCTGATTAACCGATGTGTTCTTTTGGCCATGGCGTCATCGTGTGTTACCATCACGATTGTGGCTCCGTTTTCATTCAGGTTTTGTAGAATACTTATAATTTCGTTTCCCATCGCGCTGTCTAGGTTTCCGGTTGGCTCATCGGCCAGGATTATTTCAGGTTTTCCAACGATGGCGCGGGCGATGGCTACACGCTGTTTTTGTCCGCCTGATAATTGTTTGGGAAAGTGTTTCATCCGGTTGGCCAATCCTACTTTTTCTAACGCTTCTTCTGCCAGTTCTCTGCGCTGTTTGGCATTACTTTCACGATATAGTAAAGGAATTTCTACGTTATCAACCACGGACAAATCGTTGATCAAATGGAAGCTTTGGAAAATAAAACCCAGTTTCTGGTTTCTCAAATGGGCCAGTTCTTTGTCATGAAATTTTTCGACTTTCAATCCGTCAATTTCAATAATTCCTTTTGACGGTGCGTCGAGCAATCCAATGATGTTTAAGAGCGTACTTTTTCCGCAACCCGACGGCCCCATAATGGATACAAATTCTCCTTTTTTTACATCAATGTTGATGTTGTTGAGTGCTAATGTTTCAATAGAACTGGTTCTGTAAACTTTTTCAACGTTTTGTAATTTGATCATGGCTGTTATGGTTTTTAAATAAATATTTTTGGATTCCTTCTGATGTCCTGATTATTTCGTCTTAATATTTTATTTCGATCATTTTATTTTGGTCCTCGTTAGGGCGACGGTTGGGGCGCTCCTCGTGGTCGCCCGTTCCGATCCGGGATCCTGGATTGGGCAATAATTTATTTGGATATCGTTTGGCGTTGATAACATTCCGTGATTCTCATCTGTAACGTTCTTCTGGCTCATGTCGGCAATTCTCTGGCAACTGACGTTGGCAATGTTCTGGCGATCGGGGTTGGCAAAAAAGGGCGATCATGGCTGGCAAAAAGGGTGACCAATGCGGGCAAAAAGGCCGACCATGGCTGGCAAAAAGGCGACAGGTGGCAAAAAGGGCGACCACAAGGGTCGCCCCTACCCATTCAACCTTTGATCATTTTCAAAATCGTATAATGTTAATAATCGTAATGTGTAATAGGATTGCCAGTAATCGCGTAATGCTAAAATGTAATCCCTCTTGGCTCTGTCTTTTTCCTGCATCGCTATTCCCAAATCCGTAACACTCAAATTACTCAAAATAAAGCGATCCTGGGCTATTTGATAACGGTTTGCAGCAATCTGATCTGCCAGTTTTGTCAATTTTACCTGTTTTTGCAACATTTGAAGCAGCGTTACCTGGGTGAAAATTTCCTGTTCAAAAGTCAATTTATCCTGTTCCACAGATTGTCGGGCAAATTCCTGATTCGCTTTGGCCACTTCTGTCCGGGCCTTATTTCGTCCCCAGGTCATAATTGGAAGGGTAAATTGCAGCTCCACAAATTCACGATCCTGTGGTTTTACATAAATCTCTCCTGGTCGGTTACCTTGATTTGATAAGCCAAATGTTGCGTTAAGTGAAGCATTCAATCCATTTTCCTGTTTCGCCTGAACAACATCACGTTCTGCTTCCAGCAATCTCCGGCGGAAAGAAATTGCAGTCGACCTATTCAAAAAAGCCTGTTCCAACGCTAATTGTGGATTAATAGCAAATTCATCCTTCTCCATAGGAATTTCCAGTTCCAGTTCCCGCTCATCTCTTGAACTCAAAAACATTTTTAATTTTAAAGATGCAACAGCAGCGGCTTGCTGAGCGGATGCCAGATCTTTTTGAGCGGTTAAAAGTCCCATTTGGAGCTGTAACAAATCGTTTTGCGAAATCTTGCCCAATTCCAGTTTATGACCTGCTATCTTATAAAGCGTATCATTATTACTTCTGTTTTTTCCGGCTATCTGTAAATTTACCTGGGCAACCAGAAGATCAAAATATAATCCGGTTGCGTCCAAAGCTACTTGTTCCAAAGAAGCAATGTATTGCTGATTGCCTTCCTGATACTTCAATGGCTCAATTTTCCGGTTCCATTTCATCGCATTGAATCGAAATAGTGGCTGCGTGATTCCGAATTCAAAAGGGATACCATTGTAGCTGGTGGTTTTCCCCGCAAAATTGTCAAAACGCTGCATTTGCTGTTGGACATAAATGGTACCTCCCGTCAAAGCAATACTTTGATTCAGGGAAAGATTTACTACCGAATTATTGTTAGAAACCGATTGAAATGAAACCGTTCCATCAGGCTGAACTACCTGAATATAGGAATTGGTAAACCCGGGAATTGTTCCATTCAAGCTCAACTGCGGTTTAAAATCGGACATAAAGGAACGGTATTGCCAGTAATTCGTTTTCTTGGAAGTGACAGCCTGCTTTGAAGCCACAGATTTTTCCCGGGCTTGCTGAACAACTTCGGTAAGTGAAATGCGCTGAACTTGTGCCTGAGCAAACTGCACGCAAAAAATGATTAGCAGAAGGTAGAAATATCTCTTTTTCATGGCTATTTGATTGAGATTTCTTCCAGATTTTCAAATTGGCTCATGTCAGACAAAACAACCTTTTCGCCTTTCTGCACCCCGCTTTTTATTTCAACATAATCGAAATTTGATAACCCGACTTCCACTTCCCGACGATACGCAGTTCCGTTTTTCACAACATATACAAATTGTTTTCTCTTGCCGTTAAAAGTGGGGCCATTGGCAACACGCAGCGTTTTCAGACTCCGGTCGGTAATAATGAAAACTTCCACTTTCATATTAGGCCGCAGTGATTCATTTTTTGCATTATCAAGCTGAACGACGAATTCAATGATGCCGTTTTTTACCGAAGGTTTTACCTGGGTGATCAAACCGCGTAAAACCGTTTCGTTCAGTTTAATAATCACAGGCAGCCCGGATTTAATCTGATCAGCATATACGTCGGAGCAGGAACCATCAATTCTGAAACTTCCCAGATCAGCGACCTTGGCAAGCATTTCGCCCTCATTCACCGCAGAGCCAATATTATCATTAACCCAAGTGAGCACACCTTTCCGGTCGGCGACGATGTCTGCCATTTTCAGTTTATGCGAAAGTTCTTTTAAATTATTTCCTTCAATCTGCGCGCCCAATTCTGTTTCTTTCAAACTTGCACCCATGGATTCGCGGTTGTAGGAAAGATCATTTTCCAGCTGTTTTTTTTCAAGTTCAGCGATTTTCAATTCGTTTTCTGCTCTTGTAATATCTTCGCCGGTACCACCTCCAACTTTCTGTAAACGTTTTGCATCTTCAAAATCAGCTCTTAGTTTATTGATATTCAAGGATTTGATTTTATCACTTATCTCAACATCAAAAAGATTTTTATTAAGCTTCATCCGAAGCTGTTCGATGCTGTTTCTTTTCAAAGCAAGCTGATCCTGAAACTTTTCCAGCTCAATTTCAGTCAACGATTTGTCAAGATCAACAATGGCTTGTCCGGGAGATACCGGCGTCCCGGGATTAATCAAAATCCTGCGAATACTTGCCCGGATCGGACTGGTAATAACTTGTTCATAAGCCGGGATAATTTCTCCCGATGCGGTAATTGTATTTTCTACATCTCCCGTTTCAACAGCCGCAGTCCTGATTCTGGATGCTTCAATTGTTCCCTGCAAAGAACTGCGAAGCAAATAAATTCCCGCAGCGATGGCAATAGTGACAGCGATTCCAACAATCCAGCGCCGGTTATTTTGTTTTTGAACATACAGCGGTTCAACTTCCCGATCCATTTGTAAATATTTAAGATATGGTCATTTCATTTTCATGGCTAACTATACCTTTTTGTTCACAACATTATGCCAAAGGTCAACAAACTCTCAATCAGATATTTATCAAAACATAACAAAGAAAAAACCGTGCGATATGGCACGGTTTGTGTGTTTGCGAACAAGAAGAAATTATAATATATTAAGTCTTCATCTTTTTCTTTTTTGCAGCCGGAAAAAGAATATTATTCAAAATCAGACGATAACCCGCTGAGTTAGGATGCAGATTTAAATCCGTAGGTTCCTCACCTACTCTGTGCTGATAATCTTCGGGATCGTGACCGCCATAGAAAGTGAAAAAGCCTTTACCATGCGTGCTATGGATATATCTGGCTTCCTGTAATTGTTTATTTTCTGCCAAAACAACAACTTCCGGTTTAACAAAACGATTTTTAAACGCAGTAGTTTGTCCGCAGAAACCTTTGATAATGGTCTGATGATTCTGAGTCAGCATACTTGGAACCGGATCCCACTTTGCAGAGAACTGGAAAAGCGAGAAAAAATCGTTGGATTCATTCAATCCGCGTTCTTCAACCTGACTGTCAATGTCGGAAAATTCGATTTCATAAGGATATGGAATTGTTTTAAAATTCTGGAAAGCGAATGTATTTTCATAATGAAGTTTGCTGTTCGCTGTTGGATCTGCCGGCGTTCCGTCATACATCGCTTCCACGATATCAAGTCCGTCTGCTGCCAACGCAATGTCAAATGTATCCGTCGCATTACACATCGCAAACATATAGCCTCCACCCGTTACAAAAGCAGAAATTTTCTTGGCCACAGCCAACTTCATTTGCGGTACATTGGCAAACTGGAATTTTTCTGCCACACCTTCCGCTTCACGCTTTTGCTCACGGTACCAGGGATAATCTTTATATTGAAAAAACTTACCAAATTGACCTGTAAAATCTTCATGATGCAAATGCAGCCAGTCGTATTCAGGCAGCTTGTCGTTTAGTACCTCATCATCATAAACAACGTCATATGGAATTTCTGCATATGTCAAAACCAGCGTCACCGCATCATCCCAGGGCGATTTTGATTTGGGAGAATAAACGGCAACTTTCGGCGCTTTTTGCAATTTAACCGCATCCATATTCACATCCGGAGCACTGATATCACTCAGTATCTTACCCGCTTGTCCTTCCGAAATTACTTCAAAACTTACACCCCGAACCGTCATTTCCGAAGCGAATTGCTGATTATAGGCCACCATGAAACTTCCGCCACGGTAGTTCAGCAGCCAGTCCATTTCCATTTCATAACTTTTCAGAATCCAGTAAGCGATTCCATAAGCCTTCAAATGGTTTTTTTGCGAATCATCCATCGGAATCAGCAATCTGTTCCCCAAACTCTGGGCAGAAATTCCTAAAAAAATGATAAACGGGGCAAAGAGCCGTACCATTGGTTTGATTCTTTCACGCATCATGTGCAGCTTTACGTATTGATAAAAACAGGTTTCTTTTTTTCCAAGTCACCTTATAACAAATTTTAAAATCAGGACAGATCTGGCAAAAATTTTCGTTTTAATTACGAAAACGATCCATCAGATTCTTATCGAAATATACGTTTTCTAACGCTCATATTCTGTCTGATTTAACGTAATTTAAACAAAATATGGTACGTAACGCATAATTATATAATGAATATAAGGGAAAATGTAGACGAAGGCTTACGTTCCATACAGTCAAATCTTCTTAGGACCGTACTTACCGCGCTGATTATCGCCATTGGAATTACTTCTCTGGTAGGAATTTTGACTGCCATTGAAGGAATCCAGAATTCTGTGAACAGTAGTTTTGCCGATTTGGGCGCCAACACTTTTACGGTTAAAAATCACGAAGAAGATAATTTCCGGAATGGCGGACGGCGTGGAAAACGTTATCCGGTCATTGATTACAGAGAAGCCAGTGAATTTTCACAGCGTTTCCGGGATGATTTTGGCGGAACGGTTTCCCTTTCATCCAGCATAGGCGGCGCGATTCAGGCCAATTATCGTTCCAAGAAAACCAATCCAAACAGCAATGTGATTGGTACGGATGAACAGTATCTGGCGATTAACGGCTACAAGATAGATTTTGGCCGGAATCTGAATAAAAACGACATGGAAAATTCGTTGAATGTCGTGGTTTTGGGTCAGGAAATTGCCCGGAATCTTTTTGGTGATCTTGATCCTTTGAATAAGGAAATCACATTTATGGGTTCCAAATATAAAGTCATCGGTGTTTTACAAAAAAAGGGGTCCATGGGTGGTGGAAATGATGCAGACAGGATCATGATCATTCCGATGGATAACGGACGCGGACTGGCTGCAAACCGGACATTAACCTATAACATTACCGCATCAACTTCGAAAATTTCGGATGGCGACGTTATTCTGGAAGAAGCCAGGGGCTTAATGCGGCGCATCCGCAACGACAGGCTCGGAAACGAAGATTCCTTTGTTGTAGAGCGTGCAGATGCAATGGCGAAAGATTTTGAAAATATAACGGGTTATCTAAGAATCGGTGGTTTTGGTATCGGAATTATCACCTTATTGGGTGCATCCATTGCGTTGATGAACATCATGCTGGTTTCTGTCACCGAACGAACAAGAGAAATCGGAATTCGTAAATCTCTTGGTGCTACACCCAGTGTAATCCGTTTTCAGTTTTTGATAGAAGCGATTGTAGTTTGTATTATTGGTGGTATTGCCGGATTATTTCTGGGAATTTTGATCGGAAATGTAATTTCAAACTCAATAAGCTCCGAAAGTTCTTTTGTAATTCCGTGGGCATGGATGGCTTTGGGAATTGTAGTCTGCGTAGTGGTGGGCGTACTTTCAGGAATATATCCTGCCATAAAAGCCTCACGCTTAGACCCTATCGAAGCGTTGCGTTATGAGTAATGCCGGCAGGAAATTCAGATCATTTCAATCATTGAAAATTTATTCAAAATATTTTTCAAACAATGTTTGGTTAATCTGATTTTCTCCCTACTTTTGCACTCCCAACACAACACAATGCCCGGATGGCGGAATTGGTAGACGCGTTGGTCTCAAACACCAATGAGGTTACACTCGTGCCGGTTCGACTCCGGCTCCGGGTACATTTAAAGACTCTAATCAATTGTTTATCAATTAGTTAGAGTCTTTTTTTATTGTTTCGTTAACACCTTGGTTAACACTTCTGTATTTTAAAATAAATCCTCCTTTTCATGTCCATATATTATTTTGAACAACATAGGCATAATTTTGCAGTTTGGACAGCCGCCAGAGCTGTCCAACGTAAATGGAAGAATGCTACACCAAAAATATTAGCCGCGCAATTACATACTCTGAAATCAGGCAGTTGGCTGAAATGCTTTCAAATGAGATCGTCGAGGATTTTGATGCTTTACACAGAGTACATGCATTAAAACTTATAAAATCATTACGAGAACAAGGGTTAAAGGATGTCTCCTATGGTAGGGCAGCAAAAATTATAGCAATATACCTTAAGACATCTGTTATCCTTAGAAATGGTGCACCTACTGAAAATATTAAGGTAATTCATCCTCCAATAGACAAAATACTTTTAGATAAACTTTCTGCCATACCTGGCCTGAAAGGAATAAACGTAAACGTATGGACAAAACTAAATAAGGAGGGTTATTGGAAGTTAGTTGAAAAACTGGGAGAACATTTTAGGTATTTTGACTGGAGGCTTGAGGAATACTGGATACCAGAGAGAGAAGTGCAGGAAAAGGGAAAATAAATATTTATTAAAATCTAAGGTACTGATACAAAATAATGCCCTTAGTTTACTCTTATCGTATTCCTTTACCAAATAAATCTAGTCCTCCTTACTTAATGAATCCCTTTTAAACTGCACTTCCGAAAGCTAAAGAGGATTTTTTTAATCGTCAAAGATAAATTAATGATCAACAGAACAGATAGAACATTTCAACCAAATCACTTTCATTAAATATTACCATCTTTTAATACGAACTTTTTCATTGATGCAAATCAAATTGGAATTTAGGGCCTCAAATTAAGATTGATTTGAAATCTTATACAATTTATATGTATTTTGACAAAAAATCCCTCAAGTTATGCCTTCGGACAACCCGATATTAAATAGCCCATATCTAGAACCAAAATTACACTACGATACCGACAGCCAAGGAAGTCTTGATTATAATCTTGTTTGTAATGGAAGGAGAATTTTCAAAACCGACGCCTCAGTCATCCCAACTAGACAAAAAGGCCACAAAGAAACTTTCGAATGGAATGATAACCCAGCTGAATATGGTTCTCACCTAATTAATCTCTGCCGAAAAGAAATCGGTAATTGGAGAACATCAAATTATCCAAACACAACCAGAATTACAAAAGAGCTGTTAACCTTTTGGTTTAGCAACCCGGAAAGACTTGCTACCAAAAAATTGTTTTTCGCTCAGCAAGAAGCTGTGGAAACTGCTATTTGGCTTAACGAAGTTGCTGAAAAATCAAATGCGGGGCAGCACATTCTTAATTTACTCAGGGCCGGACAGCAGACGATAAGTGCTGATGCGGATGACCAACTACCGAGAGTCGCTTTCAAAATGGCGACTGGTTCTGGTAAAACGGTGGTAATGGGATGTCTAATATGCTACCATTATTTTAATAGACAGGAATATAGAAATGATACCAGATTTGCGGATTATTTTTTGATCGTTGCACCAGGTGTTACCATAAAGAGTAGGTTGGGGGTTTTATTTGTTGATACGAAAAATAAGAACCCAAAAGATATTGAAGACTACTATAGAATTCGTGGTTTAGTGCCAGGGAATCTAGAGCATAGGCTCGAAAATCTTAATGCAAGGTTGGTAATCACTAACTACCATACCTTTGAGCCTAAAATTCTCCAAGGCAATAAACGTAGCCCATTTGATGGGAAAGTGAATTTGCAAGGCAAGAAAATAGATACCGGAAATAAGGAGGATTTTTCACAGGTTATAAAACGAACGCTTGGAAAATTCAAAACCGGAAGCAGGGTGTTGGTGTTGAATGATGAAGCGCATCACTGCTACTTGCCAAAATCTAAAAGCAAAACCACCGACAACGAGGAAGCAGATGAAAACGCAAGAGCAGCAGTTTGGTTTAGTGGAATTCGAGAGATTTCAAAGAAGTTTAAAGTACAATCTGTCTATGATCTTTCAGCGACTCCTTACTATCTCACTGGCTCTGGCTACCCTCCATACAGTCTTTTTCCATGGGTAGTCTCGGATTTCGGTCTAATAGAAGCTATAGAAAGCGGATTAGTTAAAATCCCGTTCCTACCAGAAAGTGATAATACACAGGAATTGACTATGCCTGTCTTACGTAACCTCTATGATCATGTAAAAGATGAGCTTCCCAAAAAAGGTCAGCGAACCCAGAAAAAGGATGCTGCGGCTGAAGGTTCTAAATTCATTGAATCTCGTCCAAAACTTCCCTCACTGGTTAAGGGAGCTTTGGATCAGTTCTACAATCACTATGTAGATTACTTCAATGGGATGAGAAAAAATCGGGAGGAATCAATGAGTTTGTTCTCAGCACCACCCGTTTTTATAGCAGTTTGTAATAATACCGGGGTATCCAAGGAGGTTTACAAATATATTGCCGGATATGAATATGCTGATGGCGAAGGAGAAACGGTAACAGTGCAAGGTGCAAAAGACTTGTTCTCTAATTACGATCCTATCACTAACAAGCCTTTAAGGAGACCGCCAACATTGCTCATTGACAGTGACGCACTGGAAAATGGAGAGCAAATAAATGATGACTTCAAAAAGATATTTTCTTCTGAGATAGAAGAGTTTAAAAAGGATTACGCACGTCTGTATGGACAAGGGAGCGTTGAAAAAATGTCCGATGCTGAAATTCTTCGGGAAGTGGTAAACACTGTTGGACAGCAAGGGAAACTGGGTTCGCATATTCGTTGTGTTGTATCTGTTTCAATGCTTACGGAAGGCTGGGACGCAAATACGGTAACGCACATTATAGGCTTACGAGCATTTGGCAGTCAGTTGCTCTGTGAACAGGTGGCAGGTAGAGCTTTGCGTAGAATGAGCTATATCTTAAAGACATATAGGGTCGACACGGGTGAAGAAGTTGAAGCCAAAGAAAAGCACAGATTTAAACCAGAAAATCTGATTGAAAAATTCCCACCTGAATATGCTCACATTATTGGTGTGCCATTTAAGATGTTCAAAGGTGGGAAATCAGAAGCACCTCCACCTCACGTGGATTTGACCCATATTTCAGCTATACCAGATAGACAAGCATTAATGGAAATTGATTTTCCAAATGTTGTGGGTTATAGAATTGAGAATTCAGAAGGTGACATAAAGCACGATTTTAGTGACCTTGAAAATTATGAAATCGACGGTTCCAGCTATCCAACGGAAACAATCATGTCCAGTCCCATTTCTGCAACAGAAGAAAAGTTGCAGGTAAAGGCTGTTTTGGAAAAACGGGACAACGAACTTATTTTCCTGATTACAAAGGAGTTAATAAAATTTCATTTCAGTGATGATGAAGGAAACCCGCAGTTTCAGAAATTCAATAAGTTAAAGAACATTGTGGCGGAATGGTATGAAAAAAAGGTATTACTTCTCAATATTCAGGATCAAAGATTTAAACGACTACTCTATTTCGATGAGCCAAAGAAGATCGTTGATCACATTGCACGAGGAATTAATACTCATAATAATACAACTGAACATGTTCGTCCGGTATTCAACTACTACAACAAATTCAGCAGTAGTAAATACGTTAATGGCAACACGGTAAAAGATGTTTACCCTACCGAAAAAAGCCATGTGAATTATGTGGTTATGGATAGCGATTGGGAGGGGATTTGTGCAAAAACATTGGAAGAACTTGAAACTGTCGAAAGTTATGTAAAAAACCAGTTTCTGGGTTTTGCCATTCCTTACACCAAAGATGGTAAAGATAGGCAGTATTTTACCGATTTTATTGCCCGTGTGAAAAGTAAAGATGGTTCTATTAAAAATCTGATGATAGAAATTACAGGAATGAACCGTGACAAAGCGGAAAAGAAGTGGTATGTGGAGAATAGATGGATACCAGCTGTAAACTCTTTAAAAGAAAAATACGAATATCCTGAGTGGCATTTCATTGAAGTGGCAAATGACATCCGTAATATCAAAAATCAATTGATCGAAAAAATTCAGAGTATATAATGGCTAAGAAAGTAACCTCTATCAAGCATAACACAGACACTCGCGCTCATATCCCTAGCAAAGAGGAAGCAGGCTATGAAGATGCTAGTTCAAAAGTACAAAGTGGTAAAAAAATACTGGAACTACCAAAAAATCCGATTGTGCATCGCGGGCAAGACCCTGAATTATTTTGGCTGAATAAGTACGGCAACGATGACCGTGAAGCTTTATTAAAAATAGATATTCGAAGTCTGTACCGCCATGAGCATGTAGCTCCTGAAACTTTGATAAGGAATTTATATACGGTAACTGAAACGCAAAGTGATCAATTGGATCTTTTCAGTAGTGTTAACGAACTATTCGGGAATGCTTTGGAAAAGGATGAGATTGATAAAGTAAGTGAATACTATCAGCATCAGGATGGCTGGACTAATCGATTGATACAAGGTGACAGTCATTTGGTAATGGCAAGTTTGCTGGAAAGAGAAGGTATGGCAGGGCAGGTCCAAACAATTTTTATTGACCCTCCATATGGAATAAAATATGGTGGTAATTGGCAAATAAAGTTAAATAGCACTGATGTAAAGGATACAAATGATGAAGCGTTAACCGGCGAACCAGAACAAATTAAAGCATTCAGAGATACATGGGAACTTGGTATTCACTCATACCTTTCATATCTACGTGATCGTCTTCTCGTTGCAAAAGAGCTGTTGACTGAAAGTGGATCATGTTTTGTCCAAATAAGTGACGAAAATGTACATTTGGTAAGAAGTTTAATGGATGAAGTTTTTGGTAGCGAGAATTTCGTTAGCTTAATCGTATTTACAAAAACGGGCGGTGCCAGTTCAAATTTGCTCGGAACAGTAAATGACTATATAATTTGGTTCTCAAAAAGCAAATCAGTAGTTAAGTATAGGCAGCTATACCAGGGAAAGGAAGCTGGCCAAGAGGGAGCAACAGGTTACACTCTTATAGAGAATATTAGGAGTGGTGAGTGGCGTTCGATGACCAAGGATGAGAAAGAGAGGCCTTTGGAAATTTCGAAAGATTATAAAATCTTTGATGGAACACCATTAATGTCAACTGGCGAGTCTTCAAAAGGTAATCTACCATTTGAATTTATGGGTAAAGAGTATTTGCCACCTTCTGGATCTCACTGGAAGACTAGTGTTACGGGCTTAAAAAAGTTAGCAGAGCTACAAAGAATTATTGCCATTGGAAATCGTATTGAATACAAGCGTTACCTTGATGATTTCCCTGTAGTGCCATATTCAAATATTTGGTTGGGACTTGGAGAAAGAGGATTTACAGGAGAAAAACTATATGTGGTACAAACGGCTGTCGAGGCAATCAAACGTTGCATACTCATGACCACGGATCCCGGAGATCTTATTCTAGACCCCACTTGCGGAAGTGGCACCACCGCATTTGTAGCTGAGCAGTGGGGAAGGCGTTGGATCACGATCGATACTAGCCGTATTGCACTTAGCATAGCCAAAGAGCGACTCATGACTGCTATTTATCCGTACTATAATTTATATGATGAAAATGGTGATGTACGTCAGGGATTTATATACAAAACTGTTCCACATATAACCTTAAAGAGTTTAGCGAATGACGAACCAACTGCAAATGAAACTCTCTACGATCAACCGGAAATTGACAAAAAACTACTTAGAGTAAGTGGCCCTTTTACAGTTGAAACACTACAAAACTTTGAACCAATAAGCCCGGAAGAATTAGATGATGAGGTAAGAGTTAACGAAGAGGAAGGAGCATTCGAAGATGTAATTAAACAGCATTTAGTAAGTGCCGGCATCAAGAATGGTCGAAAAGATGAGATGGTCGTTTTTCGAAGTGTAGAATTGTTAGCAAGCGAGTCACTCAATGCGGAAGGTTTCTACATCACGGAAAGTGGTGAACAAAAGGCTTATTTCCATATCGGCCCAAAATTTGGAACCGTTAGTAAGAAGTTGGTTAACGAAGCTATAAAAGACTGCCGCTCGCGTGGTGATGCGCAATGGCTGGTGATTTTAGGTTTTAGTTTCGAAAGTGACATTGAAGGAGGTTCCCAAACTATGAGCATGGGAACCTTCCAGGTAGACAGGGTGCGTATACACGATGACTTGTTACAAGAAGGACTTAAAAAGAAACCGGCTAAATCAGCGGCAAGCTTCGTAACAATCGGCGAGCCCGATATTGATTTAAACCGAAACGGAAATGAAGCAACCATTGAAATCAAAGGCTTAGATATATATGATCCAATCAAAGATGAAGTAAAACCACGTAACATTCATGATATCGCATATTGGATGGTGGATGAAGATTACGACGGCAGCAATTTTGTAGTGAAACAAGTATTTTTTTGTGGCGGAGATAAAGACGAATTCAATAAATGGAAAAAGGGTCTTGATAACTTAGCAAAGGAAAGCACTAAAAAGAAGGTCGAAAAAACACTTAAAATTGAAATAGATGATGAAGCCTTTGATCGATTATATGGTCATATTTCTCATCCTATTGAAATAAAGAGGAAGGGTCAGAAAGTTGCTGTGAGGATAATTAGCCAGTTTGGTGAGGAATGTACGAAGGTTTTGCTTACTTAGTATTCCTAATACCATTGATATCAGTGGTATATTTGGGGTTTATTTTACTGGTATAAAGTATCAAATGATAATTTAACAATTATGATGTATGGAAGATCCAATTAAAGAAAAACTTAAGGGGCTTATTGATAAAAGAAAGGAAAACCTTACCGCTATTCGTGAATTTGAAGGTCTGTTTTATGATGTGACAAGAGTGAAATTGAAGCGTATCGTACAGGATATTAATCACGAGATTGAAAAATCTACTGATGATAGCCTTAGAATATTATACGATGATCCCTATGAAAACAGAAGAAACTCTTACTACGCACTGATCCAAATGTTTGTCGGGACGAATAAGTTTGAATTTTTTATCGATGGCACTAAAAATAATCCTTCAATTAAATTTGAAGGCCAAGAATTCAATGCAACAGTACAGGTATCATTCAAATTACAAAACGAAGAAAGATTTAAAGATTTTAAGAATTACAGAATCCGGGAATTAACAGATACTGAAATCACAAACATCTTAATAAATTTTATAGAAAAAGTTTATTCTAAATAATATGGCACGACCGCCAAAATTTAAAATTTTAGCAATAGATGGAGGTGGGATAAGAGGTGTTGTTCCCCTACAGGTAATTAGGTACATTGAGTCAGTTACCAAAAAGGAAATTCATCAATCTTTTGATTTGATTGCGGGTACATCAACTGGCGGCATATTATCGAGTGCACTTACCATTCAGGATAAAAATTCCGTTGAAGCAGATACTAGAAAATATACGTTAGATAAATTAGAAAGTATTTATAAAGATAGGGGTAAGGAAATTTTCCCCGCTCCCTCAAAATTTGTCAAATGGTATACCTTTTGTAAGAGTTGGATTCAACCACAATTCGATCCAAAAGGCTTAAATGAAGTACTAAAAGAATACTTTGGAGAGGAAAGAATTAGCAATTGCTTAAAACCGATATTTATAGCCTCCTATGATATTCATAGAAACAAACCTGTTTTCTTTACATATCGAGAAGCAAGTCTTTTTGCGGATAGAAATCCTACACTCGTTGAAATAGCTAGAGCCACCTCTGCCGCTCCCACTTACTTTCCAACTTACGATTTCCATTACGCCTCAGAAAGATTAATTTGTATTGATGGAGGTATTTACATGAATAATCCTTCGCTAGGGGTGCTAGTTGAAGTGCTTGGAAACGCGGACTATAAGCACTACAAATTAAATAATAAAGTGTTGCAAATGAAGGACATTGCTTTACTTTCATTAGGCACGGGACATACCAATTCGTTAGTTGACGGTATCAGGGCAAATGGATGGGGTAAATTTAGATGGATAAAACCAGTGATTGATTTAAGTACAAATGGGCCCGTCAAAGTTATTGATAATCAAATAGAAACAATTTTCAAATCCTTCAGTCTAGATAGTAATTATTTGAGAGTAGATATTTATATAAAAAACAGGTATTCCGAAATGTCTGATGTGAGGGATTCTACTATTGACTATTTAATTAAAGAGGCTCAATCTCAAATCTTGAACAATGATACAATGAGGTCAAAAATAGATATTTTTTTGAGAGAAGCTGGGTTAATAGACTAGCAGAAAAGGTAGTTAGCTATGCTTTTATGGATAATATCTACCATTTCCCCCTAAAATCAGCCAATCTAAATTTGTCACTCACAACTACAACTGATATATTAATTTCCTTCTTCCTCCTTCTCAGATTCTTCCTCCTGGTTGGCGAGATATGCAGCCCTGCTCTTAGTCAAGGAAAGTATCACGATAACAGCACTTATAGTTGCTACGAGACTATAAGTGAACATAAATATGAAGATTACAAATGTCGTCTTGCTAAATCTAAATTCTGACGGGCTCAGCGATGCATAAATGTAAATAACCAAAGTATAGAAAAGAGCAACAAAAAGTATAAACAGCGTCAATTTATAATAGGCTATTAATTGACTAAAATATTTGCCAGCTTTTTCTAAAAACGCAACAAACGAATTATCCGGAAAAGAAATAATAACGGCTAGGCTAGCGAAAAAGATAGAAAATAAGATTGACAAAACGGAAATAGCGGTGCCATAAATAGAAATATAAATTGCTGATGAAATATTATCAGGGACATAGCAAATCGCAGCAAACATGGCAATTAAACCTAGAATGGTATCCCATGTCAAAACTATGTCACTTATTCTTTTCATTTATTCTATTATTAATTTCCTGTAATATATCAAAAGGATTACGGCTTTTCGGGTCAATAGTTACGCTCCTTTGCTTGTCAGATTTCTGAGAACTAATCCTTACTGCATTACCACTTTTATCAATCCCCCTGGCCTGCCCTTTTCCGTAACCGATGTCAGCGTAAGTAGAGTTTTCCTTTATTTCCTTATCTTTTACGTTTAATCCGCCGGGCTTAGCCTTATACTTAGTGTATTTTACTTTAACGTTTTGTTCCTTTAAAACGTTATCAATTTCCTCGATTACTTTTGAAGGAAACGGGTTTGTAGGAAAAATTGTTAATTCGAGTTCCAAAACTTCTTGAAGATCTGACAGCCGATTGAAAAAACTATACTGGTCAGATACCGGATAAGCTTCGCAATTGAAGGTAGCACGGATTAAAACTTTAGAAATCAAATCATTAAACTTAACGATAAAGGAGTTTTTATTTAAATGACTTTTGGATTCTGTATAAAGCAAAAAATTTTCCTTAAACTCGATTACAAAATGGGACTCTGATAATATCCGATCCGGTACAATTACCGAATCAGTGGTTAGCTCTTCTACATTCGCAACTTTTTCCTTCCTGTCAGCATACTTTACTATCTTACCATAAAGATACGACTCACCTTCAATTATTTCCCTACTTACATCCGCAAACATAAATTTGCTCCCCTGAGAAGTAACAGACGTGGCAATTTTCATTCCTTCTTCCAAAACTTCAATTCGAGAACCGCTAAGAACTGCCTCTTCCGGCAACAAAGAATAGATTGTATCAAAAAAATTTAATTTCGCGTAGTAAAATTCCATGAATAATAAGAGGGTAAGTTTAAAAATCTATATTAAGATGCTATTGTAGCCAATGGTTTTATTTTATCTATTCTCAACATCCTTTTTAAGCAATATGTAAACTCTATTAATTACCATCAGAGTTGTAAATAGCAGAAGTAAAAGCAAATAAAAAGTCACAAAATCCTGAACATGTCTTGGATCTAACCAATAATTTTTATCTGGAATTTCAATAGCGTCGAAAAACAAGACCAGGACAATAAACACCGAAAGAACAATGCAAAAAGAGATGTTTGAGTGAATTTCTCTGATAAACCTCTTCTTTAATTCCGTATTTTGTCCTGTCTGTGAATCCTTTTGTATTTTGTCGAATTGGCTATAGATTATTGCTAATAAATTAAATAGAAAGCCTCCAAAAATGCTTACCGCTGAAATTAAATTACTCAATTGCAACTTTATACTAAAGCCGAGCCTTACAAAGATGGACGATAAGACTAATGGCAAAAAAATAAAGATAACACAATCGTTAATAGACATGTTTTTAGAGCCATCATCAATGCGCCTAAGTGTGGCAAAGTGATCACAAATAATTTTCCAAATATCAATTCTAGCCAGCATCTATGGGACGTAGATTTAGTATTTCATCAAGTAATTCCTGTGATTGTAGCAGCATTGATTCTGTTGTAGGACGTCCATTTTCAAACTGGATTTGTGCAGTTACATCAATATCTGGTTGTGCTTTGTCCTGGTTGGCAAGATAGAACTTCTTAGTCTTTCCGCGCAACTTCAGCTCGAATTCGATGTGTCCTATATCATTATCAGCTACTTCAACCATAAAATTATCTGGATTCCTGTATCGTTGACCAATGAAGCTTTTAAAAGCATCTGGAAGACCCGCCTTTGAAGTCATTACAGTCCTGATTGTTCCCTTAACTTCTCTGGGAGTCTGGTTATCCGCGTACCATTGTTCTAAGGTGGGAGGCAAAAACCGCTTAACGATTTCAACTTTTGTTAAACGTCCATGCTCCATAAACTCATTAAAGATTCTTCCATGTAGAGCGTTATCCAAAACAATTCTATAATCTGCATATCCTAATCGTTGGATATAATTATTTATTGCTCGATCAAGTAAACCCTTTATTCCGAATTTCGCACGTTTCTCGAGGACTACACCTGCCCTATTTGAAAGATGAGGAAGTTTGAAGTAAAAAAACATTTTACGAAAAGTGGCATGTCTATCCGTTACATCCATTACCGTCTGATTATTTTCTAATTCCACTACCTCAAAGTTATCTCCACTGATTCCAGATTTAAAATATCCATAAATTTCACGATTCTCAACATCTACTGTTGGAGGAGCTTCTAAGGTTAAATATAGTGGCACTTCGTTTTCAGCACCCGGAATCTCAAATCTATTCTGGAATATTTCCATTAAAAATCTATTCAGAATATCGAAGAAGTCATCCGCGCCATTAAACCGATCTATCAATTGTAAATCTTTTCCACGGTTTAAGATTTTTAAAGAAAACGTTGCTAAATAAATTTTCATGAACGATTGAATATCAGATTTATTAAAATGACAGCTGGATAGTTATTATTATCTTATCAGCATGATAACCTTTGAGAAGAATCGCAGTTATCAATTACTGAAAGCTGATTCGCTTTTGACGATTTGCGTTTATTGAAATCTCTGAAGGCTTAATAATTATTCCTTTAAACGCGCTATGCTGTTTAAGCTGGCTAAAATCATTCGTTGCTTCAATGTGCTTAGAAAGTTCTGCTTTTCCCGAAAAAGGAAAAGATAAAGCAGAAGTGGGGGCAAGAAGTAAATTCATTAACATCAGTTGTTGGAGAGTAATCCACAATAACATTAGATTTTATTTCAATACCAAATTATTTTATTTAACGGATATTATAAACTTACTTAGAAAAAAATAAAATTTATCTATAATTAAAGTTCTTTGATCAAAAGGTCAACGCTGTTTCAAGACTCATTTAAACTAAGAACTTTAATCACTTAATCTTAACTTTCTGCGCATCCGCCAAAGTCGCTGAGATCTTCTATTTCTCCGGTAGAATTACTTTGAATAATAAAAGGAGTTGACACCTTAGGATCATAAACAATACCTAATTCACTAGGATCAATTATCCTCCATAATTTTCGCTTTTTGCTCTTCTGAGAGCTCTGAGTACTCTAAACCACCATTAGACATCTTAATAAAATTTATTGTTGTGATATTGATTTTCGTAAAGTCCTGAGAAAACAGAAAGCAAACCGTACTTTCCAGCGTCCACACAATGCCCGTTTTTTTCGTACGTTACCTTTGTCTTTTGATCTATTGCCTTTTCCTTGATAAAACCTCCATTCGGATTTTCGATGGTCATTTGAATATCCTTTATGAATTTGGGACAATTTATTTCATCTATAATTATCTGCACCTGGGAACGATCCCGAAGAGTCCCTGAAAAAATATCATTTATAAATTTTCTGACAAACTCATTGAAAAATTGCTTTTTATATACCCTATCGGAACTATTATGTAGGTAGGGAGCCAAAGTAGAACGGACTGAATTAAAAGCTTTTTTATCCCCAAAGCCCGGAATTTTATTCTCGCCAGAAGCATCCCCGCAATAACTTACCGGAATTTTCCCGTAGGTCTTTGGGTACTTATCAATCCAAGCCTTGCAAACGTCCTCTGCTGTATTTTTAGGATGAGGTAAACAAAATTCGTCATAAAATCTTACCTGATATCCCTCAGGAATTTGCACAACTTGGAAACAAAGTAAGGTCATGTAAGGCCACACGTTAAAATCAAACGTCAAATAGGTTGCCACATTTGGCAAATAATCTACTTTTTGAACATGAGAGGAATAATCAAAGTTATAAATCCATTCATGACCATTTGATTCAACATACTCCCAGTCTCCATCTACAAAACGTTGATAGTTTAATGAAGTCATGTTTTGCTTTAAACCGACATAATATGAGTTGGGAACCTTTGGATTGTCTGTTATTTTAGCTGGGATATAAACCCAGCCCTCTTTAATCCATCCTTCAGGTGATCTATTTTGAATGTATTTGTCGTACAATTCTGTTTTAACCCAGTTTTTTGTAGGATTACAGGTAGCCGAAACGATTGATCTAGGCTTTTTCCCGAATATACTTGGCTCCGCATTTAACCATGAACCAGCGCGTTCAAAACATTTATTTAAAGTTTGTTCTTGAAATTCTGATAGCTCATCTAAAAAGAAACCATTAGCTTCCAACCCGTGGAATCTATTCATATCCTTATCCTGAGAATAGCTTTCAGCAAAGAGCTGCACAACAGAGCCATTATCAAAAGTAAAAGTCAGTTCCGACCTGTTTACTTTCACAACATGTTCTCTGATTCCATCCATAGAATAAAAATGACTTACCGTTGGCAATAGATTCGTAACAATCTTTGGACGGTCTGATCTCATGATTACCCATCTTGAATTAGGATAAGCCATTGCAAATAATGCGGCTTCAATAGCTAGTTTTGCCGTTTTTGCTCCGCGTATTGCTCCTCCATATAACTGAAAGCTTATTCTCGGGTCTTGCCACCTCAAAATGGCTTCTTTTTGTTTATTCGTCAGCTCCACCGATATCAAATGTTTCTATATTGTTCGTAACCGGATTCATAATGGTAAAAGGAGTCGATTTACCTTTATTGAGATCCTCGGTTTCACCGGGATCTTTTACTATAAGCGGTATCTTCCCATAAACACAATCCATAATTTCCCTAAACGCCATCAAATTACCTGACAATGCTTTTTGTACTATTGCCGCCGCCACCTTATCCTCCAAAGTACCTTTCATTATCTCACCGTTTTCACTGGCTGGATTAATGATTTGAGCCTTTAAAGCCAACATCTTTTTTAAAGAAGTAGAACGGTTTTTAGACCCTTTAGGCCTTCCGTTTGGATTCCCAGACTTACCCTTTTCAAAGTTTTTTAAATTATCTATTTGACCCATTGCCTCGTTGTATTTTCGCTGTATTATTCCAAGTCCAAATTGGTATTACACTTATCAGTTTTTTAAGTCTAGTGCTCCGATTATTCTTGCAATCCAATTTAGTTTATGGATTAGTAAGTCTTTAAATGTCCCAAATTCTGCATACATATAAAGTACGAATTTGGGACATTCGCCCTTTACACACTGTTGTAACTTATACATTGCCAATTTTCAATACTGCGTTGAATTTGGGACAAAATAGAATCAGAAAGGGTGGTCAATTCAAACCATTTTCCAACTATCCTTTCAACTAACATATCATACCAATCCGGAATATTGAAATTCCGAAATCTTAGCTCTTCGCGACTTTGTCTTTTTCTAGCAGCTTCATATTCTGATTTACTTTTAAAAGTTCCCTTTTCCGGCCTCATCCAATATATGGGATTCCCCCCCTTCCAAATTAATTCTTTGTCCTTGTTTGAAAACGAAGAAATTTCTAACTCTGAATTTTTAAACAGAATTGCGCTAAAATATTCTTTTAATAATCTTCCTAGCTTTGGATAGTTTTCATAATTTAACAGATCAGATAGGTACGTAATTTCAATACCCTTATCTATTAAAAATCTTTTATTAATCACTTTAATTTCAAATCGGAGTACATTCTGAGACAACTTAAATTCCCGCCCCTTATCGTAACATTTGATTATGAACTCTCCGGTTTTACACTGAAAATAATTCGCATTTTCAATTGGTCGCTGAAAGGCAATTCCTTTGTAAGTTAATAGGGCATTTAAAACTATTCTCACGTCAAAAGGAAGTATCACATTAACACCAAACTCTATATTAGTCAGTTTTTCCTTTGTAGGATTAATCCCAATTTCTACGCTGAACATATTTAATGCCTCAATTAAATTAGTTAGTGTAAAGTCATCGTAATTTTGAGTTCCGCCATTAAAAAACTTATGATAGCTCCCTTTGGCCATTACTCTGCCGTATCTATTTCCATCTCGGTACACTATAAACGTCCACCCTTTAAGCTTTGCAGCATACCACTTCTTTTTAAGGTCTTCACCAGATGTTAGACCATGCTTTCCTTCAAAATCCAGTGTATGGATTAATATATCCCCTGGAACTGTCAGAGTCATATGTTTAGCCCCATCAAACATTGTCTGTGATGTTTAATTTTGAAGCTCTAAAGGTGCGTTTTATTGGTTGAGGCGCATCCATTACCTCAGAAAGCTTAAATCTTTTTAGGTTACCAATTCGATAAGATTTCAGCAAACCTTTTCTTTCCCAATCCCATATAGTAACCGTGGATACACCTAAAAGCTCGGAAACTCTTTTTTGATCTATGTATTGATCAGCATTAAGTACAAGGCTCTCAGACTCGGAGCTATCATTCTTTTTAACGATCTTTAAAAGTGTAGATTCGATGCTACCCAATCGAATATCTATGTTGTGAAACGGATTATCCATTGCATATCTGTTTAGTAAAACGTTCTGCAATATTATAGTCCTTTCACAATGGTATGAAACTACATGGTATTAATACCTTCTATAAAGTAGATCAATTTAAAAACAAAGTATTATATTCTTTTTCAGCTAGTTGCAATGCAGATAATAGATTATCCTCCTTCAATTTTTCTATACAAAATAGTATTATTTTCTTCCCGGTTTTACCATCTTTCAACTCTTTTTTCCTGGTAATTTCGTTATTCAGTTTGTTGTATTCTTGATAGATAGAAGTCTCACTACTACCCATATCTTTTGCTATTTTAAGGAATCTTCTTTTATTTAAAGGAGCTATTTCCTTTGATTCTATTGCATACGCATAATACAATGCCCAGCCCTTAATATTCTTCTTTTCTTTTTTCGAACCCTGTTCTTTTTTTATAACAGAATTAGTTTCAGTTTTACCTGCCGAACTAGCACCAATAAATTTCGGCACTTCACTCAGTACCTCCTCCTGATGGCCATCAAAGATTTGGTTCACTAGATGCATTAAAGGGGTAAGCTTATCTATAATCATCAATGCATCACAAATTACCTCTAACTCATTCTTATTTGCCTCGGAAAGTATACTATAGTATAGATTTCGTACAGAAATATATCGAGGGAATAGAACTGTATGATTTAACTTTTTAAGTTCGGCATAGAATAACAATCTACCTCTGTTAACAAACGGGTCTGATGATGAGTGATCAATGCTTTTCACATCCCTTTCTAATCCTCTCATTACCATTTCAACGGTGAAGTCGTACTGGTTAGCGCTTTCTTTCAGGCGTAATTCCTTATTCCCTTCGACTAACTCATCAAATAAGTCAAAAAAATTGTAATGGTTTGGTATTGAAGTATCCAGAATCCTGGACGGAAGTACTGGAACTTGATATTTCTCATGAAGTTTCTGTTTTGAAACTTTTAGGCTTACCTTATCTTCTATACCATGTTCTGCAAATAGCTTCATGACTTGGTCTGGATAAATAAGAATTGTTAGCTGGGGGCCACGGCCATGTTCTTGAGATTCTTTATATCTTGGGATGGTGTTAGGACTTAACAATCTCACAGCAGCCATTGCAAATTCTAGTGTCATGGTACCTAGTAATTAAGATTTTTTAGATTTATGATCCGCTATAGCATCTACTGCCCCTGAATTATCCAGTTTAAGGTACTTTTTAAAGTTTGCAGCCGAGGAGTGACCGGTTGCCTTCATTATTAGGTATGGTTCCACGCCATCGAGATACATATTTGTTGCAAAGCTCCGGCGAGCAGTATGGCTGCTTATTTGAGTATGTTTTTCAAATTTCTCAACTTTGACACGTCCTGCAATTATATATCTGGTAGTTACCTCGTCTTTAATTCCTACAAGCTTGCAAAGCTCTTTGATGTATTCATTGAACTTTTGTTCGCTTATAGTCGGAAGTACATCCTGGTACTTATCAAGAATTCTACTAACAACCGGATATAAATTAGTTGAGGGCGGCGTAGCATTGCCTTTTTCCGGAAATATCTCGATAAAGTGATTTCCGGCTTCTGTGATTCTTATATTACTTTTCTTTACTTGTTTCCAATCTGAAATTCTAAACCCAGTATAGCACCCAATCAAGAATAAATCTCTTACACGATCTAACCTTTCATTGCCAGTCAAGTCTTTTTCCTCAATAAGTGCCAACTCTTTTTTGTTCAAATAAACATCTACGGGATTTTCAGCCAATATCTTAACGTCATCCAACCAATCGCCCACCGTATATAATTTTGCTTTACGAGCTGCTTTAAGTAAAATTTTTACTTGCTTTTGATAGAACCCGATATTATTGATTCTGAAATTTTTGACGAATGTCAGGTATGAAATGTAGGTATTCCATAATTCTTCTGTCCAGCTATCAAACATTATTTTGATTTGCTCGTGCTTTTCAAATTCGATCAAACTATTTTTAGCAGTCTTATATCGCTGAACCGTTTTCGGATCTGCAATTTTATTACCATCCAACATCCGTTTACCAGTTTCCAGGTCATTGATAAATTTTTCAATGAATTGGAAGAAGGAAATTGTATCAGGCTCAATAACCGGGTTATTATAATCGTCAAGAGCTTTTTCAAGATATTCCTTGGTAATTGATATCCTGCCTACTAACGCATCACTTAAAGCCTTATCTACCACTGTTCGTAGGTAACTGAAATACAAATTAACATTATCCTTAGTAGCCTGCTGATATCCGGCAATCTCATGAACATGCTTATTGTCTACGGTCATTTCTGGCATAGCGACATTCTTGACTTTGTCCATTTTACTATCCCAATGTTTGGGATGCACCTTTACACCAGTAGGATAAAATAGCCTGTTCAACTTGTCAATGTAGAATGATAAATAAATTGGCTGAGGAGTTGTGCCTTTCTTATTCCGAATGTAAAACCTGACGTGTTTATTAATTGCCATTGCTTCTTTGTACTTAGGGATATACAAAGATAATACGTTAACACTATGGTTAACACTTTTACTTAATAAAAACCATATCTACCTTAATGATGCTTAATGACTCTATACAGAAAAACCTTCTTATCAAGCTTAAAATGAGCTTATTAATTACGTTTTATGACTAAAATTATTTTTTTAAGATTAAGTAGGTGGCACCCCGGCTCCGGGTACATTTAAAGAGCGCAAGAGATTGATATTCAATTACTTGCGCTCTTTTCTTTTTATTTCGTTACGCATCTCGTTACGCATAGACAGTGTTTGGGATCAGTCCTAAAACTTGAGGGGCAGAAAAAAAAGTAGTTGTTTTGCAATGGATAAAATATTGAACGCATTGCAAGAGTCTTACCAAGCCCTAGTTCGCTTCCTGTTACCCGAGGGTATCTTGGATTACTTCGAACTTTCTAAAATCGTGGAAGGTCTTACGGGACTGAACATTTATTTAGAAGAAAAAAACTTACCTCCTACCGAATACAATGATCAAAAACTAGAGTCCAAGGGCTTTTTGCCGGAAGTATACATTCAGGACTTTCCGATTCGTAATCAAAAAGTTACGCTCTGTATTAAGCGTCGTCGCTGGGAGGTCAAAGCTACTGGCGGGATCATCAGCAGAGATTGGAATTTGGTGCAGCAGGGGACTCGGATGACTAAAGAGTTCGCTGATTTTTTAAAAGCAATGTATTGATAATCATCCTGTAAGTTGTTCTCAGCTAGGCAAATATTTCCATTTAGATGGTAAACAACTTCAAGAGCAGTACAAAAATCATATCAGCAATTATAAGGATTGGGATCAACGCGAACATGCGGCAGAATGGCTTTTGTACCCTGAAAATGCCGGTCCGTATTTAAGCATCGACGAAACGTCACTTTCCAATGGTGAACTATATACAATTGTAACTAATAAGGCCGCAAAGGGCAGAAAAGGTTCTTTGTTAGCAATGGTAAAGGGTACGCAAGCGGCATCAGTGATTGAGGTTTTGCGAAAAATACCCAGGCGCATTCGCAGTAAAGTACGTGAAGTAACCTTGGATATGGCCGCCAATATGGGAATGATCGTAAGTAGATGTTTCCCGAAAGCATCAAAGGTTATTGACCGTTTTCATGTCCAGAAATTGGCTTATGATGCGGTTCAGGAAGTTAGAATCAAATACAGATGGGAGGCATTGGATCAGGAAAATCAAGCTATTGAAGCTGCAAAGCAAGCTAATTTGCCTTATCAACCTGAAATTCTTGGCAATGGTGATACGCTTAAACAACTATTGGTAAGAAGCCGGTACTTACTTTTCAAGCATTACGACAAGTGGACTGCTTCGCAAATTCAGCGTTCCAGACTGCTGTTTGAGCGTTATCCACTTATTAATCAAGCCTACCAGTTAGCAACAGGGTTAGGGACGATTTTCCGGACTGGTAAAACCAAAGAACAAGCCTTCAAGAAGTTGGCACTTTGGTATAATATTGTCGAAGATTGCGCGCTTGATTCTTTTAAAACTGTCGGAAGATCTATTCAAACCCACTATTTGGACATCCTAAACTTCTTTAACAACAGAAGTACGAATGCTTCTGCTGAATCTTTCAATGCCAAAATCAAGGCTTTTAGGGCATCTTCAAGAGGTGTTCGGGATATTCCATTCTTCTTATTCAGGCTTACTAAATTATATGCTTAACTACCCCCAAGAATTTAGCTTGATCCAATATTTTCTCAGCGTTATTTTTAAATCGATAATCTAACAAAACCTTGTCAAATAATACAAGAAGTTTTTGTCGTTGATTTTTACTGACATCGTCGTTTTCGTTAAGTGCGTTAAAAGCTCCCACAATAAACTTTATAGACGAATTATCAGAACCAAAACCAAAACGTTTATCTACATTTCCACCTTTGTTATTCATCGCAAGCTCAAATAATTCGATTGCTATTAAAGGAGATCGGGTGCATTGCAGGGTAAGATAGTCCAGAAAATATTCGGTAATGGTAAAATATCTTGACTGAACATATTTCCTAAGAAATAAATGGATATCGTCTAATTCAAGATTGTCTGCATGTAGAAAACTCCAATTCAACCGCTCATAGTCTTCCTCTACAGATTTGTCAAGAACATAATCAAGCAGAAAGTTATTTTTATTTTTGGCCTCTGGAAATAGATTATAGTGCTTTACAATATCGTTAACTGCACCGGAACAACTATGTTTGTTATTATCCAAAAGCATGTACAACAGACTATCTGCATTGGGCTGTTCATGTAAGTAGGCTCCGTACAATTGAATAAACAAAAAATGGCTATCCTCATGACCAAGATCCTGTGAAACTGCTAATTTTCTGTAAGCTGTATCTAACCCACCAAAATTATAATTTCCCATATAATGAAATGACCATATACCAGAGGCGAGCACCTGTATGTCTATTTCCAAATTGACACTTGAAGCAAATAGATCAAAAGCTCTATCCCGATCCAAATTCATTAAATATGCGAACTGAAATAGCGCCGCTGCCTTAGCCTCGTTAGGTCCCTCATAAAATATTTTCTCAAAGGTATTAAAAATCAAATCCTTCAATTCCTTATCCTTAACATGCACCAACGCACGCAGCGCTGAGCCGTAAGGTGTGTTGCTCCCTACTGTAATTAATTTTCTAATTGACGTTCCTTCCTCTTGATCTATATTTAATTTATGATAACTCTCGTTAAACCGTAAGGCTGTTTTTACCAGAAAATTCACAATGACTACATCATCACTTTCCTCTCCAATTAAATTGGAAGCAATACTAACTAGATCCCGAATAAATGGCTCATGGTCCTTATCTAATAACTGTTTAAATAATGGAATTGCCTGAGTTAGATCCCCCTTACTTTCACTCCATCCCCGAAGGCCATATATTGAGTATTTGATATCAATATTTGGATCATTAATTGAGGTTATAATAATATGTAATTTCTCAATCGAGGGATTTTCTTTAACAACAGTCTGGAATGCAGATGCTAGTTCATCTAGTCCTCCTTTAAAAAAATCATGACTTGATTGATCTCGCTGTCTGTTGTACTTCCTAAACGAATCAATCCAATTTGTCTTACTCATATACCTATGAGCTTCCATTGGAATGGGACTAAAAATCCCTCCACTCCTCATCCCTCCCGGTGCAGTGTCACGATATTTTGGAAACTTTCTCTTTAATTCCAGAAAAGATCTTCTCAGACTATTATTTATGACTAAAAACTCTTCCGGTATCTGCAAAATCCATTGATATTTTGTCTGTCCCCAGAATGAGTGGAATTTACGTTTTTTAGAATCTGGGTCTTTATAGTAATAAATTTCATTTGTATCAACAATTTGCTCAATTTTTCTAAGAGAAATGTCAATCTGGTGTTTTGTAAAAAAAGAAAATGATTGTCCTAAAAGTACTCTCATTTCAAACCCAAGTCTGGAATGAAAATCTTTACAACGAAATTCTATGAAATAATTGAATAGCTCAAAAATCTCGGCTTTATATCCTTCTTCACTACCGGTTAGAGCAAAAACCAACAATCGTAAAATGGAATAGTAATCAGACTTTTTGTGAATATTAAGAAAGTCATTAAAACTAGTAGCTTTTAATTCGGCCGAGCTGCGGAGGCATATTGCCAAAAGACGATATAAAAACTCTCCCCTCTCCAAATGATCGTCGTCCAAATCGATCGACCGATATTTAAAATCACTTAGTATGTCCTCCTCTACAATTATTGTTTTCTCAATATCCGGACGAATAATATCAAACAAAATAGGAAACAATTTTTCCGGGATACTTTTTGCAAGATTTTTGAGTAGTGCTCCCTCCTCATACTCTCTTGCTCGCTTATCACTTTTATAATGCGAAAATAATGAGTTTCTGACTTTTTTTAACACAAATTCGGGATCTGTCTTCGCTATGTTATCTAGTACATGATAGTATGCAAAGGAATCGATATCTTCAAAATCAGAACAATAATTCAAAAGCTCATAAGAAATTGGGTTACTCCAATTTTCACAAGAAAATAAGATATTTCTTAGTATAGACTGGTCTTTAATATCCTTTGTAAATTCCCAGGCCGCCGATATATTTTCACTTAGCAAACAATTTCTGAGAAAGCCAATGCAAACAAATCTTAAATAGGCTAATTCTTGCGCCAATGCATCTATCCAAATGCTTTCTATTGCTACTGGCTCTGCCTTTTTAAAAAAATTAAGTAATGAATTTTCATTACTTAATTCGAACCAAGCATGACCTCTGGCTTGCTCAAAAAATAAAGTCGCAAAATAAATGGATTCTCTGAAAGCTTTCAATATAACTTTTTTCTCCTGCTGTGTGGGATCGTCTTGTGACAAGATTGTGGATAGTAGAATATGTTTAATATGAAACAGAATTTGATCATCCCAAAGAATTCTATCAACAGTTCTAATATATAAGTCAGGATTAAAATCTCTAAGATAACCTAATATCATTTTTACCGCTGATCGAATATGTATTGATTGTTCGGCTTCAATTATATATTCAACCAAGTCATTTTCCTTTTCAACAAATTGTTTTGAATAGACAAAATCATAAAATGACTGATGGAAGAATTGCAGTTGTTTTCCTTCTTGCTTTATCAATAACTCACTTTCCAAATACTTTAACTCATTATTATAATCTTCAAAACGACGTACGGCAACAGTTATACGCTGTGATTCGTACATCTTGTCAGCTATATAATATAGCACTTCTTTTACTCTGGCCGGCTCAACTCGAATTTGACTTGATAAATTTATGACTTTGCTATTCCAAAGTTCAAAATATAACTCCTGTACAGTTGCAGCTTGAAAGCTATTGTTATTATTTAATGCTATCCGGGAAAAAACATTTAAATGATTCGGTGTTTTAAGTAGTTCTAATAACTTCTGTGAAAAATTTTCTTTAACAATCCCAATTTTCAACAATTGTTCTAATACCTGAGATTCATTGAGAAGTTTAGCAGTAACCGTTTTAACATTTTTATACACTCTGAGAGATGGATCATATTGTAAATCGGCAGTTCGTACAGAAATGACGATTTTAATATTCTCTTTACCAACAAAATTATCAATAAGTGATTTATATACGTTGAGAAAACTTCTGTCCGATGACATCGACTGAGATAAAGCATCCATTTGATCAACCAATATTACGGTCAGAGGAAAATATCTACGGCTTCTTTCGAAGAAATCATACAACGGAATTGAAAGACCAATATTTTTTTTCAAATCTGAAATTGTATAGGAATACAACTTATCAGCTTTAAGCCCTAAAACTGGAATATTCTGTTTTGAAATCTCGTGATAAAGATCTCTTAGAATGACAGTCTTCCCATATCCTGCCTGCCCTGAAAGTAAACAAATATTTAATGGCTTGCCTTCACTGTTTCTGACTGGTTCTGCTACAATCCATTGTAATAATTCTGCTGTTTCATCTCTCTCAATATGAGAATGTTGAATACCCTCAAATTCATTACTTTCACTTTTCAATCCAATAGAACCTGCGTCAAGCTCCTTTATGATTTCATCTGGTGTCAACTCCTTAATTAAAAGATTCCTTAAACTGGCTATCTCAGAATTATCGGTTACAGTTCGAACTTGAAAAAATAATGGTATTAATTTAGAACAGGCTGGCTCATTTAAATACACATCAATATCCTGAGGAACAATTTTCCGCACTTGAATGGAGCCAAGTATACTCTTTACCTCTTCTATTCGATCACGCAATCCGAGTGACGCAAGAGTAGGCGCCGAAAGATTTTTTTGAACCCAACGATTCAAATTTAATTCGGTTTGAATATTATTTTGGAAGTCATCGATAAAGTCCTTGCAGTCAGCAGTAAAATCATTTGACACCATGATATAATAGATAAAATCTTCGTTATCATAAATCAACCGTTCATCAAGTAAACTGTAAAGTACAAATTTGGTAATCTCTAATCCAAAATTCTCTTTGCTGTAATGAGTGGTGTACATCTTACACTGGATTACACCATGCGCTTTTCCTTTTTTAAAAAGTGCACAATCTCGTCCTTTATCTGCTACACCCGACATCAAACTTACCGCATCGAAATCATCAAAACCATTGTCAGAAATTTTAGCTTTACAAATACTATAAATCAGCTCTTCGAATCGACGAGGATTGGCAATTTGATTGTATGGATATCCCTGCCCTGCCATTGGCACGGGCCTTTCCAAATCTTTTTCAATTATTGGATTTTCAAACGTAATTATATCCATAGTCAAAATTCTCATGCTCATATACGAACTACTCAAAGACCTAAGCGGATAATTTTTTAACCGAAGGGCCAATCCAATTAATGTTGTCTCTGCCCTAGCGATGACTTTTCACCCAAAACATGAACATATATTAGTTAAAGCAAGATACCACATTAAATATTTTTTCAGACAGACGAGAAATGTCTTTTCATTTAACAATACCAACTATAACCATGGTTTAATCTTGTTATCTTCATACTCTTAGCTTTATTATTTTCCTCTAACCATTGATATGTGTATTATAAATCAAAATTTACTCATTGAATAAATGGCTCTAAAAAATAGATAAATGCTACTTTTATTTAATCAAAAAAATAGAGAGTCCCAAACCAGAACTCCCCAGATAAATTCTTAACTCTTGTCCAAACAAGATCGAAGATTTAATACAAACAATAATAATCCCTCATTTATCCTATTCCAGCACCAAACTAGCCACCGTCGTCATCTCCACACGCGCAAGTTTGGGCAAACCGGCAACCGCAATACAAGTACGTGTAGGGAAGCGGTTTTTGAAATAAGGACCGTACACAAGGTTCAGCTCATCAAACAATCTCATATCGTTAAGATAAATAGTAACGCTGACAATGTGATCAAAAGTGAGATTGTGTTCGGTTAGTACCGTCTCAATATTGGTCAGCACTTGTTTTACTTCATCCGCAAACGATGTAGTTACCAAATTTCCGCCAGCTGATCCGATCTGGCCTGAAATAAATAGAAAACCATTAGCTACCAGAGCTTTGGAAAGAGGTAATATGGGTGCGATGTTTTTTTCCTGATTGATATCCATATATTGATTTGATCATTCATAAAGGTTGAATCTCAAAAATAACCGAATTCAAAAGAAATTCATCAATTATTCTGCCTCAATACCGTGATTCATTTCTAAACCATCAACCTCCGCCACAGTACTATGCCGCAAATTCAACTCGGTCAATAAATTTAAAATCTGCAATAACTCAAAACAATTTCTGTCAAAGAATACTCCACGCTCGGTGGCACTTCTTTGAAATCTTCTCTTTTTACAATACCATTTCCTTCCAGTTCCCCCGTTTGTTCGGCCTGGATTTTCCGGCTAATGATCCCCATTTTGGCGTGGGTGATTCCAAATCTTTGCCTTTTTAGCACTATGATATAAATTCCTCAAAAAAAGTTTGATTTTATTAACTTTACAACATGAAGACAAATCTAGAATGTCAAGTTGCGGGATTCCAAAGTTCTGATATAAAATTGAAAGGCTTTAAAGTCCATGAGATTACCGGGCCATCCTATCCTTCACTTTTTTATGGCAGACGGGATTTTTATAAAATCGTTCTGGCGACGGGACATTTTAAAATTTGTTATGGCGATCAGACATTTAACATCAATGATACTTTCCTGTTTTTTGGCAATCCGCACATCGCATATTCCAATGAACATTTATCTCCTGAGCAGAAAGGATATGCATGTGTTTTTACCGAGCGCTTTATTGGAAGCAGAGAACGGACCGATAGTCTTTTAAACAGCTCAATATTTCGTTTTGACGGAAATCCCATTATTCCTTTGAACAATGAACAGGCAGCTTTCATTTCCTCTCTTTTTCAAAGAATGCAAGCTGTATATAGCGGAGAATATGACAAAAAGGCCGAAATGCTCAGAAGTTTCATAGATATTATTGTTCATGAGGCACTGCGGATTCAGCCACAAAATGAACTGAAACAGAAAAATGCCGCCGGAAGAATGACGTATTTATTTATGGAATTATTGGAAAAACAATTTCCAATAGAAACAGCGGCAGATCCGCTACGATTAAGAACTGCCCAGGATTTTGCCGAAAGTCTGTCCGTGCATGTCAACTATCTTAACCGCTCTGTAAAAGAAATTACCGGCAAACCAATTTCCTTACATATCGCCGAACGTATTGCGTCAGAAGCGAAAGCACTCTTGTTGCATACCAATTGGAGCGTTGCGGATATTGCTTATGCGTTAGGCTTTGAATATCCAAGCTACTTTAATAACTACTTCAAAAGGATTACCGACCTTACTCCTAACACTTTCAGGAAGAGTAAAGAAAAAGTATGAAAATTATAATTTTCGGTTTGATTCTCTTTATTCGAAAAAGCCTTTAAACCGGAGCTTTGTATTATCAAATTAATTGCAGCCATCAGCCATAACATCTGTCCGTTGCTTTAAACTTTTAATACAAAATCATGAAAGAAGGAAAATTAAATGAACAGGAAGTAGTCGACATAACGCATCATCAGGCGGTAAATGCGCCAAGCGCAGTTCTATCTGTAAGTCCTGTTATAATTTCAGCTCCGGAACGCGGGGAAGATATACAATTGCGGGTTTCCGCGCCAATAACCGGAAATCAATTACCCGTTATTATTTTCGCACATGGCTACGGCTCTTCACTGGATGGTTACGCCCCACTGGTTAATTTCTGGGCAGCCAATGGTTTTGTCGTAATTCAACCCACTTTTCTTGATTCAAGAACGCTGGCGCTCAGCCCCGAAGATCCGCGCACGCCTTTAATATGGAAGTTTCGTGTTGAGGATATGAAACAAATTCTGGACAATCTGGATTTTATTGAAGATTCTGTCCTGGGACTTAAAGGTCGTCTGGACCGTGACCGTATTGCTGCGGTCGGACATTCTTTTGGATCGCAAACGACAGGGATGTTGTTAGGTGCACGGATTATTGCGCCTGACGGAAGTCTGGGCGAGGATATGTCTGACCCGAGAATTAAGGCTGGGATACTTCTTACTCCGGCGGGGAAAGGAGGGAAAGACCTAAGTCCGTTCGCCGCAGAGCATTATCCTTTTATGAATCCAAGCTACGCAGAAATGACTACACCGGCCCTTGTGATTGCCGGGGATAAAGATATTTCGCCGCTCACTATCCGGGGATGGGATTGGTTTACCGACGCCTATACTTTGAGCCCGGGCGCAGATTGGCTGGTAACTTTATTTGATGGCGAACATTTGCTAGGTGGAATTTCCGGATATCTCGTTACCGAAACAAGTGACGAAAATCCTGAGCGCGTTGCCGCAGTACAGCAACTTTCGCTGGCATATCTTCGCAGTGCACTGTATCCAGAAGATTCTTCCTGGGCGACAGCACGGAAAGAATTTAATGAACGCTCAAATCCGATCGGTAAGATTGAAGGAAAATGAAAGATTAAAAAATGATAATTTCAAATGGCACTGGCGATACGTCGGAGTCATTTTTTGCTTTAAGATCTGAAAAACAGATTATTGAAGGTCAACTAATTGATCTTTTACTTGAAGAACTTTTATATATAGTCTTTATTCCATTCAGAATTTTACTGGCAAACGTCCCGGCAATAAGCGATATGATAAAAACCGAATTATGTCCACTACCAGATTCATTGATACCAAAAGCGCGCTCGCCAATAAACCAAATAACCGCTCCGAGGAATATCCCAAACAAGAGTCTGTTTATCAATAAGATACCACTCCCCTCATCGTAAATTTCATTTAGTATTACGCCAATTGCAGCCAATGACATGGCGGCCAGCATTATTATGATTGGATTCGAAATATCATTGTATGGTGGGTAAAATTTGTTGAAACCTCGCTCCATCATATATACCTGCATCTCGGTTTTATTTACAAATTTATGGCCTTCTGCTGTGACACTACCCGTACTGTCTGCCTCGACCAATTCGCTTCGTTTTAAGATCTGATCTTTAAATACTCCGGCACTGGTGAAGTATACCAGAAGTATCAAAACCATGATTAATGCAAAAAATCCCAGTGAAGAGTATTCCGATTTATTTTTCATACCAGTTAAAACCTGTGAATCTCTAAATTTAGCGTTTGTGATCAGTCAAATTATCCGATACAGAATTTGATTGGCCTTATTTTATTCTTTAAGGGCTTTGCAACAAAATCAACGTCATTCAATAGGATAGCTGGCGATGATGACTTTGAAAGACAGCATTAACAAACCAAAAATAGTTACAATTCACGATAGATATTCATTACAATTATGGCAAAATCCTGTTTGCTCATTTTACACCTGCTTTACATCTCTTTCGCCGCTTTTTCACAGGGGAATAAATCTATCAATTTCCCTGACGGAACAAAAATACCTGACTGGTTTTCAGACAGTTCAAAGATCGACCTGAAAGATTTGGGAAAACAATTTGTAATAACAAAACACGGAGCGGTGATTGACAGCAGCGTTGTTCAAACAGCCGTTATCCAGAAAATAATTGATCAGGCTCACCAGCAGGGAGGTGGCGTCATTATTATTCCAAAAGGTATTTTTCTGAGTGGTGCTTTGTTTTTTAAGCCCAATACGCATTTGTTTGTTTCGGAAGGCGCCGTTTTAAAAGGTTCGGACAACATTGCTGATTATCCGATTATGCCATCAAGAATGGAAGGGCAAAGTCTGGATTATTTTCCTGCGTTGGTAAATGCCTATGGCGTCAATGGTTTTACAATTTCAGGAAAAGGCACAATTGATGGCAACGGACTAAATTACTGGAAGGCATTTTGGCAGAGAAGAAAAGAAAATCCCAATTGTACCAATCTGGAAGTGTCCAGGCCCCGACTGGTTTTTATATGGAAATGTAATAATGTCCAGATTCAGGATATCCGGTTGCAAAACTCAGGTTTCTGGACGAGCCATTATTATCAGTGCAATAATATCAAGATCCTGAATGTGCGAATTACCGCGCCGCATGAACCTGTAAAAGCACCAAGCACGGATGCTATTGACCTGGATGTTTGCAGTAATGTGCTCATCAAAGGCTGTTATCTGGCTGTAAATGATGATGCTATTGCGTTAAAAGGTGGAAAAGGACCATATGCGGATAAGGATCCGGGCAATGGCGAAAACACAAATATTATTATTGAAAATTGTGAATTCGGATTTTGTCACGCAGCACTTACCTGCGGAAGCGAGGCTATTCACAACAAAAATATTGTGATGCGAAATTGCCATATTACCAATGCAATGCGTGTTCTCTGGCTGAAAATGCGGCCGGACACTCCGCAAAAATATGAATTTGTGCGTGTTGAAAATGTTGACGGTTATGCACACAGTTTGATTTATGTCAAACCATGGACTCAGTTTTTTGATTTGAAAGGCAGAAAAGATACTCCCTTATCTTATTGTGACAACATCAGCTTGAAAAACATCAACCTAAAATGTGACGTATTTTTTGATGTAAATCCTGGTGAATTTGATAAATTATCTAAATTCAATTTTGAAAACCTGAATATCACGGCCAAAAATGGTGCTTATGACAAAACGGTTGTTCAAGGTTTTGAGCTGAATAATGTGAGGGTTAATGAAAAGATAATCAAGTAAGAATTGAACGTAATCCAACTCATTCATCCAACGGTTTTTTTGTCCATTGAATGACTTTTGGTTTCAGGTTTTGCTCTGCGAGTTCAGCGATTTCGATGATTCGTTTCTCCCGTGTTTCTGACCGTTTGGCCTGAACGAGCCATTGTAGAATTCCCTTTTTATCCGATTTGCTAAGACTTGAAAAGTAACTTTTCGCACTAGGTCTTTTTTGAAGCTCTTTTTCCAAATCCTCCGGAATTACAAGCGCTTCAACATGATCCAAAATTGTCCAGGTACCATTTTGTTTTGCGATTTCTATGCATTCAAAGCCTGCCTTGGTTATAAGTTTTTCATCAATAAGTCTTTTGATTTTTTCTTTATTAATGGCTGACCAAACACTTTTTGCTTTTCTTTTGCTAAAAAACCGCATAAATTTTTCTTCATCAATGGGCTTCGCAATGCTGTCTATCCAACCAAAACAAAGTGCTTCATCTACCGCTTCGCTCCATGTGATCGTCGGAAGATTTGATTTATTTTTATAGAAAATCACCCAGACAGATCTCTCCCGATCGTGGTTTTCTTCTAACCATCTCCGCCACTGATGACGGCTTTCTGGACAAAAAGTTTTTAAATCCTTTTCTGACATTTCCATTTTGATTTTCTCGAAAAATAACTTTTATCCTGAAGACGGCTTTCGACAGCATTACTGACGTCGGGTTAACCTTTCAAGACCGAAAACCCATTGGCGTAAATGAAGTCTGCTTTTTAAAAAAATGAGAAAAATTGGCAAGATCATCAAATCCTAATGTATAAGCGATTTCTGAAATATTCCAATCGGTTTGTTTGAGCAAAATTTTCGCTTCCTGCGCAATTCTGTTACTGATGATTTCCGTGGTTGTGCTTCCGGTAATTTCTTTGAGCACCTTGTTGAGATGATTTACATGAACGGCCAGTCTGTCCGCATAATCTTTGGCAGTACGCAGACCAAGTCTTTGCTCCTGAGATTCCAATGGAAACTGCCTTTCAAGCAACTCGATAAACAAGGATGAAATCCTGTCAGAAGCATTTTGTACTGAACTGAGAGAAGAAGCGGGTTGCAATTTCTGTCCGTAATGGATCACTTCCAGGAGCAGATTACGCAACAGATCATATTTATAAATGTAGTCCGTTTGCAACTCCTTGTACATTTTCCGAAATAAATATCCCAACTCTTCTGCCTGCTCTGATGTCAGTTCAAAAACCGGCAATTCGCCTGGGCGGAAAATTGGTAAATCATCCAGCACAACGCCAGCCCTGTTTTTCGAAAGAAAATCACTGGTGAAAATACAAAATAAGCCTGTCTGGTTATCGTCCTCCGGAATCCAGTGATACGGTATTTTGGGCGTTGCAAAAAGCAAAGCGCTTCCATTTATTTCAATAACCTTATCAGCATACTCCGCCCGGTTTTTACCTTGAAGAAAACTTATTTTGTAATAAGATCTTCTGCTGTAAGGCATAATCCGGGTACCTGTTTTTTTGTCAAACAGTTTTTCAATCTCAAACACATTGAAATGACCGATTTCCTTAGAAATTCCTTCCGGCAATGTTGCCGTAGCCCTTTTGTAAAAGTCGTCAATGGAATTTGAGGTCATGCTGGTTGCGGATTTGTGAAAATCAAATTTAACGATCTGATTGCAGCTTTTCAAGGTTTTATTGCGCAGGTTGAATCGTTGCCAATTACGGTATGGCTTAAATTTTCAATCCCGAATATTAAATACTGGTCACAATTTACTCAGCCACCACTTTTCCTTATTACGCTTTAAAGTATCGAATTTTAACAAAACAGATACAGCACCAAAAATGTCCCTATCCAAATTGATAGACAATTCTTAAATCCTGCTATTTCACAATTTGCTGAATGAGGGATTCGTATCGGTCGTCGTGCAAATGACCTGAAAGCCAGTCGCGTACAATAAATTTGAAAAACAGCATCGATGACTCATGCTGGTCTATTGCGGTTTGAAAATAATCCAAAGCTGTATCCGCATCGCCTACACAGGCATGCACAATGCCCATGTCGTAATTCGCCACAACCTGATTTTTGCTCAATGACGTCATCTGCGTAAGAATATCCCAGGCACTTTCCGTTTCATCGGATAATCCGAATAAGGCACCGCAGGCACTCAAAGTAATCCCGTTATAGTTCAGTTCCAGCGCAGTTTCCAGCGCTTCCTGACTATCCGGATAATCTTTCAGTGTGATTAGATTCAAGCCTGTGATCATATATCCACCCCAGAATGAAGGTTCCAGCGCGACCAGTTTTCTTCCCTGGCCAACTGCTTTTTCAATATTTCCGGCTATCCAATATACGTAAGCAGCATAAAAGTTATTGATTAGCGAAAATGGTTCCAGTGATAAGGCTTGGGTTACATGTTCATCCGCTTTGGCAAGATCGCCCGTCAAAGCGGAGTATAAGGCAAATTGGATATGTAATTCAGCAGCGTTCCAGTTTAATTCCAGTGCTTTTTTGAAAGTGACAGATGCGTTTGCAAAATCCCACTCATATAACATTTGCATACGGGCGAGCGCCAGATAACTTTCCGCAATCGAATTATCCAGTTCCAGCGCTTGTTCTGTTGCTTTTTTCATCAACGGCAAAGCTTTGGCCGCAGGAAGAAGACGATAAAACCACATGTTCAGATAACAGGAAGCGATTCCCGCGTACGCGATCGCATAGGTCGGTTCGAGCTCAATGGCCGACTGAAAATATCCAATTGCTTTATTGAATTCATCCGCTCCTGCAAATTTGTTGTGATAAAAACGGCCATGCAAATACAACTGATAAGCTTCCGGATTATTCGTATATCTTTTGAAAGGCGTTACTTCTTCGCCGCCCAGCAGTTGTATTTTTATTTCTTTCAAAATCGCCAGCGCAATCTCGTCCTGAATATCAAAAATGTCCATCAATTCCCGGTCATATTTCTCAGACCAGATTTGATACCCATCCTCAACCTTTATAAGATTTGCCGTAATCCGAAGCTTATTTCCGGATTTCCGGATGCTGCCTTCCAGAATATGATTGACATTCAATTGTTCACCGATCAATCGAATGTCCTGGTTTTTACCTTTGAAAGTAAAAGACGAAGTGCGCCCTGCTATCTGCAAATCAGGCACATGACTTAATACATTAATAATTTCCTCCGTTACTCCATCGCTAAAATACTCTTGCTCAGGATCATTGCTGAGATTCAAAAAAGGTAAAACGGCAATGGACACTTTCTGAGCAGTCGATTTTGTATTTTTTTCCATGGCAGACTTGTTTCTAAATTCGGTTGGAGTGATCTGGAAGCCTGGAAAAAGTATTTGCTAAATTCCGAGGACTTTCGATGCCCACAAGATACGCAATTTCAGAAATCCTCATATCAGTTTCTGCAAGCAGATTTCGAGCTTTTTCTAATCTTTTCTGATTAATATAAAGCGTATTTGGAAGGTGCGTTCTTCCTTAGCGATCCGAAATAGCTGCGAATAACTCAGTCCCATTTCTTTTCAAAGAACGTCAGAAGTCAAAGTCAGATTATCCACATTGCCGTCCAAAAAGATATTTAATTTATACCTGGTTCATTCAAGTCGAGCCATTCCTTTTTGGATACGGTAAGGCGTTTTGAAAAAATCCCCGACTACCTGGTTAAAGATATTTTTGTACACGACAAGCGTCGAATGTCCTGAGTTTGGCAAAATCCATAAATATGATTTTGGAATGGCATCCGCAATGATCATAGTATGTTTTGGCAAAATCACGTCATGATCTCCACCAATGACGAGTGTTGGACATTTTACGTTTTTCAAATCTGCGGTTGAAATATTCGGTTGCAAAATCATCAGATTCAGCAATTTCTTTTGCCCCTTTACAGCCGGTGTCTGCTGCACTTTTGCCAAACTATCATTTACCGTAACAATCCAGTTAAACAGTGAAGACTCAACAGCTGATGTATCCGGCCATAAATTTGCTCCGGTTATGGCCAGTTTCTTTACTTTTTCCGGATGTCTGGTTGCCAGCAGAATTCCATCGATTCCGCCATCACTCCACCCAATAACATTGCAGGAATCTACATGAAGCTTATTCAGTAATTCGTTGAGATCATCCGCCATCATTTCATAGGAAAGTGAATCAGCCATATCCGCTGATTTTCCCTGCGCCCGACTGTCGGCTACAATTACTTTATAATTTTTGGCAAAATATGGAATCTGGTTTTTGAAATTTTCTATGGAACCGCCATTCCCATGAATCAGCAAAAGTGGTTTTCCTGTGCCGTAAATTTCATAATACATCTTGAAACCACGGATGTCTGCGTATTTACCTGCTTTTGCATTGTTGCCGTACAAAACGTTTGCGGAAGATGATATTGGCAAAGAAGATTGGGCAAATGTACATGGCACGCACAATATAAAAAGCAGATAAACAAATAGGTTTTTATTCATTTTATTGATTTCAATTGAAATTTTTAACCAGTAAATCAATCCGTTGACTGACGCTTTTTTCCATTGTTTTTGAATAAACAAATATACCGATTCGAATATAACTTTTTGGGATATCTGCGCTAAACCTATTTTACGGATTTGATTTTTGCCCGCAAAAATGTTACTGATATTTAGATCCGTCTGAATAGAATATTCCGGTATGAAAATCGTGTGTGCATAATTATCTTCCTACCTATTTTAAATTTCACAATCAATCTCTGATCACTAAAGAGGGAGTTGACTGCTGATTTTCTGCGCTTTGATTCTGTTCCCGTTTTAATTTATGGTTAATCTTATTGAACGTATTTCAGGAAAAATCGGGCACAAAAAAAGCTCCGGAATTTCCGAAGCTGTTTCTAAACCCTCCTCTATCCGAACTTTTAAAGTCGCGGACTACATATATACGACACGGATGAAAGTTTAGATTTAGCGAATGAAAAAAAATCAAATATTTTTCGGTGCTGATTTAAATCATTCCTTTATGGAATAAAAAGTTTGCTGAATCTTCTAAACCTCAGAATAAAAAAGTTTAAAAGTTCTTCACTGTTCAGATTATAAAAAAATCTTTCCTCCTCGGTTCCTATTAATGAAAAAGATTGTTTGTTTGCGGTTTCCTTTATAAAATGAAAATCGATGATTGTTTTATATTCCTTTTCGTGATTATCATCCGTTTGTTCATCAAAAATTAACTGCTCACGCCGTATCTGATCAATGTGTACACCAATTTTATTGTATTTTTCCTGATCAAATTCCGAATAAAACCGCTCGTAAAATGCTTTGATGACCAGTGAAAAATCTCCATTTTTTGCCAGTTCCGACTGGAAAATATCAGAACGAAAAAAGCTTTGTAATTCTTCGGGAGCAGGTTTATTCATGAAAATATTTTAGCATCAACGTTAATAAATCGATCTTAAATTTATCCACGTTGTTTGAATATGCAAGTTTTAAAATCCTCTCGTCACGAGAATTCAAACGGATATTTCAAATAAATCAGTAGCAAGGGCGCAATCAGAAACGGTACTTCAATTATTGTTGCTTTTATTTCGCTAACATTCAAAAACATGGCCATAAGAAATAAAATGACCACGGCATTTAGCAAATTCCCGATGAAAAACGTTTGCGGAGCCAAAATAAGAAGCGCACCCAGAATGCTTAAAACACCAATAATTTTTATAGCCCCCGGACTTACATTCAATTTGTTAAACAATTCAACTTCAGGTCCTGTGTCACCGGGTTTTATATGAAGTGCTTGCCAGCCATGTTTCAAACCCATGTAAGCTGTGAACAAAATAAGTGCTCTACTGATTAACTTGATAATCATATCTGTATATTTTTTTACAAATCTAGAAATTACAGCTATTTTAAGTTTTGCTAAAATCAATCCAAAACTTACCAAAATCAAATTATCTACTTTAATTCTATTCCCATACTATCAAACAAAACATAATAACTAGCACTGCGATATTCGGACAAACATTGATGGTCACTCGGCGATGAAGTAACTCCAATTATACAATTCAACCAATTAATAGCAGTTTGAAGCAATCATTTGAAAGTTTTCGGGCAAATTTACCAGAGACGTCGAAAGTTGATTATATTTAATAAAATATTTTAAAATGTTTCCTGGACCAAATTTTATATATGAAACGAACTTTTTTGCTTCTCACTTCTATTTATCTCACCTTTTTTCAACCCAGTATTCCAGTTTCTGCAAAAGAGCCTGAAAATAATGTAGTTGAGGAAAAATCAATTTCTGAATCTGTACAAAAACCCCTGCCACGTATAGGGATAGTTGGTTTGGCAATTGAATCCAGTACATTCTCGCCGGCCCGTACGAATGAGGAAGCTTTTCATCCAAAACGTGGCGACCAGATTTTTACTTCTTATCCATTTTTTTCACCTGATTCTGTACTTCGCAAAAGTGCAAACTGGCTTCCGGCGTTTATGGGCCGTTCTTTGCCCGGTGGCACCGTTACGAAAGAGGCATATGAATCGATGGTAAAACAGTCGCTGGATTTGTTGAGAAAAAATCTTCCTTATGATGCCATTTTTTATGACATCCATGGCGCCATGAGCGTTGTTGGCATGGATGATCCCGAAGGAGATTTTCTGATCAGAATTCGTGAAGTGGTTGGCAAAAAACCGTTTATTTCAACTTCCATGGATTTGCACGGAAATGTTTCGTGGAGACTTGCGCAAAATACGGATTTAATAACCTGCTATCGAATGGCACCGCATGAAGATGCCATGGCGACCAAAAGACGAGCAGTAGCAAATATGTTGTCCCGACTGGAAAGCGGAAAAGGAAAACCTGCTTACAAAGCCTATATTCCTGTACCTATCTTATTGCCAGGTGAACAGACAAGTACAAGGATTGAGCCTGGAAAAACTTTGTATGCAGCCGTTTCTCCCGCTTCTTTGCAACCGGGAATTATCGATGCAGCAATCTGGATCGGGTATGCCTGGGCGGATGAACCACGCAACCACGCGGTGGTAATGGTAACCGGGGATGATAAGGAAAAAGTAACAAAAACGGCGGAAAAACTGGCAAGTAGCTTTTGGAATGTACGGTCAAAGTTTGATTTCGTGGCACCAACAGCAACATTAGATGAAGCGCTTAACGCCGCTGTTAAGAGCCAGAAACACCCATTTTTTATCAGTGATTCCGGCGACAACCCTACTGCGGGCGGAGCTGGTGATGTAACGTGGACTTTGACAGAAATTTTAAAACGTCCTGAATTTAAATCTGAAAATGGTCCTTCGCTTATTTATGCATCCATTCCCGGACCAGCTGTTGTTGAGGCTGCTATCAAGGCTGGCATTGGCGGAAAAATTGATGCTTTGGCCGGCGCAGCGGTTGATGCACGTTTTGCTCCGCCGGTAAGACTTGTCGGCACAGTTGAATCCATAGAGCACGGTGATTTGAACGCGGAAACGGAAGTTGTTATCAAAGTAGGAAGTGTCCATGTCATTGTCACCAAAAAACGTAAGCCTTATCATAAGGAAGCGGACTTTACCAGACTTGGATTGAACCCGCGCAAATCTGACATCGTGGTTGTCAAAATTGGTTATCTTGAACCTGAACTTTATAATATGCGCGCCGATTGGCTTCTGGCTCTAACTCCGGGAGGTGTTGATCAGGATTTGAAAAGACTCGGTTATAAAAGAATCCAGCACCCGATGTATCCTTTGGATAAAAACATGAAAGATCCGGATTTGAAAGCCAAACTTGTGCCATCATCCGAAAAATAAATAACAAAAGAGCGGCTAAATGAAGTTTTAGCCGCTCTTTTGTTATATCATTCAAAATTACAATCCCTCAGTATATTTTTTATAGTTATTCAAAATCGCCTGCCATCCGCCTTTTTGCATTTCAACCGGATTTTGATCCTCAGGATCGAACGTTTCGACAATCTTGGTCTCATTCCCATTTTCTTCAAATTCAATTTTCACTTTTCTGCCATCGCCCAAAGTATAGGATATCAATTTGTGCTCGGTCACTTCGTCATAGATACCACCAAAATCAAATCCGAAGCTGCCGTCCTTGGCTTCCATCCGGGTTGAAAATTCGCCGCCGGGACGAAGATCGTTTTCAGCTTTTGGCGTAAACCAGTCTTCGGACGCAAAACTCCATTGGGTAATATGTTCTGGCTTGGTCCAGGTTTCCCAGACTTTTTCAATGGGTGCTTCTATTGTTGCTTCAATGATTATGGGTTCAGCTGCCATTTCTTTATCATTTAGTTGTTTTTGTAATCTAAACTGCAACTTTTATTTAGTTAATCAAAAGACAGATTGTTAAATTTTTTCCCTGTTTGGATTATCCTTAAAGACAGATTACCCTATTCAACTTGACAGATTGAACAAATATTTCTTATTCCAGATATACCTGTTTTAATAACTAAAACCAATATTGAGATTTTTTCGAACAAACAAGTAAGATTTTTATTACAAATAAAATATTCCTTAGTAGCATAAAACAGCAAACGTATATAGAACAATGTTCGAAGCGAAATAGTAGGAATTTGACATTTTTATTCAAAAAAAACGGAAGCTTTTGGCATACCACAAATAATATTTTGCCTGATCTCGCTGAGGCAAAATAATTTTTCAAAAATTCAATTTTGACCTATAAAATTGTTACAATTTTGCTATTTTACTTCTTTTCATTAATTCGCGGGTCCACGTTTGAATTACGCATGCCACTTCGAATACCTTCTTGACATAATCAACATAAAATGCTTGTAATCAACAAAATAAGGAATTCTACAAGTTAGTAGAATTGTATATACTTTATTGAAAAAAGTTACAAAAAGCTATTGCAAATTAAATTTTGTTATAGTACTTAGATTCGAGCCGCAGAAAACGACCCAAAATTCCAATTTAAACCCTCGTTTGTAGAAGAACTTAATTTCAAGCATTTACAGGCTCAAAAACACAATTATCAGGTCATTAAAATTTAAGGATTACACTATCATTCCCTATCAGCTAATAAGCTTTATCTCACGATCATGAAAAATCTTTTCATTTTGTCTGTTGTACTTTTTCAAACAGTACAAGCGCAAAACATTGCACCAATTACAGCACCAGCCAGAATTTCTCAAACCGAAGTAGTGAAACTGGACGGCTTTGCAAAATCTTTGAATGTAGTAAATCTGGAACCCGCTTCGCTTAACAGTTTTGTAAAAAGAAATCCTCTGCAAGCGAAGAAATTTCAACTGGCCGTATCAAAAGATCTGACGCTGGACTTGACCATTCAGCAAAACGAAATCAGAAGTGCTGGTTACAAAGCTTCTATCACCACAGAAAACGGAGAAATAGTTGATTCATCCATGACGGCTGTCAACACTTATTCCGGATATGCGAATAATGATCCGAACCAGTTTGTACGTCTTTATATTGATAATGAACAGATTAAAGGAATAATCAGCGATGGAAAAAACGGTTTTTACGCCATTGAGCCTTTATCAACGATCACAAAATCGAATTTGTCAGACAATCGTTATGTGGTATATAACACAAAGGATGTAAAATCAACAGCTACGGGATGCGGAATTGAAGAGTCTGTGAGCCAGGTAGTTTCAAAAGCTCAAAGCAGTGCAAGAGAAGCTGCAACGGTTTCAGCGCAATGCAGAATTCTCGAAGTTGCCACGGATGCAGATTTTGAATATTACAAAAACCACCGTGACAACACCAATGCACGCATTTTGAACGATATGAATATTGTTGCAGGCATTTTCTTTAATACTTTCAACATCAAAATTTTGGTAACTTATCAACACGTATACGCCACTGCAAACGATCCTTATACATCAACCAATCCCGCCAAACTCCTTACTGAATTCACAAGTTACTGGAACAAGAACCACACGAATGTTAAAAGAGATGTAGCACATTTGTTTACATCCAAATTTCTTGAAGGATTTACCCTGGGTATCGCGCACAAAGGCGTCATTGGTAAAACACCTTCCATGGCTTATTCGCTGACCTATGGTACTACTAATGAGTATCTTACCACGGCGCATGAACTTGGCCATAATTTCAACGCTTCGCACCCGACAGATGCGGCATCAGGTTGCAGTGAAAAAGCTCCTTCACTAATGTGCAGCAGCCTTGACGACGCACCCATGTTCTCAGAATTTTCAAAATCAGAAATTAATGCCTGGATTGCCGGTAACGAAAACAGCTTGCTTACTTCGGATTACAACTTTGAAATTCTTGGAGATTCATCAGTTTGCAGTACTACAACATTCAGAGCGAATTTATTTGGAACATCAGTTTCATGGTCAAGTAGTAATTCTACTTTATTATCCATTAATCCTACGACAGGAGTTGCTAAAAGAATTGGAACAGAAAATGGACTTGTTACGATAACCGCTGTCATCGACGTATGTAGTACACCGGTCACGGTAACAAAAGAAGTTTATGTTGGGATTCCGGAAATTACTTTTTCTGCATCCGCTCCAAATACTAACGGTGTTGTTACAGCGATTATGACGGAAGTTCCTTATGCAACTTACAATTGGTATCTGGATGGAAATCTGGCTTTTAGTGGGATTAACAATGTAGAAGATATCAATAGCGGAAATTGCGGAACTGCACATTTTGTCCAGGCTACTATCAAAAATGCTTGCGGAACTACCCCAATGAGCAACAAAGTTTCTTTTAGCTGGCAGTGCACGCAATCCGGTCTTAGTGTATATCCAAATCCGGCAAGAGATGTAATAAATCTCGATTACAGCAGCAATTCAAATAAAGAAGTACAGCCAAAACAAATTGTTTTATACAATGAAAGATCCGATGTAGTGCGCACAATATCAAACCCGAGTACATTGACTGCAAATAGCAGCAAAACCCAGGTGGATGTGAGCAGCCTGCCACGAGGAACCTATTATTTATACGTGATGCCTAATGCCGGCTCCAAAGAAAAGGCTGATGTTAAAAGAATTTTACTGCAATAATACCTGTTTGCAACATTCGCTTTCAATGCTTTAACACAATCGATTATATTAAATTAATGTTTATTGGTAACTTTTTTGATTGAACAAATCAAACCATACTTCCTACACGAATTATAAAGAAATTAGGTTCAAGTATAGGTAAATTACATGCCGTCATGGAAAATTTATTTCCCAAATCATTTAAAATTAAAATCAAAAAGGAGGCTCTTGCCTCCTTTTAATCCTGATAGTATCTATTAAATTTCAACTTCGGGAATTGTCCACAACATGTATTCGTCGATCTGGTTCCAGGAATATCGGTAAATAATTCCGCGGGGTTCTTCTATAAAATCACTTCCTTCTGCATCTCTGTGCCCCACGCGCCATTGTGTAGTATTTTTTATTCTAAACTTTACGATTGAACCAGGCTCAGGCAGGTCTTCTTTTGTGATAATCTTCACTTTCATAATACACAATCTTTGTTTTCCTTTTTAAGTTACGACATTTTTAACCAATCCGGGTTTTTATTAAATCCTGATTGATTTTCAGAATGTTATTTCGAATGAAAATTCTGTGAAGACGCGAAGAATCAGGAAACAAAAAAGAACCCCGAAATCTCCGAAGTTCTTATAAGTATTATTTCTACCTAACTCACAATTTGTAAGTTTTGGCAAAAGTAAAACATTTGTAACCAATAGAACAATTAAAACAGAAAAAACTGCCGTGGTATGCAAACATTGATTAGATATTGCTAAATAACTCAGTCAAAAGTTGGTGATTTGCCAAAATCACAACATAAAAAAAGAACCTCAGAAAGTCCAAAGTTCTTTTCCAAACACCTATCTAATCGTCGTATTGAGTAATATGACGTTTATGCAGACAAGGCTGATAATAAAATAATCAGGCCAGAATGCATAAATAAAAAAGGACTTCGAAAACTACGAAGCCCCTTTAAAAACTACTACTCAACGTTACTGGTAAATATAAGCTGAATAATAAGTACAAAATAATTAAATTATTAAATGGCAAAATGCAAAATTGTATCTCATCAGGCACAAAAAAAGAACCATTTTCAGGTTCTTTTGCATTTTTGCAGAATCAATTTTGTTGCCATTTAATCATATTATTCATTTGGTATTAACGCCAAAAACGTTTCCCGACTGCATTCTCCATTTAAGTAATTGATGGCAAGCACAGCAATGGCCTGGCTTACATGGTTTTTAATGGAAGATGAAATCTGGTCGTAGGAATTTTTATTTTCTGTCAGTAAAATAATTGCTTCTTCGTAACCTTCTTTTGCAGCAGAATTCTCTTCCAAATTTAAAGATTGTAATTCAAGATTATGACGAATTATGCTTACAGTTTCCAGTACCTCAGCCTGTGCCGGCGTAACAGATTCAAATTCCTTTTGCTCTGATGAATTCATATTTATAATAATTTATGTACCGCTTCACTAAAAAGTTTGCAGCATCGTGCATATAAATCTTTGTTTCCGGCATTGATTTTCCAGATGAAAGAATCAATTTCCCTGAGATAAATCCTGGCAAAACCAGCATCATTTTCTACAATTGAACTTGTGTTATCAATAATATCAGCGTACTTAACCGTCTGACAATAAGGCTTTATTTTCCATAATCGTTGTGCTTCAAAACCTTTTCTGAGTTTGCGGTTAAATTTGGGATAAGCTTCTTTCGTGAATTTATCAGTAAGATCGTTCACACCTCTCAATATCGTGTCCCTCCCAGATTTGTCGTAACCCAGATTCAGTAAATGCTCATTTAATTTGTCGGGAGTACACATCGTATCCTCAAATAAATCATGACACAAAGCAATTTCAATTTCAAAATGAATGGTTGAATAGTCACTCACAATATGCGCTACGGATAAAAGATGGGTCCAGTACGGCTCACCAGAGTACTTCCGTTTTTGCTCGCCATGCTGTTCTTTCACGAAATCAAATAGCTCCCACTGCTTATCTGACAATTCCATTCAAATTGATTTTTAGTTTTTTCAATAACGTTACTTCCGTATACAAGTTTTATTTTTTTTCGAACAAATGCCAGTATATAGCGCTTACAACCTAAGAATCAACATATTTTACAAAATAATCATGATATCAGGATCAGAACTTTCCTTGTCATCCAGATATTCCCACTCCCTGATTTCCTCAGCGGTATAACTGATGCCGCTATCTTCCGGTCCTTCATCACCAATTTTTTCTACAAACGCATGAATGGCCGAGTTGTAAATTCCTTCGTGACTTATTCCTGATTGGTCCGTAAAAAGAATAGGAATGTGATCTGAAGGCAAATTTGTGTTTTCCATAATGTCTCATTTTTTAATGATAACGGAATTTAACAAAAATCAATCCAGGTTTGAAGAAAGGAATTTGTCAACATGAATTATGCCCAATCCATTTAATCGAAAATCCGGATTTCATAAACCACAAATATTATGAACATGAAACCTATTAAAAGCGAAGAAGAATATGAAACTATTTTAGAATGGATTGATATTTAATTCAATAACAAACCTGATCCTGCTAGCCAAGAAGGAATAATTTTAAAAAACGCTTTGAAGCAAATAAAAATTTATGAAGATATTCATTATAAAATACCACCACACTATTCAAATAATGGGTAAGATAACTAAGGTTTAACTTGTCCTGAAATAATCATTTTGGCCTCCAAATTTCCCGGAGACAGGACCAGAACCTTACGTGCGTATTTTTCTGCGCCTTCTTTGTTCTGCATTTTAAAATACAATTTGGCAATCTGTAATGGAGCAGATTTATCGCTGGAATCCTTTGAAAAAGTGTTTTTCAGTTCAATAATATTCAGGGCAGAATTTTTAACAGGATTCAAATCGAAGCGGGAAGTATTATTTGCAACCGCGTAATCCAGATATGGAATTGCTTCTGCGGGTTTGTCAAGTTTCAGCAAAATGACAAAAAGATATCGTGCAATATCAAAAGTCGGGGAAAGCGAAAATGCTTTTTTGAAGTTAAAAACGGCGTTTTTCTCGTCCTTCATTTCTCCGCTCAACATTGCAGATTTTAGATAATACTGAGCATCAGTTGGATATTCCAGAATTAAAGTTTCTACCGTTTTTCTGGCATTTACCAAATCGTGATTTTCAACATAATAATTGTACGCACGGTCCATTGCATCCAGCCAGGAAATTTTCCGGTTGGCTAATTCATAAGCTGTTTTTTCTTCAAAGGAATTTATTTTGAAAGAATCCGAACGCATTGTCCCGGTAAAAGGCCAGCTGCTTTTCAAATTTGCTACTTTATAAATACCTGACAAAGAATCAATTTTTGTTATCGGCATTTCTTTTAACAAAACATCAAAACTAATTTTTTCACCGGATGTTTTAATAATTTTTAGTTTTTCAATTTCATCAAAGAAAACGTCGGACATAAGTGCATAACCCATTAAATCCGGATGAACATGTTCCAGAATTAATTCATCTCCAATAATTTGATTGGCTGCATGTGTTTCAAAAATACTTTTGGTATCTACAAGATGTGCGTTGGAATATTTTGATGACAGATTTTTCAAAATAGTATTTAACTCATCCGGCGCTCTGAATCGCAAACCGTCAAGGTCTTTTGCTTTGGAAAAATATCGACGTGCTTCATTATAATTTTTCGAAGCATATGTAAGCTTTCCCAGATAGTAATTGCTCTCCGCATTTTCGGAATAACTTTTATCAGCCGCTTTGAAAAAATTAAAAGCTGAGTTGTAATTCTTGTTTTTAAAGGCTTTTAAACCAAGCTTAAAATTCAGTGAAAAACCTGGAAATTTGGTGCTATCAACCGGGAAACTCACGAATGGTTTAAGGTCTTTTTCATTACTGACAAGATTACTGATCAATACTGGAATGTTGTGTTTGCTAAACAATTCAAGCGTTTCATCCATATTCCCTTGAAACTGCTCAACTCCCCTTTTATACAAATCAGACTGATAAGGAATTTTTTGTTCTGATACCATTCGCTGCATTCTTGTGCCCTCAGAATCCGGATTTTTGGAACTGGTAGTACTTATTATTTTGTCGTAAAAGTTAGTGATCAGCTGTATAATTTTCAGCTCCCGCAGTTTGAGAATTAACTTAATCAGAAAACGATTTCCACCAATATTTTCAGTTGAACCTACGCCCAAAGCACCGTAATATTCATTATGTCCGGTATAAATTAAAACCGCATCTGGTTCATAATTAATGACTTCTTTTGCAAAACCCGCAACCGTGTAAGAATTAACGGCGGTGAGGGAAATGTTGACAATTTCAAACTTTTGATCAGGATAAATATGTGTCAGCCGGTATAAAAGCCAGCGATGAAATGAGCCGTTATGAAAATATGGATAACCGATCGTAGTGGATTCTCCCAAGACAAAAAATCTTAAAGTGCCATTTTCCTTTTTCTTTTTAAAAGGCTCAACATTTCCGGTTGTCGCGTTTTTTTGATTTGAAAAATATCGTTTTGAAGCGTCAGGATTCAGGAAAAGGTAATTTTTATCCTGCGGATATTCGATAAATAAACTCAGATCATTACCATAATTAAAAGTCCTCAAAGCAATTTCAACAAGAAATAACAACAAAAAAGGTAACAGCATACTGATCACCCGAAAGGCGATTATCCGATCTGGTTTCGGAGCTGATTTCCTTGTCAAAACTTGCTTTTTACTCATTATTGAAAGTAACAATATAAGGGAAAGAAATTCACATGCACGCCAGATTTTCTGATGAGAAACCTAACATCTAATTACTCTTAACAACAGAAAATAGTTTAACCATGCCGTAGCACGATTAAACTATTTTTCTTTCAAAGACTGGTTTACTATTAATAACCGGCATTTTGCTGCCATTCCGGATTTCTTACCATTTCAGTATAAGGAATCGGCGCAATGTATTTCTGGCTGATATTTGTGCCAGTCGGAATTGGATTTTCAACAGGATTTCTGGCCGCAATTATTTGTGGAAGCATTTGCAGCCTGACAATATCAAACCACCTTACACCAAATTCACCAGCAAATTCATAAGCTCTTTCATACACCACAGCATCACGAAAAGCAGTTTGTGAAAGTCCTGGCGTCAGATCCGGCAAACCTGCGCGCTTTCGGACAAGATTGATTGCCGCATAACTATCCGCCGTCGGTGCTGATGCCATGGCGGAAGCTTCCGCATAACAAAGTAAAACAAGCGGATAACGAATAATGTCGGTCGCTTTGTTGGTACTTGGCTGGATTGAAAGCAGTTGTGAATCTGTTTCCTTCACACCATCACCATTTAATCCTGCCCTGAATTTTTTGTAATATGGATGCTGCGCATGTGTTTCGGCCGAACTCCACGGAACGAGTTTGAATGTGGTTTTGTCCGGCTGTCTCAACTTTAAAGTTGTATAAAAAGTTAAATCTGTACGCGTACATTTCGGTGCATTTTCAAAGAAAGTTATTTCCGGATATACATCATCCCATCCGCTTGATCCATCAACGGCCACTTCGTCCAAAGGTACATTACTTGATCCAAAACGACGGTTTGGAAGTCCTCCGCCTATATTATATTGCAACGCGAAAATGGATTCCGTACTGTTGTTTGTTGTAAAAACTTTGTCGTACGGTGTATTCAGATTATACACATTGGCATCAATCACCGATTTTGCTTCGGATGCTGCCAAGGCATAATTTTCAACTTTATTGAGTGGCCAGCCAGCCATTGTCAGATATACATCAGCTAATAGTGAGCTTGCTGCATACCTGTTTGGTTTTCCCTGTTCCAGTTTTGTGCCAAGTAAGGTTTTTGCCATTTGCAGATCACTCACAACCGCTTCATAAACTTTGGAAACCTCATCCCTTGGCGGACGATCATTCACATCAATCGATCCCAAAATCACAGGCACCGGTCCGAAAGTTCTTACCAGATAATAGTAACAAAGGCCTCTTAGAAAATAGGCTTGTCCGGCAGAAGCATTTTTCAATTCTTCTGTTGAACTAACCTTACTATAATTTTCAATTACGTTATTCGCCTGATAAATAGTTTCCCATGGACCCTGCCATTCGGCAACCATGGATTGATTGGTACTACCCCCGGCAAGTTTATCAAAATCACGCTGATCCTGTTTATTCAAACCCGGATCTGTCGTGTAATCGTCCGAGCCGAAATAAGAAGTTTCCTTACTGGTAAAACCCCAGCCACCATCCCGGGCAAGGCGGATATACATCGCAGCAACGGAGGCGTCGAGGTCACTTTGTGTTTTGAAATATGTGACTGGTGTCAAAGTACCTTTCGGATCTTCGGTGAGCGACTGGCACCCGGCGAAAATCATCATGGAAAGGATTACTGTCAAAATTGAATATGTTGTCTTCATTTTATATTCTTTAATAAAATTTAGAATGATTGGTTACAGCGAGGTTCAGATTACAATCCCAGCCGGACTCCAACAGTGTAAGTTCTCGGATTTGGAATAACACCGAATTCCTGGCCTTGCGAGATAGCGTCGTTTCCGTTTTCAACTTCCGGGTCATAACCTTTGTAAGGCGTGATCATGAAAAGATTTTGACCGCTCACATAAACTTCCAGACTTCTCACTCTGATTTTGCTTAACAAATCAGTTGGTATGCGGTAGGAAATTGCGACGTTTTTCAGTTTGATATAACTTGCATTGTACACATAACGGCTGCTCAAATTGTAGTTTTTCCCAGTGTTGCTCCAAGCCGGATTGTTGGTTTCATGCTCAGGCGACCATAAGTTTTCAGGAACTGCTTCAACCGTGGTTGCATTTTTCATATCACCCAATCCACCCCATAAATATGCCTGAGTCTGAGAGAATTTCTGGTTGCCCTGCGTTCCCTGGAACATAAAACTTAAAGTGAAAGCTTTGTAAGAAACGTCGTTAATAAATCCAAAACTGTACTTTGGCGTACCATTTCCGATCGGCACATAATCCGCAGATGTGTACGCTTTGTCGCCGTTAACATCTCTATATTTTGCATCGCCCGGTTTCATACCGAAGGCTGCGGCCTGAGCTGCTTCGTTGGACTTCCATGTTCCCTGAAAATCGAAACCATAAAATTCACCAAGTGGCATGCCCACTTTCAAAATTCCCTGGTTTGTAACGCCACCGGTAATTACGTTGTCAAGTCCTCCAAGATCAAGTACTTTATTTCTGTTAAAAGCGATGGTAAAGTTGGTATTCCAACGCAGATTTTCTGTCACAACCGGTGTTCCACCCAAAGCAAATTCAAGACCTTTATTAGAAACACTACCGATATTGCGGCTGTAAGTTCCACCACCCAGATAGAAAGGAGCCTGGTAATTATAAAGTAGATCGTTGATCGTATTTTTGTAAGCATCAGCTGTAAATGTCAATCTTCCGTTCAGGAATGCTGCATCGATACCAACATCATACGAAGTTTTTACTTCCCATTTCAATGAAGGCGAAACAGGCGATCCTAGTGGCGTGGCAACACTTGGCGTGCTTCCGTCGAAGTAATAGGATGGCTGTGTACCGCCCGTAGAAATCACAGGAATGGTTGAATAAGCTGCAACCGCCTGGTTACCAGTTTGTCCGTAAGATGCTCTGATTTTAAGATTATTGATAAATCTTGAATCTTTCAGGAAATCTTCATTGGCAATATTCCAGCTAACACCGACAGACGGGAACGAGCTGTATTTATCTGTCAAGTGAGACGAACCATCCGTACGAATACTGGCTGTTACAAAATATTTTTCCTTGAAAGAATAGTTAACCCGTCCCATATAAGAGCGCAAAACATCAGCCGAATAAGTAGAGGAAGTTTGCTGTGTTCCCCCCAGACTTAAATTATAATATCCAAGTGCGTAGGTCGACAAGTTTTTTGCCAAAGCCTGAACAGCAGTATTTTGTCCCGACATTACTTCGTATAAACCTGTCACGGTAAGTGAGTGATCGCCGAATTTTTTCTTGTAGGTCAAAAAGTTACTGCTAAGAAAACTGTGCGACCTATTAGAATTAATTTGAGCATAATCAGATTTAGAATCATATGCTCCCGTTCCTGGTCCGAAAACCTGCTGGCCAAAACCTGAACCAAGCGAATAAACATTGGTAGAAGTAAAAGTAAGGTCGTTCAGGATTTTGTAAGTAAATGTTCCTGTTCCGGAAACGTTGGTACTTGTATTATCAACACGCTGGTTGTTGGCCTGCGCGATTGGATTGAACTGAATCGAAGCGTAAGATGAGTGGGAAATGTAATTTCCGGTCACAGGATCACGAATCGGTGAAGTCGGATCCCATTCTACCGCCTGGTTGAACGGATCACCCAAACCTCCGCCGTAACTGTTGTTATGATTTTGAGGAATGGTTGCAGCCACAATGAATTTGATATTCATGCGGTCGTTTATCCTTGTATCGATATTAGAACGAAAAGAAGCTCTTTTGTAAGACTGATTTAAAATCACACCAGGCTGATCAAGATAGCCCAGTGAAAAACGATATTTGACCGCGTCTGTTCCACCCGAAACATCAAGCTGGTAATTTTTGACAAATGGTTTGGTATGCAATTCATCCTGCCAGTCCGTACCGCCATTTTGTTTAAATGCCTGAAGCTGGGTTTCATTAAAAGCTGGCGTGCTTCCTGTGGAAACAAATTGAGAATTTACCGAGCGCGCAAAATCATAGGCATTCATCAGTTTCAGTTTTCTTGGAATAGACGCCTGCTGAACCCACGATTCCAGATTGATCTGCATTTTTCCTGATTTCCCCGATTTCGTTGTGATCATCACAACGCCGTTGGAACCTCTTGAACCATAAATTGCTGTTGATGCCGCATCTTTCAAAATCTCGATCGATTCAACATCATTCACATTCACGTCAGATCCGGAACCGATATTTCCATCAATTACATAAAGTGGTTCATTACTCCCGGTAATGGAATTTGCTCCACGAATTTTCACCCGAAGTCCTTGTCCCGGCTGACCGTTCTGGCTTACAACCATCACTCCGGCCGTAGTTCCCTGTAATGCCTGTTCCAATCTTGAAAGCGGACGTTTAGCAATTTCCTTGGCCGAAACTGTACTGGTAGCACCCGTCACTTCACTTTTACGCTGCTCTCCGTAACCTACTACAACAACCTCATCCAGTCCACGTTCGCTTACTTTCAGATTAACATCAACCGAAGTTTTGCTACCGACGGGAACTTCCTGGCTTTCATATCCTACAAAGCTGAAAATCAGGACAGCGCTTGCGGCTTGTGCGTCCGGAATATCCAGCTGATACTCACCACCAGCATCGGTTGTGGTTCCGGTTTGTGTACCTTTTATAACAATACTTACTCCTGGCAGTCCGGCATTTTTCTCGTCCGTTACCTTTCCTTTAATGCCAATCAATTTTATTTCTGACCCTTGTTCCGCAGGTTGATTTGTGGCAGAACCAGCATCAGAATCAGGCTCATTTGCAGGTACCTGCGTTTGTTTCATCGACTGCTTCAATTCTTTAATTGAATTTGAATCAGCATCTTTCGGGAAAATCGCATAGATCTTTCCGTGTTTTTTATATTCCAGTCCGCTGGCTTTCAAAACTCTGTCAAGTGTCGCATCCACATCTTCACCCGACTTTAAAGGATACTGCACCTGCATCGATTTAATTTTTTCATTTTGATACATGAAATAAATCGAATGTTTCTTTTCCAGATCTTTCAAAACCTGATCCAGACTTTTATATGTTGTTTGGGAAACCGGTGCTTTTTGAGGCACTTGTCCCCGGGCAAATATCTGAGCATCAGCAATGGAATGACAAAAACAGGTCAGTCCCATTATGAGTAGACTAATTTTTTTCATGGGAATTCAATTAAGGTTTTAGTGGAAATTTTTGATTTAGTTTAGTACTAGCGATTCCTGATAGTCAAATGGTTTTCATGGTGCAGAATTGTTATTGGTAAAATACTTTCAAGCGAACTGAGCAAATCATCCATATTGTCGGTAGGAACCACCCCGCATATCTTTTTGCTGCGAAGAGAATCATCCTCAATGGTAACGGTAACACCAAACGTTTCACGGATCAGGTTGGAAATTTCTTCCAGAGATGTATCGCTTAACGTCCAGCGATTATTTTTCCAGGAGAAAACAGGCGTGGCATCTTTCAAATGCCTGACTAAAAGTTTTTTATTATTTTGGGAGAAATCAACCAGGTCGCCGGGTTTCATCCGGACTTCATTTTTATTCCCGATGCCGCATAGATAAAGATTGACGCTGCCTTCACTCAATACCACCTGCGTCTGGTTTTTTCTGGTGTTGACATTGAATTCAGTTCCTTTTACTTGAACATCCAGATCGGGCGTGTGTACGATAAATTTCACTGGAACACCATTTTTTTTCAATTTACTTACACTGAAAAATGCTTCACCTTCCATCCAGACTTCACGTTCTTTTGCAACGCCCCAACGGTCCGAGATACGTAAGTTTGAATTTGCGTTAAGCGTTACCAGTGAGCCATCAGGTAGTAATAATCTTCTGGACTCACCGAATGCAGTGCGGTAAGTTTGGTTTTGAACGCGTTTGTAAAAATATCCGGCAAAAGCGACGCATAAAATGGTAACAGCCGCCGCGACTTTCATCCAGAATCTGACACTTTGAAAAACATTTGTTCTTGCCTGTTTTCCATTCTCAATTCCTTCCCAGATTTTGTTGATGATGAATTGTGAAGGGGAAATCTCGTCGTCGGAGGTTGCAAGAAGTACTAACTGACGTGCAATTTCTATGTCCTTATTTTTGCCAGTGTTATCATTCAGCCAGTTACGCCAGAAAGTTTCCGATTCCGAGGTAGGCTCCAAAACCCACCGGCAGAAAAATTCATCCAGCGCAAAATCCTCCGGTTCAAATAACAAATAATTCATAGAAAATCTTGTTTCTCTTATTCATCAATCAAATGGGAGAATTCGAAACAGATTACCCTAAGAATTAAACTTTTTTTTGAAATATTTAAATTATCTCAAACCAGACTTCAATTTCCGAAACAAAGCATAATGACCGCAGACAAAATGATCTCGGAATAATCGGAAAGTATTTCCCGCAAACCTTTCATGGATTTTTGAAGTGTATTGTGCACCGACTGGATCGAGATGTTCATAATTTCTGCAATCTGCTGGTGATTGAATTCATTGAAAAAACGAAGATTAACAACTTCCTGCTGACGGGGAGGTAATTTCAGCAAAGCTCTTCCAAGCATTTTTTTTCGGGTGCCTTCGCTTTCCGTATCGATCAGCTGGCTTTCCGCAGAACCTGAGAAGAACTTTTGCTCCATGGATTCGATACCACAATCTGTGGTTTTTCGCATTAGAGGATTCTGCGTAATCTTTCTTCTGAGTACTCGGAAAAGATAAAATTTGACAGAATCCGTATCGGACAATCGCTGACGACTATTCCAAAGTTCAATAAACATGTCCTGGATCGCATCTTCAACCAGTTCAGAATCAATCGTAAGCTTATGTCCATACTTGTACAATACTTCAATGTAGGTTTGATACAACATGGAAAAGGCGTGATCATCTCCGTTCCGAAAGCTTCTCCACAAGTCAACGTCATTCATATGATTTTGCCAAAAGGGTTAAAAATTAACTATGGCAAACTTAGATTAGCAGTCTTAAGAAAATCTTAATAAAGGATTAACAGAGCTGTTTTTTGGATATTTTTTTAAACAATTTCAATAAAAAATAGATTAAATTGACGTTAATGGTTTATTAATCAGCAATTTCGAGGTCGAAAGTCCATCAAAATATAATCGGTCATGCTCCTGGCAGTTAATCGAAATAATGCTTCGAAAAAATGCCGTAGGCATGACCGACATTGTAGCACGGGGTTTCAACCCACGGGGACCGCAGACAGCGGAATTTTATAATCAAGGTTTTAACAACGTCCCATCGCTTTTCCTAACCGTCCATCTCGATTTCGAGCTGATCGGATATTTCGCTGCTTCTTTTTCATTGATATCAATACCAAGTCCGGGTGTTTCATTTACATAGTAATATCCATTTTTTATCGTCGGACAACCCGGGAAAACTTCCTGCACTTTCTCACTGAATTTCTGGGATTCCTGAATTCCAAAATTCCAGATCGCGATATCGATATTGTTATTGGCAGCGTGCCCAACCGGTGAAGTATCTCCCGGACCATGCCATGCCGTTTTCACGTTAAACCATTCTCCCAAACGCGCCACTTTCATAGCCGGTGTTATTCCTCCAAGCTGGGAAACGTGACAACGGATATAATCGAATAATTGATGAGCCATCGGCTCACGGAATTCGTTGATGTTATTGAACAATTCTCCCATCGCAATGGGTACGGTAGTACTTTGGCGAAGCTGTTTGAACCAGCCCATATTTTCCGGAGAAAACGGATCTTCAACGAAATAAGGACGATATTCTTCCAAACCTTTTATCATATTGATGGCATCCATTGGCTCAACGAGTTCATGCATGTCATGCAAAAGTTCAATATCCTCCCCACATCTTTTTCTGACAATATCAAACATTTTCGGAACACGTTTCAGATAAGTTCTCTGGTCGCTGAAATCGTCTGTTGAACGGCCAAAACCTGCTGCTTTAAAATCCGGTTTTATTTCATCCATCGCTCCTACTCCGCCATAACCGCCTTGCTGAATCCGGATGTGACGGAAACCTTCGGACATATATTGCTGCACTTTATCGGCAACAGCTTCCGGAGTCGGGCCGCTTGCATGTGTGTAAGTTTCAACGGCAATCCGGGCTTTTCCACCCAAAAGCTGGTGAACGGGCATATTGGCACGTTTTCCTTTGATATCCCACAAAGCCTGATCCAGTCCGGAAAGTGCATTATTCAACACAGGACCATTCCGCCAGTAAGAACTCACATAGGTCGACTGCCACATATCTTCAATGTTATCGACATCTTTTCCCACGCAAAATTCATTCAGATAAACATTGATTGCAGGTATTACTACCAGCGCTCTTTGTGTAAAAGTAGCACAGCCCAAACCATACAAACCAGGCTCCGAAGTTTCCACTTTTACGATCACCAGATTTGATCCGCCCGGTGCAGTTGTGATTGCTTTTACACTTTTTATGGTTACCGGCGCCATTGCTTTTGCGTACGATGGTGTCACATATTTTTCGGCACGTGCAGCCGGACTTTCAAACAAAGAAAACAAACCAGCCGTTGAACCGGCAGCTAATAATTTCAGCGCATTACGCCGACTATCCTCCACATTTTTTTCTGATTTTGACATCTTTCTATCGGATTAAAGGTTTATTATTTCAAAGCAAAAGCAATATAATTTCCACCAATTTTTTGTCCTCGACCACCACCGGCAGCAATGACTATAAATTGTTTTCCATTGATCTCATAACTGATTGGTGTAGCAAATCCACCTGCCGGAAGCTGGTATTCCCAAACTACTTTTCCTGTTTTCTTATCAAAAGCACGGATCTTTTCGTCTTTTGTTCCGGCAATAAAAACGAGGCCTCCGGCTGTTGCTAATGGGCCACCATAACTGTCAGTTCCTGTTGTTGGAATCCCTTTTTTTGCCAGTTCGGGATACTCGCCCAAAGGCACACGCCATAAATATTCTCCCGTATTCAGGTCAATTGCATTCAGCGTTCCCCAAGGTGGTTTTACGCCGGGATAGCCATCCTGATCAGTGAATCTTTGCCAGGTTTTGCTGACATAGGCTGGTGTATAAGGAAATCCGCCTTTCTTTACCGGAGCTTTTTTTTCAGTTTGAACAAACGTATTCTGGTCTTTTTCCGTATTTAACAAAAAAGCAATTATTGCATCATGTTCTTTATCAGACAAATGAGAAAAAGATGGCATTCGTCCACTTCCTGTTTTCAGGATACTTTTGATAGACGCAGCATTCAGTTTTTTACCAATATCAACAAGAGACGGCAATTCATTTCCACTCCCCTTCCTGTCCTGACCGTGACATGCTGAACAGTTGGTCATGTATAAAGCGTTTCCGGCAGTTCTTGGAACATCTGTTTTTTTCTGAGTCGCATCCATCATGATTAATTCCCATGGCTCTTCATTTGCGTTTTGATAAAAAATTCCATCCGGATCAACCGCATTTCCACCCCATTCTGCTCCGCCGCTATAACCAAAAAGTAAGGTTCCGGTTGTACTTGGCGGGGCAAATTTGTTATTGGTTTTTATCTTTTCGTAACGCTCCTTTACATAAGCATGCGCTTCCGGTGAAAGATCGGTTATGTCATTTTCGGTAAAAATTTGCCGGGATAATGGAAGCGGTTTCGAAGGATATCTCTGGGTTGGAAAAGGATGTTCTCCCGGAAGTCCGATGGTAGGAACTGGTCGTTCCTCAACAGGAAAAATGGAAGTTCCTTTATCTCGATCCAAAACATAAACAAGTCCGTCTTTTGTTGACTGAACCAATACATCAACCTTTTTTCCTTTGTGATTTATCGTCGTCAAATTAGGCGGACTTGGGTGATCACGGTCCCAGAGATCGTGGTGAATTGTCTGGTAATACCATTTCATTTTACCGGTTTCCGCATCCAGAGCCATGATACAATTGGCAAATAAATTAGTACCTTTTCTGTCTCCACCATAGAAATCCGAAGCCGGCGAACCCGTTCCAAAATAAACAATTCCCCGTTTTTCATCCAGGCTCATACCACTCCAATTGTTGGCAGCACCAATCTTTTTGTAAGCATCTTTCGGCCAGGTATCGTAACCAAATTCTCCCGGTTGCGGGATCGTATGGAAAACCCATTTCAACTTTCCGGTAACTACATCAAAAGCACGGATATGTCCCGGAGCTGCATCGCCAGATTCCGAAACGGCCGATCCAAGAATGAAAGTATTTTTGAAAACAATTCCCGGACTGGTCGCATTTACAGACAAAACGCTGACATCATGATCCATATTTGTTTGTAATCCTTCATGAATATCAACCTTCCCATTAACACCGAAAGTTCTTATAATTTCACCGTTTTGTGCATTAATCGAATACAGGCTCGAACCAACTGTATACAATATACGCTTGTCTATGCCCTCCTCCCAATAGACCACACCGCGGTTGGAATTCAGTTTATCACTTTTTGAAGGTTCGAATTTCCAGAGCTGTTCTCCGGTTCCTGCTTTCAGAGCAAATAATTTTAATTCTGGCGTAGTTCCGTATAAAATGCCATTTACCACAATCGGCTGACATTGAATGGCACGGTTCCGCGATCTGCCGGGATTATTAGGATCCGGTTTTTCAGAAGCGTCATACATCCAGGCCACTTGCAGCTCTTTTACATTCCCTGTATTGATCTGGTTTAAAGGCGAATAACGATTTCCAGCCTTGTTTCCTCCGTAAGTTGGCCAGTCGGTATCCGGACCGGAATAATTTTCCCTTTCGCGTGCGCTAAACATCACAATGCTTAACAAAAGCTGGCCGATTAGTATAATCTTGTGCATTTGCCTGACTGATAAAGTTTTATAGAATTTATTTAGTATTATCTGTGATGAATTTGACAATAACTTCAGGGTCTTTTGTGGTAAGGAAATGTCCTTCGCCTTGTCGGATCAGTACTGTATTTTTTCCTCCCGACTTTTTATAACGCTGTTCCAAAACTTTGGTATTATCAGTCAGCCACGGATCCAGGCTTCCGCTAACTGTTAAAAGTGGAATTTTTGCTTTTGTCAATGATTCCAGATTATCCAGCAATACTTTTTTTGACATCAAACTCATCATCACCGGATTTTCTGTATAAATGGCCGTTACCTTATCCGGATTTTCAATCGCCCAGGCAAAACTTTCACCTGAAGCTGCTCCCTTTCCTTCCAATGCTGCTTTTTTTGAAAAACCATGCTCAACCATGAAGTTGTAAGTTGAGTCCCATTGGCTTTTTACAGCACCGGATTGTTCGGTTAACGGAGCAATGACAATGTGATAACCTTTGGCAAGTAATTGCTGATCAACAACATCATCTCTGGTAATATTACTGGCTCTGAAAATCCATGGTTTTCCCGAAGCAGCTTTTTCCGGAACAATGACCGTCATACCGGTTACTCCCCACTGGCTGTTTCTTTCCAGATCATAACGCTCATAACATTTGGTAAAACCGGGGCCGCGGCTTATTGCATAGGTTTTTTCTTCCGGGAGATATGGGTAAGAATTGTCGAGACTGTAATAGTAGGACTTGATAAATTTAGCATTTGCAAAATCAGGTCTTATTTCCGGGGTCAATTTCATATTAGATTCGATCCAGTCCGCAATCAATTTTGGATTTTTGATACTATGCGGATGATGGGCCGGACCTTCTTTGATCATCACAGTAATTCTTCCGCCTAATTCCTGATAGCGTTTTTCAATCGCCAGTGTATTTCTTTCTAATAGAAAATCAGCTGATCCACAGACATTTAAAAGTGGAATATCATTTTTAGCCAGTTCTCCTAATTTCATAAAAGCGGTTGGTCTTATGGCTGGATTATCCGCATAGATACAGGAAACTTTATCAGGATTGCTAGTCGCCCAGTCATATTCATTTACGCCGCCTTTGCTCATGCCTACAAAAGCTGGTTTTGTATTCAAACCATATTTTTCGGTCAGGAATTTGTACCAGGCATCCCATTCTTTTCCGGGATCGGGAGTAATAAAAGCGATGAAAAATCCTCGTTTTAATAGTTCAACCTCTGTTTGCGGTTCATGATCCCAGTAACATCCCTGCCAGGACCATGGATTTCCGGCGGCGGCTTTTTGCGGAACTACGATGATACATCGGCGCTGGCCTTTTTCGGGAGTTTTTACTGCATTTTTTTCGTCCGGGTCCGGTTTGAATGGTGTTATTTTTAAGGTTGATTCGTCCATGACGAAATCGTATCGGTCGAAGCCGTGCCAGGAAACTTTATCGCCGCTGAAGGTTGGTTGTGCTGTGATTTTTCCGGTGAGGAAAATCAATAGGATCAGGAAAAGGAATTTATTTTTCATGGGTGGTTTAGGTAGGGGCGACCCTCGTGGTCGCCCCGGAATAATCAATAATATTTCTAATATCAATATCAAATCTTCGGCACAGGCTGGAACATTTCTATTAGATCGATGCCTCTGGATTTTTACTCAAATGAGTTTGGTTGCAATTTGAACCTGGGCGACCACAAGGGTACGCCCCTACAATCCGGACAATTCAGATAATGTCCAGACATTTTTTCGGCCGGCCGTTTGTTCACGGACGGTTTTTACGTCGGCGGGACGGATTGGCGGCGCGTTTACAAATTCGTGACGGACGTAGCTAAGTACCGAGGCTATCCATTGGTCGTCGTTATCACCCATGGCCGGCATCTCACTCGGATAAGTTTGTCCATCAATCGGGCCGGAAAGTCCGTGCAGTAGAATGCGCATGGCCATATCTTTTCCTTTTCCCAAACGCGGCGAACCTACAAGCGGCGGTGCAGTTTTACTTTGCAAACCTTTTCCATCCACACCGTGACAGGCTGTACAAAGCGATTTATAAATCACAGCACCATTCAAAACAAGTTTTCTGTCAACTTCGTCCAACCGTCCCAAACGTTGGCCAAATTTTTTCACATCTTCATTTTTATCAATACTTTTCTGCGCGCGGGCTAATACTTCATTTCCGTTTGAAGCAGTTAGCATTTCATCTATTAGGCTTTTTGCTTTTGGAGATTTGCTATACGACAAAGACAAAATCAGCTGCATTTTTACATCATAACTCGCGTCCGATTTCAGGCTGGCCAGGTGCTCGATCATTTGATCATCCTTTTTCAAATAAGGCTCTGTTAAGCGGATTGCTGTTTTTCTGATTTCAGCATCTTTATCTTTTAAAGCGCCAAGAATAATTGCACTATCCAAAGAACCTAAACCTTCCAAAGTCCACAATGCATGAAGTCGACCTAACGAAGAAGTAGATTTCACCGATTCATTCTGACTTTCTGCCATAATTTTTAAAGCAGGAATAACCGATTTGTCATTTCTGATAATCAATTCCTTTTGTGCATTATCACGCCACCAGCCGTTTGGATGATTAAGATAGGAAACCAGCTTTTTTGATGAAGCATCCAGTAAATCTGGTTTTGGACCAGGTTTCATTCCGTCATGAACAAGACGATAAATACGACCGTGCTGAATGTTTTTATCCAAACCTAAACGTTTAATTTGCGGTCTAAGATAACTTTTCGGCCCCGTCCAGTTGCCTTCCTGAATAATTCCGCGGTTCATATCCACCAGATACAAACAACCATCCGGACCAGTATACATATTCACAACCCGGAAATTCATATCGGTGGAAGCAATAAATTCTTCTTTTTGATAGGCATTTTCCAAAGTAATTTTACCGCCTTTATCAATCACTTTGGCGCGACGAATTAAACGGCCAACCGGCTCACTGATAAGCAAATCGCCATCAAGATCTTTTGGTAATCTGTCGCCACGAAAAATTACCTGTCCGCAGCTGGCTGTGAAATGGTTTAGTGTTGTATCCGGCCTCAATCTTTTCAATCCACCTTCTACATCCGGCGTTTTTATGATCGGCCAGACTTCATTGAATTCCTGTGTATACTGATCTGTAAATTCCATTCTGCCATAAATTGGGTTGATCTGAAATCCAAGCGCAGGCACTTCCCCACCCGCTGAGGAAAAGTAAAGCCGACCAAAATTATCATGCGTCAAACCCCATTGTCCGTTAGATCCGCTTGGAATAGAATCCGGCACCAACATACCTTTTGAATAGCGAAAACGTACCGGGTCAACCGTTGTATAAATATAATTATCAAGATTCCAATCCAGTCCACTACGCTGATGTTCAAGATTTCCGGGTGCTTTTTTATTGGGTGTATAAACTGGTCTTTTATCATCAGCCACACCGTCGCCGTTCGTATCTTTATAACTGTAAATATTGTAGGTATCTGTCTCATTGACAAGCAATTCATGACCAACACATAACAACATTCTTGGCAAAAGCATCTTGTCAATAAAAACAGAACTCTTGTCCATTTTACCGTCATTATTCGTATCTTCCAAAAGCATCACACGGCTCGTCGGCGCATGCTCATTGGTTCCTTCCACATCCTGCATATACGTATTCAGCTCAGCTACATACATGCGCGCATTTCCGTCCCATGCAATCGCAACCGGCTCATGGATCATCGGTTCGCTGGCAACCAGTTCAAGATGATAGCCTTTTGGCAGTTTGAATGTTTTCAGACTTTGCTCCGGCGTTAAATGTTCCGGTGAAGGATTGGAAGTAAAAGCAGGAATTGCTGCAACCGATGCATCCGTTGTTCTCAGCGTATTATCAGTCGTTTTCTGCTTTGAAACCTGACAGGTAATCAGTATAAAAGCCGTCAGAACGCAGACGATCGAAATATGTTTTTTCATGGTGGCTGGGTTAATTATTTACAGGCTTAGTGAATACGTTTTCCCTTTTTCAGTTTGAAAATCGAAGAGAAAGGTTTCTTTGATATTCAGTTTATTAATTATGGCTACTGGTGAAATAATAGGTTTCAGGACATCTTCCGTTGGGTAAAAAACATTTGAATTCTCGCCTTTTGCCGGTTGTAAAACGATACCTTTTCCTTGTAAATTATTTGGTAACCTTAGACGACAATTTCCTCCCAGATTGGATTTAATCACAAGTTTTGACACCTTACCATCTTTCCATTCCAAAGCCAGTATATCAAAACCACCCCGTGCGCGAAGTCCGGAAATACTTCCCGTTTTCCAGCCATCAGGAATAGCCGGCAGCAGATGAATCGCACCATCATGACTTTGCATCAACATTTCTGCAATGCCGGCAGTACAGCCAAAATTTCCATCAATCTGAAAAGGCGGATGCGCGTCAAAAAGGTTGGTGTAAGTTCCTCCGCCACCTTTTTTCCCAGGCGCATTCACAGGAGAAAGTTGATCCGTAATCAATTTATAAGCCCGGTTTCCATCCTGCAATCTGGCCCACCAGTTCACCTTCCAGCCCATAGACCAGCCGGTAGAAACGTCACCGCGATGTTCAAGTGAAGTACGCGCCGCGCTGAAAAGTTCGGGCGTACGATAAGCAGAAAGCTGGTGCGAGGGATATAATCCGTATAAATGTGAAATGTGGCGGTGTTTATCTTCCGGATTGTCAAGATCTTCCAGCCATTCCTGCAACTGGCCAAATTTTCCAACCTGCATTGGAGCCAATCTCGACCGTTTTTCTTTCAATATTTTTACAAATTCAGGATCAGTTCCCAGTGCTTCGGCCGCGCGTAACGTGCTGGTGAAAATGTCGTAAACAATCTGGTTATCCATTGTATTTCCAGCGCCAATGGTCACATCCGGACGAGAAGCCGGTGCATTTTCCGGAGACATTCCCGGCGCTACGACCAACCACTTATGCTTAGGTTCTTCAACCAGAAAATCAATAAAAAACTGAGCAGAACCTTTAAGCGCAGGATAAACAGACTTCAAATAATTTCTATCTCCTGAATAACAATACTTTTCCCAGGCATGTGTACTCAGCCAGGCACCGCCCATGGGCCACATGGCGTAAAAAATCGGGTCAACCGGACCAGTTATTCTCCAGATATCTGTATTATGATGCGCCACCCAGCCTCCCGCTCCATACATAACCTTTGCCGTTTCTTTTCCTGTTTGCGAAAGATCGTTAATCATCTGAATTAAAGGATCATGCATCTCCGTCAGGTTGGTAACTTCGGCAGGCCAATAATTCATTTCTGTGTTGATATTGATGGTATATTTGCTATCCCAGGGGGGAGTCATTTGTTCATTCCATATTCCTTGTAATGTTGCTGGTTGACCAACCGGCATTCCATTTTGTGCAGGTTGGGAAGCGGAAATCAACAGATATCTTCCAAACTGAAAATATAAGGATACGACTTGCGGATCGTTTCCTGATGCAAATTTTTCTATTCTTTCATTGGTTGGAAGTTTAGCTGCTTCCGTTGTTCCCAAATCCAGTTTTACCCGGTTGAAATACTTTTGATAAGCAAGAATATGACTGGCAAGAATATTTTTGAATGGTTTCTTCACCGCATTATTCAAATACAAATCTGCTTTCGTTTCCGGATTTGCTGTCAGCGTTTTGTAATCAACAAAATTGGTAGCAATTGAAATGTAAATCGTGGCTGCATTGGCTTTATTGATCGTGACGGATGTATCATTTTTCGATATTTGTCCGCCTTCATTCAGCACTTTCACATGTGCATTGAATGCAATTTGTCCTTTCAAACCTTCATGATTACCGCTCATTCCCGTAAAAACCAGCTTCCCTGTTTTATCTGTTTTTCGCTGTCCTTTTTGCGGACTTGTTAAAAAAGAAGTGAAATTTAATTTCCCTGGTTTATCAGCTGTTAACCGGATTGCAATAATCTGATCAGGAACAGAGGCAATTACTTGTCGGGTATAACGCACACCATCAACAGTATAAGAAGTTGTGGTTATCGCTTTTTCCAAATCCAGTTCCCGGTAATAATCTGTAAAAGATTCATGTCCCGCAAAACTTAGATGGAGATTCCCAACCGGCTGATACATCATACCATGGGTTGTTTTTGACTCAATATTCTGTGCAGCCAGTTTTTCGGCCTCTGCATGTTTTCCTTCAAAAATCAGTTTTCTGATCTGTGGCAACGCTGCCAGTGCTTTGGGATTATCGTTGCGATTTGGTCCGCCCGCCCAGACGGTAGATTCATTCAGTTTTATTACTTCCTGCTCAGGATTTCCATAAACCATCGCTCCCAAACGGCCGTTTCCAACCGGTAGCGCATCGGTCCATATTTTTCCGGCAGGTATTTTATACCAGAGTTTTAACGCGCCGGATTGCTGAGCAAAAGCGTTAGAAATAAACAAAAAACCGATCAGAGTGCGTAATAAATTTTTCATTGAATTGATTTGGATATCTTATCTAAAAGCAGAAATTGGAAATTGAAAAACGGGTGACACTTAGATAAGAATCAAAAAAGAATACTCTAATCATGATTGTTTGTAAATATTTGAGAAAGAATATAATCCTTAACCATCCGGAATGTATCAGGATCAAAGAATTTGATGCAAATTAGGCATGCAGGATTAACAGAATGATTAATAAAACATTAACCAAACCGGTTTTGACAATATTTTTATTATATAATCAAATAAAATAATCCTAAAATAGCAAAGCCTGTATAGCCGGATGGTAATCCTACTACACAGGCCAAACATCAAACTTTAATTATTCATCAATCGTGTTTCAAGACATAACGACCCTTGGCTTTTCCCTGTAATAATGCATCCAATTTTTCCGGTAATTCATCCAAACTAATCTCTTCAATCATTTCATCCAGATGTACCGGCTTCCATTCTGATGCTAATGATTTCCAGACTTTTTTTCGCAACGCCATGGGAGCCTGGGCAGAATCGATGCCGGTCAGGGTAATTCCTCTTAAAATAAATGGGAAAATAGAAGTGTTTAGATCCGCCGAAGAGACATTTCCGCAGCAGGTAACAATCCCATATTGTTTGACGGATTTCAAAATTCCTGATAATGTCGGTCCGCCTACATTATCGATTCCAGCCGCAAAATCAGATGGCGATAAAGGTTTGTTATTATATTTTTCAATAAATTCATCCCGGTTAAGCATCTGTTTTGCGCCAAGCGTTGAGGTCAAAAAATCGTTTTCACTTTTCCCGGAAATCGCGACCACTTCAAACCCAAGTTTTGACAAAATTGCCGTCGCCATACTACCAACTCCTCCGGTTGCTCCACTGACAATAACAGCGCCCTGATCCGGAGTAATTCCGGCAGCAATTATTTTCTCAACAGACAATCCTGCTGTTAATCCCGCTGTTCCTAAACTCATGGCTTCTTTTAAAGAAAGTCCTTCGGGTAAGGCTACAACCCAGGCAGCGGGAATGCTGATGTATTCACCAAAACCGCCCCAGGTATTCATGCCCAGATCAAATCCGGTTACCAGAACCGGATCACCTTCCTGAAAATCCGGCGTGTTGGATTTCATAACAATTCCTGCCGCGTCAATGCCCGGAACATGTGGAAATTTCTTTGTAACACCCTTATTTCCGGAAGCTGAAAGAGCATCTTTATAATTCAGAGATGAATAACTGACTTTAATAAGCACATCATTTTCCGGCAAATCGGCGATGCTTACATCCTTGATTTCCTTTTTGAAGTTTCCTTCTTCCTGGCTTATATATAAAGCTTTAAATGCCTTTGTCATGATTTTTTTGATTAAAATTACAGCTTCAATTTATGCTTTACAAGACCTTACATTCATTACCGTAACGGACATTTTGTATAGTAATGCTGACTATCAACATAAAAAAATTTATGGACGATGTACCAAAAGTTGAATTCGTTTGCCCTTCGGATGTCTTCCTGAACATTATCAAAGGTAAATGTAAAACAACGCTGATTGTGATGATCAAAAAAGGCCGAAACCGCTTTGGAGAAATGCGCAGAACTTTGCCGTCGATCAGTGAACGAATGCTTTCCAGACAATTGGATGAGCTAGAAAAAGACGGCATTATCATCAGAAAAAGTTTCCCGGAAGTGCCGCCAAGGGTTGAATACTATTTAACAGAATATGGCGAAACGATTTATCCCATCATTAACGAAATGCGGAAATGGGGTTATATACATTTGGAAAAACAGAATCCAAAAATTACCCAAAATGAGGTTATTCATTAAATAACCGGTAGGGAAGCCATCAGCTCTCCTTTATTCAGCGTATAGAATTTATTTATGAAAAAATTAGTATCGCTTGCAATCGGGTTAATCGCAATTTCCACATTAACCTTCGGACAAAATAAAAAGCCCAATATCGTTTTCATTCTGGCTGATGATCTGGGTTATGGAGATTTGGGGGTTTATGGACAAAAAATAATAAAAACGCCCAATATTGACCGTCTGGCTAAACAGGGAAAACTTTTTTCCAACTTTTACGCCGGCACTACGGTTTGTGCACCTTCCCGTTCTTCTTTATTAACCGGTCAGCATACAGGCCATACTTACATCAGAGGAAATAAGGAAATTCAGCCCGAAGGCCAGGAGCCGCTTCCGGATTCCATAGAAACCTATGCACAGTTACTTCAAAAAGCTGGGTATGTCACTGGAGCTTTTGGGAAATGGGGATTGGGTATGGTCGGAACTTCCGGCGAGCCGGCGAAAAAAGGTTTCGACCAGTTTTTTGGATATAATTGTCAGCGCCAATCGCACCGTTATTACCCTACGCATCTTTGGGATAATGATAAAAAAGTAATTCTTGACGGAAATGATTTAAAGCATAAAGCCGTTTACGCACCAGAATTGATCCAGCAAAAAACACTGGCTTTTATTGATAGAAATAAAGACAAGCCATTTTTTCTTTTCGTGCCAACAGTTTTGCCGCACGCAGAATTGCAGGGACCGGATGATGTTTTCCTGAAAATGTACAAAGGCAAATTGGCCGAAAAACCATACAAAGGAAATGATTATGGTCCGGACGCTACCGTTCCCGGTTATGCTTCTGAGCCGGATGCACATGCCACTTATGCTGCGATGGTAAGCCGTATGGATTTTTATGTGGGTGAAATTTTGCAAAAACTTGACAAACTGGGATTGACAGAAAATACGATCATCATTTTCAGCAGCGATAATGGTTCACATCGTGAAGGCGGTGCTGATCCGGAATTTTTTAATAGTTCGGGGGGATTGAGAGGAAATAAAAGGGATTTGTATGAAGGTGGAATTCGTGTTCCATTTATCGTGAAATGGCCGGGAAAAATTAAAGCAAATACTACAAGTCAGTTTGTTGGTGCATTCTGGGATCTTATGCCCACATTTACAGAAATCACCGGTGCAGCAAAACCAAAAAATTCGGACGGATTTTCGATTGTCAATGAATTACTTGGCAAGCCAAACCAGAAACAACACGAATATTTATACTGGGAATTTCATGAAGGCGGCGGAAGACAGGCTGTAAAAATGGGAAATTGGAAAGCAATAAGACTTGAAGTTGACAAAAATCCTGATGGAATTCCGGAGCTTTATGATCTGTCAAAAGATCCGGCGGAGAAAAATAATGTAGCGTCTCAAAATACTGAAATCGTAAGTAAAATGGTAAAATATATGAGCGAGGCGCATCGGGAAAGTGTTTTGTTTCCTTTTGCTAAAAACTGAAATTGGTTTTATCAGCATATATTGAAAATAAAAAAGGTTGTGTAAATCCGTATTTTGAGATTTACACAACCTTTTTTAAATATAAAATCGACTGTTAATCCAGCAGATCTTCCAAATGTTTGTAGTTTGATTTCACAGTGTCCAACACTTCTTCAAACTTCCCGCCCAGTATTAATTTAGTCATGGAAAGCGCCATACCACCAACCATTTTCATTTCAATTTTCGGAGGCATTGCCAACGCATTTGGATCAGTCATGATATTGACCAAAACTGGGCCGTTGTGCAGAAATGCTTCCTGTAAACCTGTTTCCAGATTATCCGGATCATTGATTGTTATTCCTTTAATACCCATCGCTTCGGCCACTAAGGCAAATTCAGGATTTACCATATCCGTTTCAGAATCAGGCAATCCGGCTACTTCCATTTCCAGTTTTACCATTCCCAAAGAACGGTTGTTGAATACAACTATTTTAATCGGAAGATTGTATTGTTTAATCGTCGCCAGATCTCCCAGCAACATTGAAATTCCTCCATCACCACAAAAAGCAACTACCTGACGATCCGGACAAGCCAGTGCCGCACCAATCGCATGCGGCATGGCATTCGCCATTGAACCGTGTGTAAAAGATCCTACCATACTACGTTTGCCAGTTGCCTGAATATACCGGGAAGCCCAGACGCAGCACATACCGGTATCAACGGTGAAAATAGCGTTGCTTGTAGCAAGTTTATCAATTTCAGCGGCCACCGATTCGGGATGGATTGCATTTTTCTTGCCCTTGTCCTTCACATAAGTATGCAAATGATCTTTTACCTTTTCGTAAACATGTAGCTGGGCTTTCAAAAAGCTGTCGTCTTCTTTTATTTTCAAAAGTGGAAAAAGCGCTTTCAGTGTCGTTTTTGTATCGCCGTGCAAACCCATTTCCAGTTTCGCTCTTCTTCCCAATCTTTCCGGGCGGGTGTCAATTTGTACTAAAACTTTGTCCTGAGGAATAAAAGGCGTGTAAGGAAAATCCGTCCCAAGTAAAATTACGAGCTCACTTTCGTGCATGGCATGATATGCGGAAGGCAGTCCCAGCAAGCCGGTCATACCAACTTCATAAGGATTGTCATATTGAATTCCCATTTTTCCACGGAAAGAATATCCTACCGGAGCCTTCAATATTGCCGCCAGTTCCACAACTTCATCATGAGCCTCAGAAGCGCCGATTCCACAGAAAATGCTGATTTTTTTATGTTTGTTGATCAGATTTGCCAATGCCAGAAGTTCTTCATCACCTGGTCTGATCAATGCTTTGGAAAAATAATTTTTATCAGCCGTCACATTTTCAACCGCATCCATTGCGCTAACATCGCCCGGCAAACCTAATACTGCAACGCCTTTTTGCTGAATGGCGTGTTGAAGCGCGGCTTGTGTCATTCTTGGCAATTGCGCCGGCGTAGCAGCAATTTGATTGTAATAACTGCAATCATCAAAAAGCTTGATCGTATTCGTTTCCTGAAAATATCCGCTGCCAAATTCCACCGTAGCACAGGTTGACGCAATCGCCAAAACCGACGCTCCGGCGCGGTGTGCGTCATAAAGTCCGTTGATTAAATGTACGTGCCCCGGGCCACTGCTTCCTGCGCAACAGGCCAAACCGGTAAGTTCTGCTTCGGCGGCGGCTGCATATGCTCCGGCCTCTTCATGCCTCACATGTATCCATTTTAATGCCGGGTTTCTTCTAACTGCATCATTTAATTCATTCAAACTGTCGCCGGTAACCGCATAAATCCTTTTGATACCTGCCTGTACAAGCATATCCGCCAGTTGTTCCGCTACTTTCTTTGACATATCGATAGGTGTTAGTTTTTTAGATATTGAAAGTGATCACTTTAAAGTAAGGACTCAACTTTCGTTCCAGCTATCCTGATGTTGAGCAATTACACTTTAATGTACTAATGATTGTTGGGAATGCGCAATTATCGCCGGATAGTTTGAGCAAATTTCTATCGACAGGATTTGAAGTTCAATGGACTTATGATGGAATTTGAGGTAGATATGTGGGGTTTTTAGAGAGGTTAGGTTTTGAAATTTTGGTGTGGGATGGTTTTTATTACCCGTCCGACGGAGAAAAATCCGTAGGACGGGTGGCTCGAACGGCTTCTTTGAAAATTTATAAATCCTATGAATCTGGGGTTATTACTTTTATTGGCCCAACCAGTTTTTAAAGGCAGCCATTTTTTCCCGACTTATCAAAATATCGTTATCGTTCGAATTTTCAAGCTGGATTTTCAGGCGACTGTTTGAGTAAGTAAAAACACCTTTTATCGCTCCCACCGAACTGATATATTTTCGATTTAACCTAAAAAACAATTCCGGGTCAAGCAGGTTTTCTACTTCGTCAAGTGTATAATCGATGATGAATTTTTTGCCTTGTCTGGTCATTAAAAAAGTCACTTTGTCTTCACTGTAAAATATCCCGATTTCTTCAATGGCGATTGTCTGGATACGTTCTCCGATTTTTACTAAAAAGCGGTTTTTGTATACTTTTTGAACAGGTTGTAATAAAACACGAATTTGATCGAGCGTTATTTCCGGCGCTTTTCTTGCTGATTGAAATTTATTTAAAGCATTTTTTAATTCATCGGGATCAACCGGTTTTAACAAATAATCGATACTGTTCAGTTTGAAAGCTTTGATTGCATATTGATCAAATGCTGTACAAAAAATAATAGGAGAAGTGACTTTTATATGTTCAAAAATCTCAAAACTTATTCCATCCGCAAGTTGAATATCTAGGAAAATAATATCTGGTTGGGCATTACTATTCAGCCAATCCACAGCCGAAGTTACCGTGTCCAGATTTCCAAAAATCTCACAATTTGGTATAAAATCGTTGATCAGTTTGATCAGGCGACGCGCCGCCATATTTTCATCTTCAATGATCAGTATTCGCATTTTTTCTAAAATTGTCTGGCGGAATTATATTAGTGGATTTTCAATTAAAGGCAGTTTCACAATAAAAAAATCACTTGTTTCTTCAATCAAAACCTGCTCGTTATTAAGCAGCTCATACCGTTTGCGGATATTGGAAAGTCCGATTCCGGTTGATTCTTCCGACAAACTGCTTTTCAGTTGCAGGTTATTTTTTACGATCAGCTGATTTTTTTCAAGCGAAATCTCAATGTGCAAAGGATTGGCCATGGATGCGATGTTATGCTTGATTGCGTTCTCAAGTAACATTTGCAATGAAAGCGGCGGGAGATAAAAATCAGTTTTAGGGTTTACGTTAATCTGATATTGCAAACCTTCTTCGAACCTGATTTTTTGAAGCGAGAGAAAGTTTTCGGCAAATTCCAGTTCACTGGAAAGTTTAACCACTTTCTCCTGCTGAACCTCCAAAACATAACGATATATCTTTGACAGCTGTTTTATAAATTTGGCCGCAGTATCCGGATTTTCATAAACCAGATTACTCAAAACATTGAAAGAGTTAAACAAAAAATGCGGATTCAGCTGATCCTTTAACGTTTGATATTGTTGCGCATATTGCTGCGTTTTCAATTGTTCAGCTTCTATCGCGGATTTCCTCCATTCCAATAAAAATGAGCGACTGATCAGTAGAAATGCAATGATGACGGAAATCTGCATGGGTAATTTTGTGTGGAGCATGATCCATTCCCAGGGAATATTATCTAACGAAAAAGTCTGTCTTACCAGAAATTCGATTAAAAATAGAATGATATAGCTGGTAACGAAAACATATAACACATAGCTCGTACTTTCCAAAATCAGCCTTTTGACAGGATATTGAATCCAGGGCATTTTCTTGTCAAAGTAATATTCCGCCAGAAAACCACCGTAACTCAGAATACATGACAAAATGAAAGAATAGAAAAAGTCACTGGCTACGAACAAAAGTCCTTTTATTGAAAAAAAGCAGGAAGGACAGATTAAAACCGTGAGCACGGCAGCAATAATCAAATTCACACCCAGAAAGGCCGGGGAAAAATTCCAGAATTTTTTTGAGCCTCTTATGGAAGATGTCATTTGATCAATTGGTTTTTCTAATGTAATATTTCAAGGTATTACTGACAAGCTTTTGCCGACTTTTCGGCAAGCGGTCTTCCCCAGGTTGGCGCCAGTTTTGCTTTCAGGGCTTCGTCGTCCTGGGCTGCAAATATAGCCTGACTTTGTTTGACTAATCCACATGCTTTTTCAGTACCGGATTTAAAAAATCTGGCCAATCCGAATTCCATTTGTCCCATTAAAAGTGCCGCTCTTGGATTTTGAGGATCCATTTTCATCGCTTTTCCAAAAGTGGACATGACTGCACCCGATAAACTTTGTCCGCGACTGTTCGGGTCTGCATTGACTTCTGCCATTATTTTAAAGCCTTCCAGCGTTACGATTTCTGAATTATTTGGAGAAATAGCCTCCGCTTTTTTGATCAGTTCTTCCGCTTTTGCGAGTGCTTCGTCTTTTTTGGTAAGGTCCAAAGAATTGTCAAGTCCCTGATAAATTAAGGCAAGTGCGTTGTAATAATAGGGTTGCCATTCATTTGGATTCAGCTGACTGATACGTGCAAAACCATTGGCAGATTGCTGGAATTTATTCAGAGAATCAGCAGCATTCAGCTTTTCGATTTCCTTTTTCATGGCTTTTTGATAAGCGGAATCTTGTGCGAAAATTGACATGGCAGCACAAAGAATTATGGCAAAAGTTAACAGCAAATTTTTCATTTATTGTTTGATTTAAAGGTCTGATAGAAATTGTAATGATTTAATTACCAAGTATTTTTTGTATGATTTGTTTTGTAAAAACTATATCAAAGTCGTTACAGATTATTCAGCTGATTGGCATTTTTGTCATGAGAAAATGTGATAAATAATCCAACAAAAAGAACTCTGGTAGCACCCTGTCCGACAGGAATTCTTGAAAACGAACCTGCTTCATCAGGCTGTGTTGAATATTTGTAACCAAATACATTATTTCTTCCCAGAATATTGGAACAGGAAGCGTGGAGAATGACGTTAGGCCTTGGCAAATAACTCCAACTGATACTCAGATCGCTATACGCTTTTGTTTTGCCCTGCATTTCTCCGGAAACGTTTGGATTGTTGTAGGTATAGCCATTATTCCACGACCACGAAGTACCAAGCTGCGATTTCAGCGCGACTACAAAATGTTTGATAACCACAGAACCATTATGTTTTGGCGCGAACGATGGCTGCACTTTTGTTTCGTAAACTGAATATTGGCGTTTGCTGTCCACAAAACTATACGTAATCCAGAAATCCGTGTTTTTAAAACTTGTCTTGTCACGGTAAAATAAATCTGCTCCTCTTGCATAACCGGAACCGTTTTGTGTGATGTTTACCGGTGTCAGATCCGTTCCGTTGTAAGTCGACAAATTGTTATAGGTTTTATAAAATGCCTCCGCCCGGAAAGTTCTGTTATTATTGACGACAAAATAATTCAGGATATAATGACTGGCCTCGGCATTTTGCAGATTGTTTTGCAATACTCTCAACTTTTCATCCGGAAGCTGGTGAAATTTCCCGGCGGCGATAGAAAACTGTCCCTGATTATTCAATTTGTAAGCCAATGAAGCTCTTGGATCCATCCAGAATTGCTTTGCTGCTGTGCTGTATCCACTTCTCAATCCACCTCTAAAAATCAAACGGTTACTGAAATAATAATCTGTTTCGATAAAATGAACAAGCTGATTATCTGTGATACTGCGTTTGAGATGATCATCAACCAATTCTTCCGAATAAGATTTTAAATAATATTCAATCCCGTTTTTTAAAGAAAACTGAGGACTGAAATCTTTCACGCCTACAATTTTGGCATGTCCCAGCTGATTAACCTGACGAACAGGAACATAATTGAGATTAATTGCATCCCGATTGTGTGAATAGGCCAGTCCACCGTAGAAAAACCAGTCATGTTTCCCGGATTGACGAAAAGATAAATTTCCATAAGAATAGCGATTATTGATATGCACCCGGTCGCCCCTGCCCGATTCTCCCGGCACTTGTTGCCAGATCGTCATACTGCTTCCTTCCGTATGGGCATAAGCTTTCAGGAAACCCGTTTTTCCCCATTTGTGTCTTAATGAAACTTCTGTATCCCAGCTCGAAGGACTTTTTTCCCAATCAAATTTTTGGTTAATAAATGACTGATATGGTGCCAGATTATAATAATTGGCTGTGGCGGTCAGTGCGTTATTTTCTCTAACCAAAGTTTGTGTATAGCCGCCTCCGAGTGACATAATACTCAGATCGCCCTGATTGCGTAGCGGCAGATCCAGCGTATTCAAAGCAAGCGCGGAAGACAGTGCCTGGCCGTATTCCGCAGAATAACCCCCAGTGCTGAAAAACGATCCTTTGAACAAATTGGGACTGAACCGGTTACGTGTCGGGACATTTGTCGCTGTGCTTCCGTAGGCATTTCCAACCTGTAAGCCGTCTATGAAAATGGAAGTTTCAGAAGCATCTCCACCTCTTACGAATAATCTGCCGTCGTTACCCACTGTTGAAGTTCCGGGAAGTGTCAGCAATGCTGAGGTAATATTTCCCATCGCTCCGGAAGTTGTTACAATATCCAGCGGTTTGAGCACAACTGCTTTTTTGGTATCACTTGCTTCCATGGCTCCTGCGGTTATCGTCACAGCGGTTAAAACATTAATGCTTTCGGCGAGGGAAATCTGGAAATTCAGTGGCTGGCCTGCACATTCGATTTCACGTTCCTGTGGTTTATAACCCATGGCCTGAAAAACCAGAATTTGTTTTCCGGTTTCCGTTGTTTCGAATTTAAAATTTCCGTCCGCATCGGAAGAAGTTCCGTCGTAAGTACCTTTTATCAATATATTGGCACCCGGCATTGCGGCACCTTTCTGGTCAGAAATCTTCCCGGAAATTGTGGTTTGTGCCTTTGCACTTAATGTCAGAAAAAATATTGATAAGGAAATTAATAACGTTTTCATCCTGGCTGTTCATTAGATTTAAGTCAAAATTGGCTGATAACAGATCCTTTAAAAACTGAACTTTACCGAAAAGCAGGATGAGGTGGATGAAGTATAGAAAAATGGAGATAAAGTGAATCATCATTAACCCGAACCGACTAATCATTCACTGGAATAATATTTTTAATAGTTAAAGATAAGAATCTTCTTGTCTGATATTTAAACAATTACACCATGAAAGCGCTGAAACATTTCTTTCTTATCGCAATACTGATTAGTCCGGCTATCTGTTTTTCTCAAACCCAGGACGGCACTAAAAAGAAAACATCCAAAAGAGTTACGGTTATGGATACTTCAAAAAGGGTGAACCTATCAAAAGATCCGGTGATAAAAGAAAATGCTCCGGTTTTGAATGACAACGGAAATGTCAATACGAACGGAACTGTTGATGGAAGCAGAAGCAGCACAGGCCGACCAGGTGCTGATACAACGGCAGGATATACCGTGAGAAGAAGAAAAAAAACAGTTACAACGGGGGGCGTTGTATATCCTGATACAACGACTGCGGTGAAAAAACCTTAATATTTTTGGGATAAACAGGCAATGATAAAGGGTTGATATTGTAGAATATCAACCCTTTGTTGTTTTATATTTTTCAAAAACTAACTAAAATCATAATTAAAAAACTGCTGTATAGTTTATATACAAAATTTAATGTATAAGTATTTTACATTTGAGAATATTCGCAATCAACACACCTATTATGAAAGAAAAAAGTCGAAGAGAAGAATTATTGGAAATCATAAATCAAAGATTTACTGACCTGGACCAACTGTTACTCTTACCCCTGGGTCAATTTTCAGATGAGGAATTTGAAGAATTAAAACAAGAGGCAATAAGCTAAGAGAAATGTTAAAATTTCTGTAATCAAATAATTGAAATAAGATGATAGATCACGTAAAAGATAGGCTTGAAGATTATCTGACAAAAATAAAGAAAGCAGATAATTCAGAAATACCAAAAATACGTTCTGAATTTTCAAATTGGTATTATTTACTTTCTGATGATGAAAAAAATGAAATTGAACCTTTTTGGCAGGAAATTAAGGAGACTGCACGTCAAACAATAAAAGATATTAAAGATGCAATAAACGAACTTCACTTATTAAATGATGTTAAAATTGTGGTTGCCGGGGCAGAGTATGACCTGCATGAGTGGATGACAATTTCCGATTACTCCCGACTTCATAATTTAAAAGTTAGTCGCGTACAAAACTGGATCTCCCGAGGTGTCGTTCCCAGGGATAAAGTTTTAGCCATACCCCAGTTGAATAATGTAAAATTGATTAAAAATGAATTGTATGGCGCTTTGCTTTAATCCAACCCGATCATTAGAACAGAATTCCTGCGTATCAAGGAAAAATTCCTAGGAAAATGTGCCGGGTCCTTTATATTCAGTAAAGACAATTGGAATTAGGGAGAACATGAGGAATGTCATGTATTAACCGCGTCATTATCTTTTAAAAGCACAATTAAAATCATCAAAGTAACACTTCCACAACCTGATATCAGCCAGAAGCAGACACTAATAAAATAAAGACAATTAAATTTTATAATTATAATATTATTCCAATTAGTTTTATAGCGACATATCATATTAATACGACAAATCCATCAATTTTAAAACAAAACTTATTTAACGGTTTGGGCGACACAACATAAAAAACTAACCTTGTGTCACCGTTTGTTAACAGAATACCAATTTCCTGGATCATAGTATACACCCGCTAATAAATTGTCAGAATAGGTGATTCTGCTTATAAATAGAAGAAAAAGTATTTTACTATTACCTCTACAATATTTGGAATATCATGGAGAATTCGCGTGACGGCCAGCCTGGTTATACAGGCCGGTGGAGAATTATTGTTTCATTAATTGCTTTTTCAATACTGGTTTTTGTCCTTTATAATATTTTAGAATATGTATGGTGGTAATCTCCATACAAATACCTTTTAGTTTCTTAAAAATCGTTACTACTGCATAAATCAATTTTTCTCTAAATACTCCCCTTCCATTCCCAGGACTAAAAAAATTATCCGCATTTCCTTAAAAATTTGACACAACATAGTATTCTTACTACGTAAGATGCTTTTATTTGTAATTCTCTCACCGCAATTCGAATAAAATGCCGTCAAGAAAACGAAAAAGTGCCAAATTCAAAAAACTAGCAATTGAGTGGCTTAAATGGATAAGTGCAATAGTGCCTATATGTGCTTTTTTTTACATTCTTTATTATTACAAACAGCTTGATTTTCTTCAAAAAGACAAAGAGATTGAGTCCGTAACGACTGTGTTAGGGGAAAAAGATTCACTTAGTCTTGCCGATGCAGCGTTGAAAAGCAAAATTCAGGATGAATTTAAAATAATTGAAAACGAATGGCATTCCGTTGGTGGAATTGCTATTCATAATCTACTTGTTGAAAACAAAGCCAGCAAACCTGCCAAGAGTATCGAAGTGGAGTTCAAATATTTATCTGACACGCAGGAAGCCCTGACGACGAAGGTTATCACAATAAAAAAAGACCTGCCCGCTGGTAAGTCTACGAAAATTACAGATGTAAGTGTTGGATTTGTGAATAATGGAGCGGTTGGTTGTGATACAAAAGTGTTGAGCGCCAAGTTTTGATTAATTTCTCATTAATACCCTCAGATCTTCGTATTAATTAAGACTACTTTACTGAAAAAGTAAGGCTGGCTAATTATTTTAAATTAATCAAAGATTTAAATACTTCATTATCAATTAGATATATGTGGTGTGAAAATATTTCTAATTTATTTTCATCCAAATGATCTAACGTTGGTAAAAAAAACGTAGATACGGCCAAAGGTATATAGACCTACAAATATTTCTCACATTAATTATAAAAGATGTTTCGATATCTGACAAAATAATATCTAATCTCGTTGAGTAAATTTAAAAACCCCTAAGACTATGCCTCAGGGGTTTTTTGTTACTTTTCTTTTACTAATTATTTCAGGGATACAACAAATATTTCTTCCGCATATTCTTGTAATCAGTTAATCCCGGCTCCCAGCTTTTCCGAATTTCAGCTTCCGATGTGCCTGCAATAATCTGTTTTTTCAGATTTTCAGTACCCGCCAGTTTGTCGAAATTCCCCATTTGTTTGCTTTGCGACATATCAAAAAATCTCTCCTTATCCGGATAAGCCTTATACATTTCAATAAGCCATTTCAGATTGATCTGCTTACTTTTTCTTAAAGAAGCGATATCATATTTTCTCAAATCCAGGCCATAACAATCCTGATTCTGGTGCAACGGCGTCTCACTCATGCCCTGAATACTTTTCGGCATAAAAGAAAAATCATATTTCCCTTTCAACAATGGAGCACCCAGAACAGTAAATGGCATATAGGTTCCTCTTCCCTGACTTACTATGGTCCCCTCAAAAGGACAAATACTTGGATACAGCAAAATAGATTGCTGACTGTTTAGATTTGGCGATGGAAAAACAGGTAATTCATAGGGCGTATCATGGTCATAGTTAGCTACTTTTATAATTTTCAGCTTGCATTGTAACTGACCAGGCAACCATTTTTCGCCGTTCAGCATTTGAGCAAATTCACCCATTGTCATGCCGTGTGTAATCGGAATTTTGTGCATTCCGATCCCCGAATGTAAATGATCTTCGAGAATCGGACCGTCCACAACATAACCATTCGGATTCGGACGATCCAAAATCATCAATTCTTTATTATTTTCAGCGCAGGACTCCATCACATGATCCAACGTATTGATGTAGGTGTAAAAACGACACCCAACATCCTGAATATCAAATATTACCAGATCAATATCGGCAAGATGTTCCTTGCTTGGCTTTTTATATTTTCCATAAAGTGAGACAACCGAAATACCTGTTTTCGGATCCGTTTCATCACTTACTTTGGCGCCATTACTGGCATTTCCCCGAAACCCGTGTTCAGGACCAAAAATCCTCACAATGTTTATTCCGAGCGCAAGTAAGCTATCCACGCTGGGTGTTTTGCCAATAATGGAAGTCTGATTGACGACCATGGCGATACGTTTTCCTTTCAGATATTTAAGATATTCTGACGTTTGGTCTGCGCCGGTGATGACCGATTTGGCAACCGGTGAACTATGACTTTCCAGTGAATCAGAAGAGGCCAAAAACGGACTTTTACTTCCTGAGGTGCTCGCACAACTGGTCGTTATGATACCGGCACAAGCAAAAAAACTCAGCGCAAGAATTATTCTTTTCATGAAAATTATGGATTTAGGAAATGGTTAGGAGCGACAAGTAAATTTGTTTTCATTAAAATAATTTCATTTGTCCGCCTCTGATAAACAGCGATGTGTTAAGTTCTTTTGTTTCACGGCCGGCAAAATATTTCCGACAGGCAAAATCATGCAACTGTCTGATATTTTCTGCGAATTTGCCTTCACCACTCATACGAAGTCCGTAGCGGGAATCATTAACCTGGCCGCCGTGACATTCTTTAATCTGATTCAAAACTTTTGTGGCTTTGTCGGGAAAATGATGATTGATCCATTCTTCAAAAATCTCACCAATAGATCCGTTTAATCTCACAACCGTATAACCTGCCCAAACCGCACCTGCATCTGCCGCAGCCTGAATGATGGACGGAATTTCGTGATCATTTAATCCCGGAATAACCGGCGCAGTCATCACACCCATCTGAATGCCAGCTTCGTGTAACGTTTTTAAAACCTGCAAACGGCGTTTTGCTGTTACCGTTCTTGGTTCAAGTTTTCCCCTTAAATCTTCATTTAAAGAAGTTATAGAAACCGCGCCGTGAACAAGATTCAGTTTCGCCAGTTTTTCCAGAATATCAAGATCCCGAAGAATCAGGGCATTTTTTGTAAGGATACTGACCGGATTTCTATATTTCAGACAAATTTCAAGCATCTGTCTTGTAAGCTCATATCGCTTTTCCGCAGGCTGATAACAATCTGTATTTCCCGAAAAGAAAATGGTCTGAGGCTCCCAGCTTTTGGAATTCAAGAGCTTTTCAAGCAATTGCGGTGCATTCTTTTTTACAACGATTTTTGTCTCAAAATCCAGTCCTGCCGAAAATCCCCAGTACTCATGAGAATTGCGTGCATAACAATAAATACAGCCATGCTCACAGCCTCTATACGGATTAATCGAATTGAAATTCCGAAGATCCGGACTATCTGATTTACTCAGAATCGATTTAGAAATTTCCTCAATAAATAAGGTTTTGACATTTGTTTCAGGTTCTTCCCAATTTTGCCAGTCTTCGGAAGTGTATTCAATTTCCTGCTTTCGGAATTTGTTGTCGGTGTTAATTCCAGCTCCTCTGCCTCTTGCTCTATTATCCATGTGATGAAGTGTAAAATGTTTTTAAAATGCCAATTCTGCCAGCCAAATAAAAGGGAAAGAGATAGGGTTTGTTCACTCTATCCCTTTCCCCTACGCTACTTACGCAATCCGATTTTACTTTATATATCTGAAATCCTCATTTCCTTTTAAAGAAAGAAGCACGTCGTACATCAGTTGAATTACGTTTTGAACATCGTCCTTATGTACCATTTCAACCGTTGTATGCATATATTTCAATGGAAGTGAAATCAAGGCTGATGCAATTCCTTCTGTTGAATAAGCAAAAGCGTCCGTATCCGTTCCAGTTGAGCGGCTTACAGCCTGACGTTGGAACGGAATACTTTTTTCTTCAGCAATATTTATTAAAAGATCACGCACATTGTTTTGAACTGCCGGTCCGTAGCAAATCACTGGCCCGTTTCCACATTTCAAATCACCCTGCTCCTTTTTGTTATACATCGGCGACTGGGTATCGTGCGTCACGTCCGTACAAATAGCAAGATCCGGCTTCAATCTGCGGGAAATCATTTCTGCTCCGCGCAAACCAATTTCTTCCTGAACTGCATTTACGATATAAAGCGTAAATGGAAGCTGAACATTATTTTCATGCAGCATTCTGGCTACTTCCGCAATCATGAATCCACCCATGCGGTTATCCAAGGCACGCCCGATGTAGAATTTGTCATTCAGTTCGTCCAAACCGTCAACAAAAGTGGCAACAGTACCAACATGAATGCCCATTTCCAACACTTCTTCTTTTTTCGCAGCGCCCACATCTATAAAAAGCTCATGCACTTTTGGCACCTGATCTTTTGCGGTGTCACGCACATGAATGGCCGGCCATCCAAAAACACCTTTTACAATTCCTTTGGCCGTATGTAAATTAACGCGCATCGAAGGCGCAATGGCTGCATCAGATCCGCCATTTCGACGAACGTGAATATATCCGTCTTCCGAAATGTAATTTACAAACCATGAAATTTCATCGGAATGTGCTTCAATAACAACTTTGTAATCCTGTCCGCCGCCAATCACGCCGACAGCCGTTCCGTACACATCAATAATTTGTTCTTCAATATAGGGCTTGATATAATCCAGCCAGATCTGCTGTCCGGATGCTTCAAAACCTGTTGGAGAAGCGTTGTTCAGGTACTTGTATAAAAACGATTTACTTTCTTCTGTCATACTGATTTAATTGAAATGTGTAATCACGCTGTAATTTCCAGTTACTTTTCTCAGTCACAAATACTTCAAAAATGCCCAGAATTTCCGGTTCACAAGATATTCAAATTCGCGCTCATTTGCATAAGCTTCGCGCTCAAAAGAAATATTAAGATATGCCAGATAATGATTTTTGTATTGAATAAGACGAATCAGATATTCCAGAAAATACCAAATGTAAAATGGAAGCAGACCCAATTCAAGCTGTTGTTTCAAATGAATCGTTTCATGATTCAAAAGCACTTTTCCAGGCACTTTTGACTTTGAAAAAATAAAAGGAAAAACAGCCATACCATCAACCCAAAGGAATGAAAACGTCAATAAATATCCTTTAAATCTCATGGTTTATGGTATTGATCTTAATTCAATTTAAATAAAAAATGTTGAATTATTGAATGAACGATCATCCAGCAATTCAACATTCTTTTTATCGGTTTAACAAAAAATGATAAACCCGGTTTTATCTATAAAGACTATTCACTGAAACGGCTGATATCCAAAACTTCAAATTCCATCAATCCGGCCGGCACTTTAATTTCGGTTGTTTCTCCCACTTTTTTACCCAAAAGACCTTTTCCGATTGGTGAACCAACAGAGATTTTTCCGGTTTTCAAATCAGCTTCTTCTTCTGAAACAAGCGTATAAGTTACCTCCATGCCGTTTTTACGGTTTTTAATTTTCACTTTGGAAAGCACTGCAACTTGTGAAGTATCAATCGACGATTCATCGATCACACGAGCATTTGACATGATCTCTTCCAGCTTTGCAATTTTCATTTCATGCATTCCCTGTGCATCTTTCGCCGCATCATATTCTGCATTTTCACTCAAATCACCTTTGTCCCGCGCCTCTGCAATTTGTGCAGCAATAGCAGTACGGCCTTTGGTTTTCATATCATTCAACTCATTCTTCAGCTTATTTAATCCTTCTTCGGTATAGTATGAAATTTTAGCCATGACTTAATTATGTTTAAATATTCTTAAATTTTTAATTGGTGGTCTGGGGTAAAAAAAAAGAACGGCTCAAAGACCGTCCTACAAGAGTTTGTTATAACCCGTAGTAGAGGACTAGAAAACCTTAGCTTTTCGACAGCAATATCTTTTTATCTTTTCCATTGTTTTTAATTATGAACGACAAAAATAGCAATATTTGTAAATGGTAACAAACCAAATTATCAAAAGCAGATACAATCCATGCCTGATAAATTAAGAATAATTTTTATGGGGACGCCTGAATTTGCTGTCCAAAGTTTAAGAAGTCTGGTAGAGAGCAATTCTAATGTAATTGCTGTAATTACCGTGCCAGATAAACCTGCCGGACGTGGACAAAAACAGATGTCATCTCCTGTCAAAATATATGCGGAAGAACAGGGAATCCCGGTTCTTCAACCAGAAAAACTCAAAAATCCTGAGTTTATTGCTCAATTAAAAGCATTAAATGCAGATTTGCAAGTGGTCGTTGCATTTAGAATGCTGCCGGAAATTGTCTGGAGTATGCCAAAATATGGCACATTTAATTTACATGGCTCCTTATTGCCGCAATATCGCGGCGCAGCGCCTATCAACTGGGCTGTCATAAATGGTGAAACAGAATCTGGTGTCACAACTTTTTTTATTGAAAAGGAAATTGATACCGGAAAAATTATTTTTCAGGAAAGAGATCCAATCAGTCGGGAAGACAATGCCGGTTCAGTTTATGAAAGGCTGATGCATATTGGCGGGAAACTTGTAGTGAAAACGGTTCAGGCAATCGAAGAAGGAAATTATCCTCAGGAGCCTCAGGACGAGTCGAAAGAAATAAAAATGGCTCCGAAAATTTTCAGGGAAACCTGTGAAATTGACTGGACGCAGCCTGCTGAAAAAATCTTTAATTTCGTCAGAGGACTTTCACCATATCCGGCCGCGTGGACAACATTGAATGGTTTGTCGTGCAAGATTTTCAAAACAAGTATTACGGAAGATTCAAGCGAGAGCAATCCGGGAGAATTTAAAACAGATCATAAGACGTTTTTACATTTCCGCGCAGGTGATGTTTGGTTGGCGATTGAGGTTTTGCAGTTGGAAGGAAAAAAGAAAATGGAGGTTGGAGATTTTTTGAGAGGGGCGAAATTGTAAGGATATTTCTGATTATTTCGGTGCGCTGCACCTTGACACCCCGACTACCAATATCTGTTTTTCTACAAATATTACGGCGCTCTGCACCTATTTACAGCAGGTGCGGAGCACCATATTACTTGTAGCAAACAAATTCGAAACTCTGAAATTCAAGATGCAGAGCACCGAAATAATCAAATTTCCGCTACTTGAAACCTCATCTATTGCATTCAAATTAAACATTACTAATTCAAAATAAATGCTTCTTTCAATCATTGTTGCTGTTTCTGAAAACGGTGTTATAGGACTAAACAATCAACTCATCTGGCGACTACCTGATGATCTTAAACGATTCAAAAAACTCACTCTCGGACATCCGATGATCATGGGCAGAAAAACTTTTGAATCCATTGGAAAACCACTTCCAGGTAGACAATCCATCATCATAACCCGCGACAAAAATTTTTATTTTGAAGGTACCATTGTCGTTCATTCATTGGAAGAAGCTATTGAAGAAGCACAAAAAACAGGAACAGATGAAGCTTTCGTTATAGGCGGCGGAGATATATACAATCAGGTTCAAAAGATTTCTGATAAGTTATACGTCACAGAAGTACATACTGAAACCGAAGGCGATACATTTTTCAAAATAGAAAATTCAGATTTGTGGGAAGAAGTTGAAAGAGAAAATCACCCAAGCGATGAAAAGCATGAATTTTCATTTGACTTTGTTGATTATATAAGAAAAACACAATTTGATAGTACAGTTAAATAAAATTACAAAAAATATTTTCCGCCACGAATACACCGCGCGGCGGACCGTGAATGTTGACTAATTGGTTTAAAAACATTTTTGAATAATTCGTGTATTCGTGGCATGTTTTCTTCTCATATTCCTAAATCAGAGGAAGCCAGATAGAAAAATTTCGTTAAACTATTCATCCTGTTACTATTCGTTATAAAAATCTTGTAAATTTGACACTTATATTGACCCCAGTGTTATTACAAGAATGCTTACAGAAATAGATACGTTAAAGGAAACGCTCACTTTAACGTTAACAACACCCAATACAGACGATCGTCCTATTTTCATAACTGGTCCTTTTTGCAAGTGGTTGCCGGATCTGCCTCATTTCCAAATGACAAAAGTGGCTCCGGGCCGTTATACTTTTCAATTTCCTACCGATATTGAGTTTGAATTTCCTCTGGAATATAAATATACCCGAGGAGGTTGGGATCAGGTAGAACTGGATCGTTATGGTCAGCCTTACGCCAATCGTTTTATTACAGAAGACGAAACAGAAGTGTCGGATTATGTGATAAGGTGGCAGACGGACAAGAACAAGAAACTGGATTTGATGCCAATTGTTGAAGTTCTTTCCGAGACTTTTGAGATTCCACAATTACAAAGAGAACGCCGTGTTCACGTTTTGCTGCCGCATGATTATTATGAGCAGCCAGACCGCCGCTATCCGGTATTATACATGACCGACGCACAAAATCTTTTTGGCGAAGGTTCTCCTTATGGAAACTGGGAAATCGACCGCAGACTTGCTACGCTTGCGGGAGAAGATAAAGCAAATGTCATTATCGTTGCGATTGATCACGGCGGAGACGAGCGTGTTCAGGAATTTTCTCCTTACGACAATCCGAATTTGGGAAAAGGATTAGGAAATCTGTTCCTGAAATTCGTTACCGAAACGCTTAAAAAACACATTGATAATCAATACAGAACCTTACCTGATCGCCTGAATACAGGTATGGGCGGAAGTTCTGTCGGTGGATTGTTGAGTATGTATGCGGCTTTGATGTATCCGAATATTTTTGGCAGACTGATGATTTTCTCGCCGTCACTCTGGATTTCACGCAAAATTTATTTTGATGCTATCCATTTTTTCGAACCTTTTGAGACTCGTATTTATTTATACGGCGGAGGAAAAGAAGGCGCAGAAATGATCCCTAATATTGAAAAATTACAGGAAACGCTTGTTAACCAGGGTTTTGGTTACAGTCGTGTTAAAATAAAAACATCCTTGAATCCAAAAGGAACACACTCGGAAAGTTGCTGGGGAGAAGAATTTCCCAAAGCTTTGAAGTGGTTGTATTCAGGAGAATAAATTCTATATAAAAAAAGCTCCCTAACCGAAAGCCTTCGCTTTAAGTTAGGGAGCTTTTTTATTTTTTGTCGAAACAGATTACAGAATAAACTGGCTCAAATCTCTGTTTTTTACCATGTGAGATAATTTTTCACTCACAAGTTCTGCGGTAACAACGATTGAAGAATCCGGTCCGATTACATCAGGAATATCAAACATAAAGTCATTCAGCAGCAAACTCATTACGGTTTGCAAGCGACGCGCTCCGATATTCTCGACTTCACTATTTACTTCAAAAGCAATCCTGGCCATTTCACGAAGCGCGCCGTCTTCAAATTGAAGATCCACGCCTTCCGCTTCCATCATCGCTTCATATTGTTTTGTTAAAGCGTTTTTCGGCGTTTTCAAAATCTGGTAGAAATCACTTTCTGTCAAACTGTTCAATTCCACACGAATTGGGAAACGACCTTGAAGTTCCGGAATAAGATCGGATGGTTTTGCTACGTGGAAAGCTCCGGCAGCGATGAAAAGAATATGATCCGTATTGATTACGCCATGTTTGGTATTTACTGCGCTTCCTTCCACAATCGGTAAAAGATCACGCTGTACGCCTTCACGACTAACATCCGGTCCGCTTCCGCCACCTGAACGACTTGAAGCCACTTTATCAATTTCATCAATAAAAATAATCCCCAAGTTTTCCGCTTTTTGAATGGCTTCCAGTTTTACTTCGTCCATATCAATCAGTTTCCCTGCCTCTTCATCCAAAAGAAGTTTTTTGGCTTCGCCAACGGTAACCTTGCGTTTTTTACCACGACGCGGTACCATGTTGCCAATCATTTCCTGGATATTCATCATCGAAATGTCATCCATCGCACCACCGATCATACCAACACTTGGCGACTGGTTTTGCTGGATTTCAATTTCTATTTTACGTTCATCCAATTCGCCATTGCGGATTTTTTCTCGGAAACGTTCGCGGGTACGCTGGTTCAGTTCGTTGTCATCTTCCGGAATTGCTCCGTTTGATTCTGCGTTTTCAGGACGTGGTTTTACAGCATTATTTCCGTGGATCGGAGGAATCAGTGCATCCAGAATAATATCTTCAACGGCTTGTTCGGCCTTAATTTTAACCTCTTCTTTTTTCTGGGTCCTGACCATTCCAACGGCTTGTTCCACCAGGTCGCGAACCATACTTTCAACATCACGGCCAACATATCCAACTTCGGTAAATTTGGATGCTTCTACTTTTACAAAAGGTGCGTCCGCAATTTTTGCCAAACGGCGGGCAATTTCAGTTTTACCAACACCAGTCGCCCCGATCATCAGGATATTATTCGGTATAATTTCCTTTTGAATATCTTCCGGACTATTCATTCTCCTCCATCTGTTCCGCAAAGCAATGGCAACATTCCGTTTTGCGTCATTTTGTCCGATTATATACTGATCCAGTTCAAAGACAATTTGTCGTGGAGTAAGGCGGTTCAAGTGTTCAGTCATAGTGGGATTTATAAAAATACTTTTACTAGATAAGCTTAAATGTTTGCTTTGAACGAAGAGAAAACCGATTTCTTGTAAAAAAAGGCGGGATACTGCATGGCATAAACGTTTTCATGCCTGCTCATAAAATTCTCTGAACAAATATATTTTTTTCATCTTAGGATATAAAAAAATGATACCACAGTTAAATAATTACTGACGTTCTTTCCAAGTAAATCTTTTTAGTAAATTGCCGTCCGAAAACGGCAAGCCTGATAAAATAATCCAGTTTATTTAAACTATAAGGAAAACTAAAAGGATTTAGCGCCTGATCATTATCTTTGTTTTACTGCTACCATAAACTCAAAAGGATTTCCCTTGACATGAAGAAAATTATCTCCTGTATCGCTTTTTTTACCCTGTTAACCAATTCCCTCGTTTTTTCCCAGAGTGTGACAACAAACACAAATCTTGTTGATTTTGTGAACCCCTTGATGGGAACCCAGTCAAAGTTCAGTTTGTCGTCCGGAAATACGTATCCTGCTATTGCTTTGCCCTGGGGTATGAACTTCTGGATGCCGCAAACCAGTAAAATGGGTGATGGATGGAGCTATATGTATGATGCAGAAAAAATCCGCGGCTTCAAACAAACGCACCAGCCAAGTCCCTGGATCAATGATTACGGCCAATTTTCAATTATGCCGGTTACCGGTGCGTTGAAAATCGATGAGAACGAACGCGCAAGCTGGTTTTCACACAAGGCAGAAGTTGCCAAGCCAAATTATTACAAAGTTTATCTGGCCGATTATGATGTAACAACAGAAATTGCACCGACAGAACGTGCTGCCCAATTCCGTTTTACTTTCCCGAAATCTGATAGTTCTTATGTGATACTTGATGCTTTTGACAGAGGTTCTTATGTAAAAGTGATTCCTTCGGAGCGCAAGATTATTGGTTATACTACCAAAAACAGCGGTGGCGTTCCTGCCAACTTCAAGAACTATTTTGTTTTGGTTTTTGATAAAGCTTTCAAATTTTCTTCCGCATGGAGCAAATTTAAAATCACAAAAGATACCCTTGAAATTCAGGCAAATCACGTAGGTGCTGTGGTTCGTTTTGAAACAAAAACGGGTGAAAAAATTGGCTTAAAAGTTGCTTCATCTTTCATTAGTTATGAACAAGCCGAAAGAAATTTAACGACTGAAATTGGTAAAGATACTTTTGACCAAACACAGGAAAAAGGCCGTAATATCTGGAATACTGAGCTTTCACGCATTACTGTTGAAGGTGATAATATTGATCAGATCCGTACTTTTTACTCCTGTCTATACCGCGTTTTGCTTTTCCCAAGAAAATTCTACGAATTTGATGCGAAAGGCAAAGTGGTTCATTATAGTCCCTATAATGGTGAAGTTCGTCCGGGGTATATGTTTACTGATAACGGATTCTGGGATACTTTCCGCGCCGTTTTCCCATTCTTCACGCTTATGTATCCAACCATGAATGCGCACATCATGGAAGGTTTGGCAAATGCTTATGACGAAAGCGGATTTTTGCCTGAATGGGCAAGTCCTGGTCATCGTGATTGTATGATCGGTTCCAATTCAGCTTCGCTGATTGCAGATTCTTACATAAAGGGAATTCGTGGTTATGATATTGAAAAACTATATTCCGCGATCATTAAAAATACTGAAAATGCAGGGCCGGTAAGTTCAGTTGGACGTTTCGGACATGAGTATTATAATGAACTGGGTTATGTTCCTTATGATGTAAAAATCAATGAAAATGCAGCCCGTACTTTGGAATATTCTTATGCTGACTTTTGTATATCACAATTGGCAAAAGAATTGAAAAAACCACAAAAAGATATTGACCTATACCTGAAAAGAAGCCAGAATTACCGGAATCTTTTCGATCCGACTACAAAGTGGATGCGTGGAAAAAATCAGGATGGTAAGTTCCAGACGCCATTTAATCCGTTCAAATGGGGTGATGCATTTACAGAAGGAAACAGCGTTCACTATACCTGGTCGGTGTTTCAGGACGTAAAAGGTTTGGTAGGATTGATGGGCGGACGTGAAGCTTTTGTTCAGAAACTGGATTCAGTATTTACTTTCCCTCCAATTTTTGATGACAGCTATTACGGTTTCCCTATCCATGAAATCCGCGAAATGCAGATCATGAACATGGGTAATTATGCACACGGAAATCAGCCGATCCAGCATATGATTTATTTGTATAACTATGCTGGTGCGCCTTCAAAAACGCAATTCTGGCTGCGTCAGGTTATGAAAAAATTGTATCAGGCAACGCCGGACGGATATTGCGGAGATGAAGATAACGGACAGACTTCTGCCTGGTATGTTTTCTCGTCACTAGGATTTTATCCGGTAACACCTGGTACCACCCAATACGTAATCGGCTCGCCGCTTTTCAAAAAAGCAACCATTACGCTTGAAGATGGTAAGAAATTCACGATCGATTCACCAAAAACAAGCGATACCAATATGTATGTAGACGGCGCAACGATGAACGGAAAACCTTACGCCAATACATATCTTGAACATAAGGATATCCAAAACGGCGGAACGCTTCAATTCAATATGACCAACTCGCCTTCAAAAGCATGGGGTATCAAACCAGAAACAGCACCATTCTCGCTTACTAAGTAATTTTTTGTAGGTTACGCAGAGAAAGTAAAAAAGAGCGGACGCCCGGGGACACGGAGATTTTCAATAATCTCTGTGTCCCTCTTTTTTTATCTCCGTGTTCCTCTCTGTAACCTGCCGACAGAATTAATTATTTTTAAACATTCTAAATAATTTCTTGCTTGGTATACAATCTCACTATACTTTTGCCATTAATTACAATCAGTCTAAATAATAACAATTTGATTTAGCTAAGTTGCTGCTCAACCAGAAAGATTATTAACCACTCAAAAAAATGAAAAAAATTTACTTTATCCTTTGCTTCATGATTCTTTCCCTGTGTTCCTACGCACAAACCGGAAGTATCAAAGGGCAGATTACCTCAGCGGATGGAAAACCTGCCCAGCATGTTTCTGTTGGTGTAAAAGGCCACAGACTTGGTGCAATTTCAGCAGAAGACGGAAATTTCGTTATTCAAAAATTGAAACCGGGCACTTACACAGTTTTGGCAAGTTATGTCGGACTGGAAACTTTGGAACAGCAAGTAGAAGTTATTGACGGACAAACTGCTACGGTTAATTTCACTTTAAAAGAAACGGCCAACGAATTACAGGAAGTTGTCATCAAAGACGCCAGTCAATATAAAACCAATGAAGTTTCTTCAAGTCTTCGTTTGATGACGCCGATCCAGGAAACGCCTCAGAATATTCAGGTTGTCACTTCCAAGGCGCTGTCTGATCAGCAGGTAATCAGCATGAGCGATGGCCTGATCCGTAACGTCAGTGGTGCTGCCAGACTGGAACACTGGGGAGATATGTATGCCAATATTACAATGCGCGGATCTCAGATTCAGGCATTTAGGAATGGATTTAACGTGGTTAGTTCATATTGGGGACCACTTACAGAAGATATGAGTTTCGTTGATCATATTGAATTTGTAAAAGGTCCGGCAGGTTTTATGCTTGCCAATGGTGATCCAAGCGGTTTGTATAATGTTGTGACAAAAAAACCTACGGGACAAACAAAAGGAGAAGCTGGTTTCACGATGGGAAGTTATGGTTTGTACCGTGCCACGCTGGATCTTGACGGAAAATTAAGCAAAGACGGGAAATTCCTGTACCGTCTGAATGTAGCCGGACAAAATAAAGCGTCATTCCGTCCATATGAATACAATGATCGTTACAGCGTAGCACCGGTTATTTCTTACCAGATTGACGAAAAGACAAAACTGACAGCTGAATACACGATGCAGTATGCAAAAATGTCTGATGTTGGATCTTACTATATCTTCGCGCCAAAAGGTTACGCCACTTTACCGCGAGATTTCACGACCATGCCTCCGGGACTGGAACCAACGAAAATGAAGGATCAAAGTCTGTTTTTGAACCTGCAACATCAATTAAATGATGACTGGAAATTGACAGTTCAGGCAGCATACTTTAATTATGCACAACGCGGATCAAGCATGTGGCCATCGATTGTAAATCCGGATGGAACTATGATCCGTTCGGTTGGTATCTGGGATGCAAAAAGTGAAATGACTTTGGCGCAGGCTTTCGTGAATGGAAATGTTACGACTGGCCCTTTGAAACACAAAATTCTTGGTGGAATTGACATAGGAAATAAAGATTACATGGCAGACTGGGGACAAACTCACGACCTTGATACCACAGGAGCAGAATTTAACCCTCTGGCCCCATATTATGGAAAGCCGGTGAATGGTTATCCGTCTTTTGACAGAACAACAAGTCTTGAAGCAAGAGCTGTGATCGCGGGAGGAAATATGAGCCAGAAATATACCGGAATCTATGCGCAGGATGAACTTTCCTTTTTGGATAACAGAATCAGATTGACACTGGCTGGACGTTACACTTACGTAAGCATGTCTGCCTGGGGTGGTGCGGCTGAAACAGCAAAACATTTCTCGCCACGTATCGGTTTGAGTGCTTCCATTGACAAGCAAACATCAATTTATGCACTTTATGACCAGGCATTTTTACCGCAATCCGGTCGTTTGAGAAGCGGCAGCGTAAAACCTTTAACTGGAAATAATACAGAATTTGGTATCAAAAAAGACTGGGCTGGCGGAAGCTGGAATACCACGGTTGCTTTTTACCGGATTTTGAAAAATAACGAATTAACCTCTGATCCGAATAGTCCTCCAAACTCAGGTTTAAGTGTTGTGCTTGGTCAAAAAAGAGCGCAGGGTATTGAGTTCGATTTAAGAGGAACAATTCTTCCGGGATTAAATCTTGTTGCAAATTATGCTTACACAGATTCCAAAGTAACAAAAGTGACCGAGGGCGTGACTTCTATCGCAAAAGGTGACGTAATTCCTGGTTTCTCAAAACATGTAGTAAACAGCTGGCTAAGCTACAAAATCCAGAAAGGTGCACTAAAAGGAACAGGTTTTTCCGGCGGATTTACTTATCTGGTCGACAGAGCAATGTCTAATTGGAGTACAACAAATACCAAAACAAACCTTCCTAATTATTTCAAACTTGACGGAGGCGTTTTCTGGGAAAAGGACAAAATCAGACTTACGCTAAATGTATTCAATGTTCTTGACAAATATCTGTACAGCGGCGCTTACTACGATTATATTTTAAGTTACAGCTACCAGGCAGAAGCACCAAGAAATTACAGATTAAGTATCTCTTACAAGTTTTAATTTTTATTAGCCGTCTTTTTTCATTTGTTCCCGTTCTGGGAACAAATGAGAGCCGGAATATCAAAATGCAATAACCCTGTTACATTTAAAAAGTAAAGATTAATTACTATGCCTTCTTTAAAATTAAACAGTATTGCCTACCAAAGCCGCTCGTTTGACTTTTCAATGTTGATCTTACGTTTAGGTTTTGGTATCTTAATGATGCCACACGGTTATGCCAAGTTGATGGGATTTGCCGAAAAATCTGACAAATTCATGAATTTTATGGGTCTGAGCGGACCAGCTTCCTTGTCACTCACCATTTTTGCTGAATTGATTTGCGCCGGACTTGTTGCCATCGGATTATTTACAAGGCTGGCAACAATTCCATTAATCATCGCTACGATTGTCATCGTTTTTGTAGCCCACGAGGGTGACATTTTTGACAGCGCTTCTTCCGGATTCTTTTATCTGTTGGCTTATACAGTCATATTTTTGCTGGGTCCCGGCAAATACAGCCTTGACTACACCCTTAACAAAAAGCGTTAATAATTCCTCAGGCAGTTCCACTGCAATCATCAATAAATACTTACTACTCCCCTTTTAATTAATTTCTTATGAAACGTACCATTTCAATTTTTGTCCTTTTACTAATTGCTGTTCTGGGAAAAGTGTCTGCACACGCTTTATGGATTCAAACCAGTACAGTTGGAAAAGCCGGACAAAAACAGGCAATCAAAATCGTATATTCTGAACCGAACGACAAACCGGAAAAGATAGCAGACTGGTATTCAGATGTTAAAGATTTCACCTTATGGGTTACCGGTCCTGATAAACACAAAGTTAAACTACCAACAACCGAAGCCGTGGATCATTTTACATCAGAATTCACACCAGAAAAAGAGGGTGTTTACACAATCAGCGTGAGCCATACCGCGAAAGAACTTGGAGGTAAAACTAAGTATCAGTTCAATGCCAGTGCAGTTGTTGCCATTGGGAAATCCGTTGCCGGAAATGATCCTGCACTTAACCCGAATGATATCAGTGTTTTTGCAGATGCAAGCAAAACTTATAAAGTCAATAAGCCTTTCGCATTAACAGGTTTTATCAAAGAAAAGCCGGCTGATAACTTGCAGGTAGCCGTTCATTCACCTAGCGGATGGAATAGAGAAATCAGTACCAATACCCAGGGCGTTGCAGAATTCACACCAATCTGGCCTGGAACTTATAGTATTGAAGCATCAAAAAGCGAAAAAGAAGAAGGCGAACATAATGGAAAAAATTACACCTCGGTGTGGCGTTGCGCCACTGTTTTACTTGACGTTAAATAACAACAAATCTTCATCAACGTTCGGGCAGCCTGTTCAATATTCCACGGGCTGCTATATATAAAAACCACCTTCGGGCTTTGCTTGTAAGGTGGTTTTTATTGAAATTATAATCAATTATTTTCTATTCCTGCATTGGCAAGCACGCCGATTGTGCCTTTCCCGAATTTTTCGTAAACGGAAACATATTCTTTGTGCACTTTTTTATCAACTTTAAATATCGTGCTGACCGGTGTAAAATATTGCAGATCAGATAATTTCTCAACCACGCCCAAAGCCTTCAATCCCACCATCGCCGCTCCTACCGTTCCGGTATCAACCGTATCATTTAAAGCCACTTCAATTCCGAAAACATCTGCAAGCATTTGTACCCATAAGGGGCTATGCGCAAAACCGCCGTTGGCATAAATCGTTTTTACCTTTTGTGTTTCAAGCAAAATTTTACCGATACTGAATAGATTCAGCAAAATTCCTTCCATCACAGCGCGTGCAAAATGCGGTTTTGTATGTTGAATATCGAGCCCAAGGAATCCGCCTCTTACCGCAGAACTCCATATCGGAGCGCGTTCACCTAAAAGATAAGGATAGAACAAAAGTCCGTCTGAGCCGGCATTAATTTTCGCCGCTTCGTCGAAAACCTGATTAAAATCGCTGTCTGTAAAAAAGGTTTCTTTCAACCATTGAAAAACAACAGCGCCGTTATTTGAAGGTCCGCCGATGACGTAGGTTTTTTCATCCAGAATATAACAAAACGTACGCATATTGGTGTCCAGATACGGCACGTCCGAACAAATCCTGGCAGCTCCGCTTGTACCAATTGTGACAGCCATAGCGCCAGGCAAAATTGCTCCGCTTCCCAGATTTGCCAGACAGCCGTCACTAGCACCCATAATTAAGGGAACGCCGGCAGAAAGTTTAAAACCATTATTGGCTGGTAATTTTTCAATATGATATGGAGAAACTGCTTCCGACAAATAACTTTCGTCGAGTCCAATTTGATTCAGCGTCCAGTCATCCCATTTTTTATCTTTTATATTGAACAATCCGGTTGCCGAAGCGATCGAATAATCAATGACAAAATTGCCTGTAAGACGATAAACGATATATTCTTTGATTCCGATAAATCTTTTTGCAGCCTTGAAAATCTTCTTTTCATTTTCTTTCAGCCAGATCAACTTGCAAAGTGGCGTCATGGCGTGAATTGGCGTACCATTATTTTGATACATCTTTTTCCCTTCCTTCGATGCACGCAATTTTTCGGCAATTTCCGCACTCCGGTTATCGGCCCAAATGATAAGGTTCGTCAATTGTAACCCATCTTCATCCATCGCCATAATACTGTGCATGGCCGTGCTGAAACATACGCCAAGGGTTTCTCCCTGCGGTTTACAGGTTTCGCTGACAACCTGAATTGAATGGCAAACCGCTTTAAAAATGTCATCCGGATTTTGTTCGCTCCATTCGGGTTGTGGATGAAGCATTTCATAACCTTCGCTGTGTGAAGCAAGAATTGCGGCCGTTTTTGTGTCAAAAGCAGTGGTTTTAACGTTTGTCGTACCTATATCAACACCAATTATAAATGACATTTTAATTAAGCGTAAATTGAATTTTATAACCTGACAAATGTATTATATTCCGCCGCTTTGTCCTTTGAATTAACAACGAATAATTTAAAATCTGTAAAAATCCTTGTTATCTGCATTTTCTGTGTCGGCATTCACTAATTTTTATTATTTTCGCAGTAGTAAATCAATACTATTAAAATTTTTATTGAACCATGGCTGACGACGTACACGTACATAGCAAACCTGAAGGAGCTTCACTTGGTGCTTCTATCGTAATATTTTTATTGTTAGTAATCATTCTCGCAGTATTTGGAGATCTTTTTACTTTTATCTTCGGACTTATCGGTCTTGTAGTAACATTTGCTGCATTTTACACTGATCACTCCGCAGACGGTCACTGAAATTTCTTATTTCCCTCACAGGAAATATCGGACTATAATATATTAACGAACGGCCAATTCCGGAAGTGCTTTCAAAACCTTCCAATCGAGTTGGCCGTTTTTTATTGTCCATTCTTCTTCAAAAACACAGGTATCCTCCAGATCGATATACTCAGCAATTGCTTTGTCTTTATCAAGCCGAAGTTTTACAAATCCGTTATAACCAAGCTGATATCTTCCTAATTCCAGTCTGATACGGCGGTCGTACAAATGTATTTTTTCAAGATCCGTTTCATTGTCAGGCATTTTTATTTCCACGGGCAAACCTCCATGTCCAAGACAACGGCCAAAAGCCATAGGTCCTTTTCCATTTACATCTTTGTTATAAATAACCAGACGATGATCATGGCCCCAAAACCAGACAATCGTTCTTTCGAATTCTCCCATCAATTCCCTAAGCTGGGCACCCGGCCTGGTATATTCTTCACGGAATGCTGAAATGTAAGGATGATGACTCAAAATAATTAATCCGCGTTTATCATCAGGATCACCCAGTTTCACCACATCCCGAAGCCATTCAATCTGTTCTTTTTTCAAATGACAATCAGGTGGCGAAACAATTTCCAGCAACGGCCGGCTTACCGAAGTATAACCGGTATCAATTCCAATTACGCGCCAGAAGTCATTTTCCAGACAGAAAAAACCAGCCTGCTGCGTTTTTCTCACCTCTCCCTCCTGCGCATACATTGAGGGAAGCAAATGTTGAAAAAAAGCATTTCCATTGGAATACATTTCATGATTTCCTGACAACGCCAGACTTCCCGACGCGCCATAATACCAGGATGCATAAGGTGCCGTAAAATTCTCCTCAACTTCTTTTGGCGTTCCGACAAAATAAATATCGCCCATATGAATCGTGTAATCCGGCGCATAACGAGAAACCAAATGGGCTACTTTATCAGATTCAGCTGTATCACTTGCCCAGTCAGAAAGTAAGGCGATGCTGATTTCTTCCCGGCTCGGAACAGAAGATTGCAGTTTGTAAATACCAGTATCGCCATTTCTGGGATAGGCCTGATATGGATGTCGCGGACCGAAGCGACTTTTAAGATAATGCCAGGCGAAACCGAATAAATTGGTTTTGAAAAATTCAGAAATAACGTTGGTAACGGATGAAGTTTCCTTTACATGTTTTTCATAAAGTTCCTGTTGGGTTTTTGCATGATTTTCCGCTTCACTATGTCCTAATGCAAGAAATTTCTTAGTCCGTTCTTCTGATTTTTCCTTCATTAATAATTAAAAAATTAGCAGTTATCCAGTTGAGCCTGATGATTGATAATCGTGTTTCAAATGCTTTAAGTTAGTTAAAAAATTCAGGCCACTGAATGAATTCAGAAATAGCAGCTTTGAATTCGAATGAAAAGTATTTACATTTTTCTATACAGATTAAAATATAAATTATCACAAAATGCTCATTTTTAGATATTTATATTCAAAATTAGAATACTATACCAATCGTTCTTTAATCCTCATAAACTTCAACGTATATTCAAAAAGTTTTAACCACCAAAACCAAATAAAGATGAAAAAATTGTTACTTTCTGCTATGCTGTTGTTTACAGCCCAGAGCCTATTTGCTCAAACCGCAACAACCAAAATGATAGCGGACTTCGAAAGAGCAAAAACCTACACCAAACAGTATCTGGATGCGATGCCGGAAGACGGTTATGCGTTTAAACCAACACCGGAAATGCGGTCGTTTGCTCAGCAAATGGATCACCTTGCGGATGTAAATTATGCATTTATTTCAGCAGCGACAGGCAAAGCAAGTCCATTTAAAGAATCATTGGAAAAAGCCGCAGACCAATCCAAAACTGCTGTAACCAAAGCGACACTTGACAGCTATGATTTCATCATCAATGCTTTGAAAGAAATGAAAGATGCTGATCTTGAAAAAGATGTGAAGGTTTTTGGAAAAGATCTTAAAGTGAAAACTGCTTTCGAAAAAGACTTCGAGCACCAGACGCATCACCGTGGACAAACGACTGTTTATATCCGTTTGAAAGGAGTTAAGCCTCCGCAGGAAATGTTGTTCTAATTTTTTAAAAGTTAAAAATTACGACTCCGTCATGTCTTTTCATGGCGGAGTTGTGTTATTTTTGGGCTTTCAGAATTAACAATATTTTTGTGAAAGATCAGCCAAATTCGAATAACAAGCCTTTATACCGCGTTCCGGAAATTTTTAATGCCTTTACCAATCTCGTCTCTGGCGAAAGTACGCGTCACGGCGGCGTAAGTCAGGCGCCGTACAATTCACTGAATCTTGGCGGTTCAACAAAAGATACGCCTGAAAATGTTCTGGAAAATAATAAAAGGTTTTTTCAATCGCTGAATATTGATTTTGAAAATGTCGCCAAGTCACATCAGGTACATGGTGCTGAAATTCTTACCGTCACAACCGCCGGCCGCTATGAAGGTTACGACGCATTAATTACTAATATTCCCAACATTCAGTTAGCCGTTACCATAGCAGATTGCACACCCATATTGATTTTTGATCCTGTCAAAAAAGCAGTAGCGGCCATTCACGCGGGATGGCGTGGGACAGTTCAGGAAATTGTTTTTATAACGGGTTTGGCGATGCAAAAAGAATATGGAACTGTTCCAGAAGATTGTCTGGCTTACGTTGGAACCTGTATTGATGAATGTTCTTTCGAGGTTGGTGAAGATGTTGCCGACAATTTCAACCCAACTTTCAAACGCTGGGATGATCAGAAAAATAAATACTTTGTTGATTTAAAATCGGCCAATAGAGAACAATTGATTCGTTTTGGTATCAAACCTGAAAATGTAGAAGTTTCGCCATTTTCAACGGTTTTGCATAATGAAGATTATTTTTCATATCGTTACGAAAACGGTATGACCGGAAGAATGCTGGTGACTATCGGATTAATTGAATAGTATTCTAATTTTTAACGACTACCACTTTCCTTTTATACTGTTTTTTTTCGCCAGTCGGATCAAAAATATCGATCAGAATCAGGTAATATCCGGTTTGAACGACAACGCCATTTTCATTTCTGCCATCCCAGGAAATTTCCCCGTCTGTTCCAATGAGCTGATTTCTGAGAAGGTTTTTAATCAGTCTGCCATTTATATCGAAAATATTGATCGTCGCGATTTTACCTGATTGCGTCAATTTATATTTTATTTTTGCAAAACCTACGGAAACATTATCCGGAACAAAAGCTTCCGGCTCTACTTCAAAGATATCCTTTTCCACATTGGTTTTTATTTGAGAATTTGCATAACCCGGTGTTGCATTTCCGGAAGTTGCAGCTGCTGAATGCCAGTTGGAAATGATTTTCGAAGAAATATTCGCATCCGCTTTTTCAAGAGAAACTCCTTTTTTGTTGGTAATTAAAGGATCCTGCATGTCTTCATTATAATCGAATCGGTCATAAATCTTATCATCCTGATTTTTAAGGATAACACCACCTTCGGCGTTTGAATAAGCGGGAAGTGAAGTCATGCGCAGGAAATTTCCAGACGAATTGACCGGATAAAGCTCTTTAATTAGCTCCGGATTTGTAGTTAAGGCAAGATATTCAAAAGGTGCCAAAATAAAATTGTCGGATGTGATAACCCTGGAAACATCCGGTTCGCCATTTTTTACATTACCCAATGACCAGTTTTTCAGGTCAATATATTTACTGGTGCGATTATAAATTTCAACAAAATCAACACCTCCTTCCGGTGGATTGAATAAAATTTCATTTAAAACTACATCGCCGGAATCTGCCTGTATGGGTAACCCAATTGTAAAATCCGCCTGACGTAAAATATTCCCGGCGCAATCTGATAGATTCCTTACCGATAAATTATACTTCTCACCCGCCAAAAGTGGAGAATCCAGCGTAGCAAAAAGAACGTGAAATTGAGGCGATTCCAGTTTTTTCTTGACGATTTTTCGACCTGCCAAATCTATCATTGCGCCTGAAGTTGCAACCAGACTATCCAGTTTTTCATCAGCAATAATTCTTAACTCAGTCGGTGACGTTACGTCAATACGTTGAATGACAGGAGCCTCAGAATCCGGATTACTATTTTTGACACTGTTTACTTTCGCCGCGTTCCGCCAAGTGGATCTTCTGAAACCTTCCAATTATTTTGTTCTCCACAGGGATTATCAGAATCAATCATTTCAATCGCATAACCCCCAGCGCGCTTGTCGGAAGACCACCAGCTACTTTCGTAAGAAACTGAAAATACCAGGTTATTTCCGGGTCGATACAGCGAAATTGTGCCCGCTGTGTTAGGTAAAGAAAAAGTTGAAAGGGGAATTATTTTTCCAAAACCATTAAAACTGGCAGCGTTTACTTTATTACAAAGCAGAACATATTCTTCTGGCTGAATTACCGAATCCGGAAAAACGGCTGTCCTTGTACCAATGACTAACTTCCAGTTTTTCAAGGATAAAGCCTGTCCACTTCGGTTGTACAATTCAGTATATTCAATTGCCGGTAACCCAACAACCGGCGTCGGATCTACCATGATTTCCGAAATAACTACACTATTATAACCTTGACTAAAAGAATTGGAATTAAGAATCAAAGACAGCCCAACAATAAAAATGCCTTTCCAATTGAAAAACGCCATGTTTCCGTAAACTTAGATCATACATAATCTATACGGAATGCTGCGATTATGGTAACGTTCGGTAAAATGTAACGCAAACCAAAACGGCTATAAACAAAAAATTCAACTCATTTCGGAGTTGAATTCAATCTGATATTTTAAAGCAACGATATCTTATTTGCCTTCTTCTGTTTTCGCTGGTTCAGTTGCAGGAGCTTTAACGGGAGCAGCTGCCGGTTTTGGTGCTGGCGCAGCAGCTTTTGGAGCGGGAGTCTTAGCTGGCGGAACAGCAGCAGGCTTAGACGAGGCCGACGCTACCAAAGTAGCTACTTTTTCTGCATGTTTCTTTTTATCCTTTTTTGACTCTTTTTCTTTTTTTGGTGCTTTTGCCTTTTTCTCCGCATTCTTAGCTTCTTTCTCTTTTCTCTTAGCTTCGTCTTTTAGAAATTTCGAAACTTTTTTTGCCAATTTAGCCGATGCTTTCTCAATTGACTTCTTTATTTTTTTTGAATCAGCAGTTACCGCATCAAGTTTCGTAACAAGTGTTTCTGCGATTTCGGTAGTAAGTTTTTTCGTTGCGGATTTCATATTTTAAGAATTATTTTTAAAAATAAGACCAGAAGTATGAACGGCTAATATTCTTGCATCCAGCCGTTTGTTAAATAAATCATACTCTTATCTTTCAACCTGCAAATACCGTCTAATAATTCCAGAAGAGCAAATAAAACGTGTTATATTTATGTTAAATTTTTCTTGATAAATTCCCATAATACAATTCCCGCCGATACCGACACATTAAATGAATGTTTGGTCCCGAATTGAGGTATTTCAATACAGGCGTCACAAACCTCAATTACATCATCTGCTACGCCTTCTACTTCATTTCCAAACACAAATGCGCAGGGAACATCAGGCTTTGGATTGAAATTCTGGAGCAATGTACTTCCCTCCGCCTGTTCAACAGCAAAAACCTGATATCCTTCTTCTTTCAATTTTAGAACGGCCTGTAAAGTACTTTCTTCTTTTTCCCAGATCACCGCATTTTCAGCTCCCAATGCACTTTTTGTAATTTCTCTGTGCGGAGGATTGGGGGTATACCCACACAAAAGCATCTTCTCAGCCCTGAACGCATCCGCTGTACGAAAAAATGATCCCACATTGTTAAGACTACGAATATTGTCCAGTACAATTACAAATGGAAACTTATCCGATTCTTTAAACTCTTTAACCGACAAACGGTTCATTTCCTCAATGAGCAGTTTACGCATTGCAATAGATTTCGATAAAAGTATATTAATTAATTTCCAGACAAACGTACAACGAATTATTTCAAAACAGGAAAAATGTTAATGCCCGACTTTATACAAGCTATTTAAAAACAAATCATATCCATCCATTAATTACTTAAAAAATTAAGTAGTCCATAAAGCAATGTTCCACTACTATAAAATCAAAATCTTACTACATTTATCACGAAATAATATTAACGATTTGATTTTTTTATCAAATCGTTACTTACAGTATAATCCGACGTCTATTGGATAGTTAATCGGATTGTTACTAAAATTTATTCCCTTAATAGTGAAGAAATACCCTGTTCTCCTCGCAATTTTACAACTCTTCGCCTTTAACAATTACATTTTTGCGCAACCGCAAACAAATGAACAGGACGCCTATACGGTGAGTTATTATACCGAGGATAACGGGCTCCCCCAAAATAGTGTAAAAAATATTTCATCTGATTCAGAGGGCTTTATATGGCTCACCACAGAAACCGGCCTGGTCCGCTTTGATGGAAAAAACTTTTTTACATTTGACAAATCTAATCTCCCGATTACCTACAACAGGTTTTCCATGCTTCAGCCCAGCCTTGAAGTTGGCTCAAAAAATAATAAATCCAGGAAATTATATGCGGTTGCAGAAGGCTACCAGTTTGTTCGTATTGAAGCTGGGAGAGCCACAATGGATTCTGTATATACCAATAGAATTCGTTCTATTCCGCATTTGAGTAAGTCGGGAGAAAATGTGCTTATGTCGAACGGCTCACCAAATTATTTGCGGGATTGGCTCAACCCTGATTATTACATTATTGCCGTCCCGGAAGGCGAAGGAAATTTCTTCATTTGTGAACGCCAGAAAATCGGATATTATTCCAACTGGAAAAAGATATATGACCACGCTATCAAAACAGATCTGCCCTGGAATTTCTTTACGATAAATAAAAATCTTTATAGCTATACAAACGATAAATTCATACGTATAGACAAAGCGGGATTAACAAACCTTTCTGTGTCCGGTGATTTAACATCGGATGAAAACTATATTCCCGGGAAAATGAATGGTAAAATTTACTGGAATAATATATCCAATCAGGTTTTCCTCTATCTGGAAAAAAAGCTTTATACCTTAAAAGAAGAACGACAAGGTATCTTGCAAACAACGCTGGTGCTTAACAATTTCGACTTTGTCAGAAACAATATAACCTCAATCCATTACGACACAACAAACCAGCGATTTTTTCTTGGAAGTGTTACAAAAGGTTTATTTGTCTTAAAAAACAAGTCTTTCTACACACTCAGAACCAAAGGAAATAATCTGGAAAATGTTTTTTACGGGCAAGCCATATTCGACTCAAACTCTGTTATTACGCCAAAAGGCTTTATTCTGGGAAAATTAGCAGGAAGCAACCAGATTATTTTGAAAGACTATCCATTAATCCATGATGAAAAATCAGCTGACGGATACGGAATACTTATCGACAAAAATGGAAATATCTGGCGGAAAAGCGGGGATATGATTTTTTGTTATAACATTCGGAATAATAAAATTGTCGGGAAATGGGATTTAAAAACAGAAGTTAATCATCTTTATGAGGGCGACGACGGGACTATCTGGATCGGAACAAGAAGCTCCGGATTATTCCAAATCAACTTATCAGATCCCAACCCTGCACCTCGGCAATTCATCAAAGGACCGCTTGATAGAATATCATTTGTTCATCAAAAAACTTCTCAGGAGTTAATTATTGGCACTGCGCACGGACTTTTTTTCCTTAATTTATTATCTAAAAAACTTGTTTTCATTAAAGGAACAGAAAACTTATATATTCGTAGTCTTTACATTTCTCCATTTACCGGCACAGGAAAAAATTCCGGTAAAGAGGAAATCTGGATCACGACCTACGAAGATGGTTTCTTTCTTTTTTCCAAAAACAAACTCATCAAATTCCCGCTTGATAAGAATCAGTATTTGAGCGGATCACATTGTATTTTCCTTGATAAGCTTGGTTATTTCTGGCTCACAACTAATAAAGGTCTTTTCCGTATCGCCAAAAAAGATTTACTGGACTATGCCGAAAACCATTTTACATCTGAAAATAAAAGCATTTTTTCCATGCACTTCACAAAAGAGCAGGGCTTTTATACCAATGAATTTAATGGAAAATGTCAGCCTTGTGCACTGAGACTGCCCAATGGCTATGTTTCTTTACCCTCGCTGGACGGGCTCGTTTGGTTCATACCTGAAAACATAAAAACGGAATTGCCCGACAAAAATATTATTCTGGATCGTTATGAGGTCCGGGGAAAGAGCATTGCCGCATCCGAAGATTCTATCACTTTTCCGTTAAATCCGCAAAACATAAAAATCCATTTCACAACTGCTTATTTCGGAAACCCGGCAGACCTGAATATTTCTTATGCACTTCTGGAAAACTCCCGGTCCAAAACGATGCCGGATGAGTGGCTTGATCTTGATGGCACGAGTATGAATATTACCATCGGAAGTCTGAAAGCCGGGGATTACACGCTTTTTATCCGCAAGAATAATGGCTTTGGAGAGAATAATTATATGTACAAAAAAATAGCCCTTGTCGTACCGCCCAGCTGGTATGAGACACAATGGTTCAGGATTGCAGCTATGATCCTTTTTGTGCTTGCCGTATATCTTTTCATTCGCCTGAGATTACGGATTATCAGAAAAGAAAATCGTCTGCTGGAAATTAAAATTGCAAGGCGTACCAGAAAACTCGAACATACATTTAACGCACTTGAAAAATCCGAACGTGAATTGCAACGCCAAATGCACATTCAAACCCGGTTGATCGCATCCATGTCGCACGATATAAAAACACCTTTGAAATTTGTCTCTAACGCTGCCGGCCGGATTGAAGAATTGCTTGAAAAAGAAAAGATAGAGGCAGTTTCCAAACTTGGAAAAACGATTGAGCACTCTACCGATCAGATGTATAATTTATTGGAAAACCTGATTGCTTATGTCACAACACAGGTCTACGGAAGCAAAATCGAATTTGAAGAAATTAATTTATTTACGTCTCTTTCCGAAAAATTCGAAATTTTTGAAGACATAATCCGTGATCGCTCCAACCAGTTTACCAACGAAGTAGACTCTGTGGTAAATGTTTTCACCAATGCCCAGCTGCTGGGAATTATCGTGCACAATCTGATTGACAACGCAAATAAGTTTTCATTTAACGCTGACATTTGTATCCGGACAAAAATTACGGATAAGGAAATCCATCTCATTATTTCTGACTCAGGCCCCGGAATACCAGACGAACTTCTCTATTGGCTTAACACTCCCTCAAAAGCAGAGGCTTTCGAAAAGTCTAAATCATTCTCTATTCATTACAACGGATTGGGACTAACTATTGTAAAGGAGTTGGCAATGCTTCTTAAATTAGACTTACGGGTTGAAAAAAATATGGGAACACACGTTCATCTGATTTTTCCAAACCTACAAACTACAAACTAGCTGATATCAAAATCCTTGGTTTTATACAATTCCAGTTTTTTAAACATTTCAATAATATTTGCCACTTCAAGTTTTTCAAAGATCCTGGCTTTATAGGTACTGATTGTGGTTTCTTTCAGATCCAAAAGCGTAGCGATTTCCTTGGTCCATTTCCCCTGAGCAAGTAAATGCATGACCTCCAGTTCCCGTTTGGAAAGATCTTCCAGTGGATTGGAACTGACATTTTTACTGTCCAGGATATTTTTTACCATTTGCTGCTGGACCTTATTACTGATATATTTCCCGTTATTGAGTACCGCCGTAATGGCCATCTTATATTCTTCCTCCGAAGCACTTTTGGATAAAAATCCATTTGCACCGGCGTGTATATAATGTAATGCATATATTTCTTCTTCAGAACCGGAAAAAACTAAAATCCTTACACTTGGTTGGATAGCCCTGATTTTATTGATCATTCTACTGTTTTCTCCGCCCGGAATATTGATATCCAGCACAATAAGGTCAAACACATTTTTTTGAATTAATCCGAGTGCAGAAGTAAAATTAGAGGCCTGATGCACATCTACGGGCTGAAATAAATCGGTAATAAGAAAATCAATACCCATTCTTACAATGGCATGATCCTCCACAATTAAAATTCTTTTCATTATACGTTAGAGTAATTCATTCGTAATCTGAAATTAAAAACCGCTGGTTACCAGGTACGTTTACCCAAGACTGCAACCATTAATTTCGATTTTCAAATTCCTGTATGATATGAGGGTATACAATTAAACAAAGAAGCAGATACCTGATAAAATCACCGAAGTATCTGCTTCACAATAACATTAACTTAAAATATTAACTATCGATCAACTTAATTTTAGTAATTAACTCAACGATATTTTTAACACCCATTTTTTCGAATATCCGGGCCTTGTAAGTACTGACCGTTGAAAGCTGAAGGTTCAATTTTTCTGCAATTTTTGCAGTACCAAATCCTTCTTTAAGCAAATTCATTACATCCTTTTCTCTCGGAGAAAGACTCACGATTGGATCCGGAAGAAATTCCTTAGGGTTGATAAGTCTGTTAATATTAATCTGCTGCATATCCGCGCTCATATATTTCTTGTTATCGAGCACACTTAAGACAGCGGTTTTAAATTCATCTTCTGCTGCATCCTTGGATAAATATCCGTCTGCACCAGCCTGAAGATATAATAAACCGTATAATTGTTCATCGTAACTTGAAAACATAAGTATCCGAATATCAGGACGTTTAATCCTGATTGTCTCAATCATTTTGGTATTATTTCCACCAGGAATATTGATATCCAGAATAAGAAGATCAAAAGTTTGGTTGCCCAACTCCAGCAAGACCTTCTGAAAAGTATCAACCCCTGTAATCTGTGATTCAGGTATAAGGGACTTTAAGAGGTGTTTGGTTCCGATGCGGACCACAGCGTGATCCTCGGCAATAAGTATGTGCTTCATGAAATTTTATATACTAATGACAGTAGAAATAGTATTACCCCAAAGTTAGAATTAATTATTTATCTATTCACTAAGTTATCAGATAAATTCTAATTGCCTGGTACACAGATATGCTAACTTTAAAAATTATAATAAAATGAGCTGATTATTTTTAAGCCTAAACTGATTTTTTAACTTTTTCAGTTTCAAAATTCAATCAATGATTAAATTTAAACTTTTGAATTTGATTAATTTATCTCTATTTATGGCCCGAAAACTAAGCTCAATTATTCGGTAAATTGGTTTATTAAACAAGCGCAATAATTATTATTTACTTACGAGATAATATGCCTATAATTTACAAAGATAATTTGACAAAAAAACCAATAAATATCTACAAATAAACTGGGAATGATGCTACAAAGAAAGAATAATATATCTACATTCCATTGTCCGATAACTAATTTGTTAATATACAAGTTATTATAAATTATCAAATTATTAATAATTCTGATATTTTAAATACTTTTATGCCCATAAAAAAGATATATCAAAACCATACCAAATATCTTTCATTCAATTACTTGTAAACTTCTAATTAAAAATTAGGGGTTTACCGTCTTAAACTTGTTAGACTAACAAAAATCCCATTAGTAACCATTTTAACGAGGATTTTTTAAACATCAATAACACACACATATATAAAATTTGAAAAATCCTGATTTCGACTGGGTTGAAAACGGTTTGGAAACAAGACTGTATATTCAGCATTTCGTAACAGAAATTCCACTTTCTTTTGAGCCTTTTCTGTATCAAACTGCGGATTACCTGAATGCCCAGAATTGTGATAGAAGATTTTCTTTTTATCTTTTTCGGAAAGGAGAAGCCTTGTCAGCTGCCTGCATTCATTTTACGAATATTGATACCAGCTTCGTTTCTCCGTTACGAGCTCCATTCGGCGGAGTTCAGTGTGATGAAAAGTGCAAGGCAAATGAACTATCCTTTTTCCTTCGATGTGTTGAAGACTGGTTTTCATCGCAAACCAACGCTACTAAGTGTATAATAAGGACAGCTGCAACTTGTTATAAATCAGCCGACAAACACTTTTTATTATTTAATTCTTACGAGACGGCAGGCTACAAGATTACCCGTAAATTCATCAACCATCATATCCCGGTTTCCCGGTCACCCTTTGTTAACACCATTATTCCTGCTGAAAGACGAAGATTAGCCAAATGCAGGAAATCGGGTTTTCAGGCAGAATTATACGCTAAACCGGATTTTGAAATTGTCTACAATTTTATTCATAACAGCCGGTCAGAAAAAGGATATTTGATGTCGATGACGCCGAAGCAAGTGGATGTGTTAATTAATAAATTTCCACATCAATGCCGGATTTTCGTCGTTCGAGATGAAAGCAAAATAATTGCAATGAGCGTAACAGTTCTTGTCAGTAAAGGAATATTGTATAATTTTCTGCCAGCAGATCTTTCAGATTATAAAAGTTTTAGTCCGATGGTATATCTCTTGGAAACGGTTTACAATTATTGCCAAAAAGAAGAAATAAGAATTCTCGATCTTGGTATTTCAACGGATCATCATGGCATTGAGAAACCAGGACTGCTGAAATTTAAAAAGAATCTTGGCGGAATTGAATCTTTCAAAATCACTTATGAAAAGAAGATAGAAGTGCTATTAGGTAATTAAATTCCCAGACAATTGCCCTCTTTATAAAAAACAGTCGAACAACTTTCATGCCCCACGATCGGTAACATTCCTCGAAAGTCGATGCTCTTATAACCTTTATTTGTCATAAAATCTTTCGCAGGCTGATACCAGTCACGTTCCGAATTGTCAAGAATTAAAACACCATCCTCCGACAAATATTCAGCAGCAAAAGCGGTGCATTTTACGCGGTTGCGGCCATCGACTACAATGATGTTATATTTTTTGCCTTCGTTTTTAACGGCTTCAACGTAAGAAGGTCCTTGCGGACGAGAGAAAACAGTCGAGTTTGCAGGAAGTTTTGGTTTAATGATTTCAATCCACTGCGCATCATGTTCAACAGCAGCGATATGTTTCACGCGGGCACCATACCAACGTGTAGAATTTCCGGATCCGTATTCGAAAACTTCAAAATGCGGTTTAATTCTTGGTTCAAGGAAAAAGATAAACGAATAAGTATACCAGGGAAGCGGATTTCCTGCGGCGTCAACGGATTGTTTGGAATGAAAACTTCTGAACCAACCGTATTCTTTCAGAGCACTTTTCAAATAAAGTTGAACGGCTCCGCCAAAACCAACTGAATTTAGAACTCCCCAACCCTGCTTTTTTAAAAACTTAACCATTTTATCCGCTTATTCCGAAAGATATTTGTGACAACTCCAACCCTGAAACATTCCGATTTCCGGTATCGCTCCGAAACTCCAATTTTGCATAGGGGGTGCAAATATACTACATTAGCACTCAATTTTAATATTTGTATTGATAGCGGGAATAATTTCAAAATCCCTCAGTTTTAGAATGAAATTAAAAACGATAAAGACGGTTCTGGGCCACCCTTTAAACAAAGACAGAAAGGTAAAAGCATTGATGACGCTCTTCAAAAGAGGCCTGGTCATTCGCTTACACAAACATCCGATGGTCTACCCGTTTGTTGAGCATGTTTCGCTGGTTGTGGACAAGGGTATGTCGAGCGCGGAACTGCAAATTTATACGGGCTTATACGATACAAACGAAATGCTTTTTGTGATGCATTACCTGCGTCCGGAAGATACTTTTGTGGATGTGGGCGCTAACATCGGAGTTTATTCCGTTTTGGCATCAGGCATTACCGGTGCAAAATCTTTATCGTTTGAGCCCATTCCCTCAACGTTTGCAAACCTGAAACGCAATATCAATTACAATAATCTGCAAGACCGCTCGGAGCTTTATAATCTTGGAGTTGGTGATAAAGAAGAAACGCTGATTTTTTCAAATTCTCTGGATGCAATCAATCACGTGATCAACGATAATACTTTCCGCGGCCCGGTTACAGAAGTTCCGGTAAATTCGTTGGATAATATATTGGCCGATAAAAACATCAATTTACTAAAAATCGATGTCGAAGGTTTTGAAGCCAATGTAATTAATGGCGCTTCAAAAACATTGGAAAGGCCGGAGCTGAAAATCATTATTATGGAAACCAATGGGCTTTCCGATCAATATGAATTTGGCCAGAATTACATCCATGACAAGCTTTTGAGCCTGGGTTTTGTGCCTTATAATTATTTCCCTTCTGAACGAAAACTGACTAAAATTACGACTACCAATCCTGAAAACACGATTTATATCCGTGATCTGGCTTTTGTTGAAAACCGGGTTAAAACTTCCAGAAAAATTAAATTGGGGAACGATCTGATCTAGAATTATTCGATTGATTATTTGAGAAATCTGCGTTGCAAACCCAGTACCAGATCATTAATTTCTTCGGAAATTTTAAACCTTACAATTAGAAGAATAAACAACAGAATGATGATTATTGAACGCAAAGCCATCATCAACATAGCCGAAATAATCGTTCTTGTATAATCCGGAATCAGGAAAGTAATTGCATACAAAAAAGCCAGAATTAAGGTAACCTGTAACGTTTTATTTGTGAACGGAAGCACTCCAAATTTCCACCAAACGAAAGTCATTCTGGCAATTGAGTAAACCAAAGTGGTGAAGGCAGTTGCAATCGCTGCTCCTACAAAACCGTGGATTGGGATTAGCCATAAGTTCAACAAAAAACCTAAAATGGCCGATGCAACAATAAATAACGTAGCGAATCTGAAAAATTTCGAATACATGATAATTTCTGTATTCAAACCCGTTGCAATGTCGAACACCTTCACCAACGCAAGAAACAGCACCACATATTTGCCTTCTCCATACGTACTTCCTTTGGGTATTAAAAAGAAAATATCGTCGATACTGGCCCAAATTAATAGAAATACAACTCCGCCCGCAATAAGCTGATTTAAAGCTGACTTTTGATTCATGGTACGAACGTGATCATAATCACCTTTCACCAAAGAAGCTGCCAGTAAAGGAATTGAAATTTGAGCAATTGCTTTTTTAGGAATTTCAATAATCCCGGCGATATAAGAAGCAATGATAAATATCCCGGCACTTACCAGTCCTTTTTTACCAGCCACCATGGTTCGATCAATAAAAAGCATCAGGTTTACTCCCACCCCGCCAAGCAATGTAAATCCGCCATAACCAAGCATTTGTATGATTAACGAGCGTGTCAGGATTTTTTTATCAGGAAACCGGAAATATAATCTGCCAAGCTGTTTGATGTAACCAAGAAAAATGACTACCGCTAAACCATAGGATGCTACGACCAGATACAACATGGCTTCAAAACTTAGCCAGCCCAATCCAAACATCAAAATCAGCAAGACGTTGGCTAATTTGAGATATACTTCTCTAATAAAATTCGGTACTGCAATTCGGGAATTGTTTCGGCAATATGCTTCAAGGACAGAAATATAGATCCAGAACGTCGTTAAGGGAATAACCAGAAAATGATATTTCAAAAACATCGGCGACTCCTCCGCGAAATACGCATGGATCGCCGGTGTGAATACGAGATAAATAATCCCGAAAATCACTGCACCTATAAAAGGAAGAAGCAGGAGAAACGCAAGAATTCCATGATGTTCTTCCTCGTCGTTCCGAAAAAGACTGAAAAATTTATCTGCAATAAAGGGGGTTCCTAAATGTGCAAATGCAGCAAAAAGTAAGCTATTTTCAAAAAGCAACCGGGAAAGTGCGTATTGCTCTACGGATAAAAATTTCGTAGAAACGTACATCTGATTGACAATACCAATCCCTACCCCAATGTACGATCCAAGACCAGCTTTAAGACTCTGACGAACAACGATTCCCACTCTGAAAGTCTAGTTAGCGTATTTTTGTATCAATATTTCTGCGATACGTTCAGCGGCGTGTCCATCCCAAAATGGAGGAATAATGCCTTCTTTCACCCTTCCAGCCAAAATATCCTGCACTTTTTCAGCAACAGAAACCGGATCCAGATCACTAAGTAAAATATTTGTTCCCAATTCTACCGTTACTGGACGTTCCGTACTTGCACGGAAAGTAAGACAAGGCACTTGCAGATAAGTAGTTTCCTCCTGAATTCCACCTGAATCGGTGATAATCAAAGCAGAATTTTCCATCAAATGCAAAAATTCAAGATAACCCTGTGGTTCCATCAAAATCACATTTTCAAGACTTCTCAATTCATCCAGCAAACCCCATGTTTCCATATTTTTCAGCGTTCTTGGATGAACAGGAAAAAGTACGGTTTTACTTTTTGAAGTTTCTTTGATAATTTTCAAAATATTAGTTAATCCTTCCTGAAAATCCACATTGCTTGGGCGGTGCATCGTCATCAAAACATAAGACTTTGGCTCCAAGCCAAGATCTTTCACCAATGTTAAAGTTGAAGCTTTCTGGCGATAGTATACCAAAGAATCGATCATCACATTGCCGACAAAATGGACTTTTTCATCCGGAATACTTTCTCTTTTCAGATTGTCGATACCGGCTTGCTCGGTTACAAAAAGATCGTCCGCAATACAATCCGTCATGATCCGGTTAATTTCTTCCGGCATTCCACGGTCGCCGCTTCTCAAACCTGCTTCTACGTGAACGACAGGAATATGTTCTTTTACCGCTACCATCGCACAGGCAATTGTTGAATTAACATCACCAACAACCAGCACAACATCCGGTTTTTCAGCCAGCATAACCTGCTCAAATTCGATCATGATCTTGGCCGTTTGCTGTGTATGCGAACCGCCGCCGATACCAAGAAAATAATCTGGTTTCGGTAATTCCAGCTGATTAAAAAACACATCCGACATACGGGCATCATAATGCTGTCCGGTATGAATGATTTTCGAATCGATTTCAGGATGTTGTAAAAAAGCGCGGTGCAACGGAGCCACTTTCATGAAGTTCGGACGGGCACCAACAATACTCAGGATTTTCATTTTTTAATCAACCAGAATTTAAACAGATCAGTGCGCCAGAACGTAGTTAAAGGCAACCATGTATTCTTTCAGCACACTGTGTATATTGATTTCTTCTTTTATTATGCGCAATGAATTTGCACCAAAGGTGCTGATTTTTTCGGGATCCTGAAGCAACGTTTTCATTTTCAGGTTCAGACTTTCCTGATTTCCATTTTCAAAATAAAAACCATTATATCCATCTCTCACCAAACGTCTTTCCGTTCCATCCGCAACCGAACAAATGACCGGTTTGGCAAAACACATGGCATCATTGATGGATAATCCACCCATTCCGCCTAATAAATAAATGGACGAAACATGCAGATATTTACCCAGCGTGAGTGCATCATAAACTCCTCCGACAAACTTTACATTGTCCGTGACATCAAGTTTTTCAGCCAGTTTTTTAAGATTTTCTTCTTCCGGACCGAAACCTACAACGACCAGTTCAATATCAGGAAAAAACCGTTTCAGATCTTTAATCGACTGAATCAGCATATCCACTCGCTTCCATTTCACTAATCTTCCTACATGAATAACACGGTGTGGATTAGCCGGTAAAATTTCAGGTTGTCTTAAAACTTCTTCATACGCGGCCAGCAATTCGTCAGTATCTGGAGAATTGGCGGCAATAAATATTTTTTCTTTCGGAACGCCATAACTTCCGATGATATCACGGCCTTCATCATAATAGTTGATATGCGCGTCGGCTAGCGGAAGATATAATTTTCGTAACCACGTTATTGCCCGGAAATAAAGTGCACCTTTCCAGTTTTTTTTATTTGCGTCAAGATCTTCGGTAATGTTTTGTCCTGAATAATAATACTCCTGACTTTTACCCCAATACGCCGTATTAAAAGGAATATCCCGGCAAATTAACTTTGCGCCAATTTTTTTCAGTTTAAAATAAAAAGGCGGATTCAGTACCAGTTGCAAAAAATATGGCCAGGACGACATTACGATAATGTCCGGTTTTATTTCCTGTAAAGTCGGGATAAGATTTTCGAAAAAAGACTTTCCGTACCAGGTTGTAAACTCGGGAAGTTCCACCAACCGGAAGTTCGCGGCTGATTTATCTTCCTTCACACCGGCGCCCAGGGCTTTGCTTTGTTGGGTAGGTTTGACGAGAATAACTTCGATTCCATAGTCGGAAACCATTTTATTCAATATCAAGGCAAAATAATGCGGCAACCCCGCCATAACAAAACAAACACGCATGCGTCAGAAATCTTGTGGTAATTCCTGCAAAAGTACACATTCGCAGACAATTTTAAGAGGGGAAGAAATGTTTCGCTTACTTTAATGCAATTGAGATAATTTCAAAAGCGAAAATTTGAACCTATAAGAGAAAAAAACAACCGGAATCATTTCTAAGTTGATTCCGGTTTTGGATAATTTTTATAGTCGAGAATCAACCGAATCTTTTGGCAAAGTCGATTTCAGATCAAAAAGGACCGAATTTGTATTTGTAAAATCTGTCAGATTCAACTCTTTGAAAGTGTCGTGCGCAACAGCTAATACAACGGCTTCATATTTTCCATTTGGTTTATCTGCCAAGGCGATGTCATATTCATGTTTCACCTCTTCCGCCGAAGCCCAGGAGTCATACACATCAACATCCATACCGAAATCTTTCAATTCTTTATAAACATCAACAACACGCGTATTTCGGATATCAGGACAATTTTCTTTAAAAGTGATACCTAAAATCAAAACGCGACTGCCTTCAATTTTATGTCCTTTTTTTATCAAAAGTTTGACCAGTTTATTGGCTACAAAAACACCCATCGTATCATTCACACGGCGGCCAGAAAGGATTACTTGTGGATAATAACCCAAAGATTCTGCTTTGTACGCCAGATAATAGGGATCAACACCAATGCAATGTCCGCCTACCAACCCCGGCTTATATTTAAGAAAATTCCACTTTGTTCCGGCAGCTTCCAACACTTCCGTCGTATCAATTCCCATCCGGTCAAAGATCAACGCAAGTTCATTAACGAAAGAAATATTTACATCGCGCTGGGCATTTTCAATTGCTTTTGAAGCTTCGGCAACTTTAATACTCGATGCCAGATGTGTTCCGGCTTCGATAATCGTTCCGTATAAAGTATTGACAAACTCACCAATTTCCGACGTTGAACCTGAGGTTACTTTTTTGATTTTGGTTAAGGTATTGACCTTGTCGCCTGGATTGATACGCTCCGGAGAATATCCGCAGAAAAAATCAACATTGAATTTCAAGCCGCTTACTCTTTCCAGAACCGGAACACAATCTTCCTCTGTACAACCCGGATAAACTGTGGATTCATAAATAACGATATCACCTTTTTTCAAAACTTTTCCAACCGTATCACTGGCTTTCAAAAGTGGGCCAAGATCCGGCTTTTTATAGTTATCGATCGGCGTTGGAACAGTTACTATAAATATATTGCAAGTCGCCAATGCCGACAATTCATCTGAAAATTGCAGATCCTGAACACGTTGTAAATCTTCCGAAGAAATTTCCTGCGTTCGGTCATAGCCGCGCTTCAATTCAGCAACACGTTCTTTATTGATATCAAAACCAAGCACTGAATATTTCCGGCTGAATTCCACCGCCAACGGCAGACCAACATAACCAAGACCAATAATTGCAATTTTACTTGCAGCAATTTCTGACAACATTCTGGTAAAATTTAAAACGAGGACATAAAACTAGCCATATTAATTATGATCAGAAAATTTTGGGGAAATCTTGTTCTGGTATATCTTGGGTGTATTTGTATACAGAAAATATATTAACACCCAATCACAAAGCGTTCCTACCGGAACGCCTTACATAATAACGTATTCTATTTCTACCAACAAAATGTATCTCTGGTACATGTGGACATGTCTTTCGATTATGTCAAATTATAACTCAGAAGATTTCTTTAACTATGCCGTAGGCATATCTCGTTGGTAGAAATAAATAAACACCTCGATATGAAGCGTTCCATTGAAACGCCTTGTGACAGGTTTCCTGACGACTTTATGTTTGAAATTACAAGACCAGAATGTAATTCTCTAAGGTCACAAATTGTGATCTTAGAGAATCGAAAAAGCTGTGACCTAATTATCGATTTTCAGTATTCCATATAATTTAAAAACTGAATTTATGGAACTGATCGCTATACAAAACAAAGTGTTCACGCTTCGTGGACAGAAAGTTATGCTGGATTTCGATTTGGCAGAAATGTATGAAGTTGAAACAAGATCTTTGAAACAGGCTGTTAGGAGAAATGTTGATTGATTTCCCGCAGACTTATGTTTGAATTGACCTCGCTGGAATTTGATTCTTTAAGATCACAATTTGTGATCTTAAAGAATCAAAGAGGTGAACATAGTAAATATTTACCATTTGCTTTTACTGAACTAGGTACTGCCATATTATCAAGTGTGTTGAAAGGTCAAAAAGCACTTCAAGTAAACATCACCAATATGCGGGCCTTTGTTATGATTCGTCAATATTATTGATTCAACGGAATTGAAACAGCGCATCGAAAGCCTGGAAAATGAGATGCAAATTAAATTTAAAGACATTTACGAAACTTTGAATTTTCTATTAAATCCCCCACATCCCTAAAGAAAAGTAATAGGATTTAAAAATAGCCACGAATAACAGTTCAATCTTGAGATCACAAATTGTGACCTCAAGATTGAAGAAAATCTACTCCGGTTATATTTTTTAAAGACATCTTAATTTTGAAATTGTAACTTTGGTCTTTCTGCAAAGTTTCGAATAAGCATAATCTGTTTTTAAAATCTATGAATGGCCTGACGGATAAAGAATTTTGGTTGAATTATTGGGAAAGTAAGACCGGACTCGTTTTTAGTATCCCTGATAATTATCCATTCTTGTCTCTTTTAAAAAAACTGGTGACCACAAATCAGGTAAAAAGTCTGCTTGAAATCGGTGGGTTTCCGGGTTATTATTCCGTTTGGGCGCACAAGAATTTAAAGATTAAAACCGATCTGCTGGATTTCGTCATACATCCGAAGATTTTGCATGATCTTGAAAAAGCGAATCTAATAACAGAAGGTTCGGTCGGGACGATTGAAGCTGATTTATTCAACTACTCTCCCGTTGGCAAATATGACCTCGTCATGTCAAACGGTTTGATTGAACACTTTCAAAATACAACGGAAATTATTGAAAAGCATACCCAGTTTCTTTCTGAAAATGGGATACTTTTTATCTCACTGCCAAACTTTCAGGGATTAAACGGTTGGTTTCAAAAGACATTTGACCGCGACAATTACGACAAGCATTTTATTGAAAGTATGGATCTTGTTTATCTGCGGAATATCTGCCAGAATTTGGGATTGAAAGATATTGAAGTTTATTATTCCGGCCGTTTCATGCTTTGGCTGGAAAATGAAAATAAACAGCCTGCCTGGGTACAAGCTTTCCGCAAATCGACCTGGTTTTCGCTTAAAGTTTTTTCTAAATTTTTTCCGTTTGAAACAAAGGCGCTATCACCTTATATCGTCATAACGGCCCGTGCATGAACGTAGTTTTTATCAATACCAGCGACAGTAGCGGCGGCGCAGCCATAGCTTGCTCCCGACTGCAAAAGGCTTTGGAAAAACATTCGTCCATCAAAGGCGACATATTGGTTCAGGAAAAAAAAACGGAAAATCCGGCTGTAACCACAATCGCCAATACTTCATTAAAAAAACAATTTGTCTGGGCGAGATTTATCGCTGAACGACTTTTATTTTTACCCTACGAACGATCGAAAGAGATTCGTTTTCTGTTTAATCGTGGTATCGTTGGCGTGGATATCAGCAAACATCCGCTTGTTCAAAATGCAGATATCATTCATTTACACTGGGTTAACTTCGGATTTTTATCAACCGGTTCTATAAAAAAATTACTGGCGCTGGGAAAACCTGTCGTATGGACTTTCCATGACATGTGGCCTTTTACGGGCGGCTGTCATCATAGCGGCGAATGCGAAAACTATCAGATTGAATGTGGGAACTGCAAGTTTTTGAAAAACCCGGGTGGAAATGATATTTCCAGAAAAGACTGGTTTTCCAAAAACTCAGCCTATCAGCCTAATCATTTTACAGCAGTTGGTTGCAGTCAGTGGCTATCCAAAAGAGCCCGAAACAGCAGTTTGCTTAATGGCTTTAAAATAGAATCGATTCCAAATCCAATTGACATTACCGTATTTTCTCCAATATCAAAAAGGGAAGCGAGGCAACAATTAAATTTACCAACTGACAAACATTTAATTCTTTTCGCCGCCATGCGCGTAAATGCGCTGATGAAAGGTTTTTCGTATTTTCAGGAAGCATTAATTCAACTTAAAAATCAACATCCCGAGCTTTCTGAAAATATTGAACTTCTGGTTTTCGGGCAGGCGGAAGAAGAAGTGTTAAATCAATTACCATTTAAGACGCATAAACTTGGACATTTGTCCGATGTAAAACAGATAGTATTATCTTATAACGCAGCGTCGGTTTTTGTAACTCCTTCTCTCGAAGAGAATTTGCCAAATACGATTATGGAATCTTTTGCCTGTGGAACGCCGGCAGTTGGATTCAACATAGGCGGTATTCCGGAAATGATTTATCATCAGCAAAACGGATACCTTTCAGAATATAAATCTGTTGAGTCGTTAGCAACCGGGATTCAGTGGGTTTTGGAAAATAATACGGATGGAGAAATTTCTAAAAAAGCGCGGGAAAAAGTACTGGGAAGTTACGCGGAAAATATTGTCGCGTCTCAATATGAAACGCTGTACAAATCATTGTTGAAAAACAAATGACAAAGCAGTTTTCATATCTTTTACATATGTCTGAAAACTCCAATACCGAATATAAAAGCCGTTTTAGTGATGCCGTAATTGAAACGCTGGTTGCTTTTGCCAACACGAAAGGCGGACAGATTTTTATTGGTATTAACGATGATGGAGAACCTGTCAAAAATTTCGTGATCCGGGAAGAAACGGTTCAGCAATGGCTTAATGAAATCAAACACAAAACGCAGCCTTCCGTTATTCCTGATTCTGAATTCCTTGAAATTGAAGGAAAAGAAATAATTTCGCTTTCGATTAAAGAATTCCCAATCAAACCGGTAGCTTTTCGCGGACGCTATTTCAAACGGGTCCAAAACTCAAATCATCAATTGAATTTGAGAGAAATTTCGGATATGCATCTCAAAACTTTCAACACAAGCTGGGACAGTTATGCAACAAACGATTACAAACTGGACGATATTTCGTTGGAAAAAGTACGTTCGTTTATAGAAAAATCAAACATACTCAAAGAAAATCCGTTGCAGGATGATCCGTTAACGGTTTTGTACAAATTTGAGCTGATTAAAGAATCCCAAATTGCCAACGCGTGCCATTTGTTATTCGCGAAAAATGACGTGTTTCTGGCAACGATTGAATTGGGAAGATTTTCTGCTCCAACTTTGATAAAAGATGGCTTAACGCTCCGGAGCGATTTATTTTCTCAAATCGAAGATGTATTAACTTTTATTAAAAAACATATAAACAAAGAGTATATCATTACCGGAAATCCTCAACGCGAGGAACGCTGGGAATATCCTCTGAATGCAATTCGTGAGATTATTATTAACATGATCGTCCACCGCGACTATATGCATTATGGTGATTCATCTGTGAAAGTTTTTGATCATTATATCGAATTTTTCAACCCTGGTCCATTACCACAATCAATTTCCATTGAACAATTACTCAGCGGAGATTACACATCGCAGGCTAGAAATAAAAAGGTATCTTCGATTTTCAAAGAAGCTGGTGTTATTGAAAAGTATGGATCTGGTATTAAAAGAATTCAAAATGCCTTTCTGAATTACGGTTTAGAAGCGCCCGTTTTTGAAAATTTTCAGCACGGATTTAGGGTTATTGTTTCTACACAAACTGTACTGAAAACTGTGGAGAAAACTGTGGAGGAAACTGTGGAGAAAACTGTGGAGAAAACCGAAGAAATTATCCTGAACCTGATTAAATCCGATTCCCGAATAACGACAAAAGCCATTCAACAAATTACCGGATTAAGCAGACGAGGTATTGAATGGCAAATACAAAAGCTAAAAGATCAAAAAATAATTAACCGGATCGGGCCTGATAAAGGCGGTCATTGGGAAATAATAAAATAAGGGTGAATCTGATTCATTCAAAAATCGATACGAATGCCTTTACTAACAATCATCACCATCACATACAACGCCGAACGCTTCCTGCCCCGAACGCTGAAAAGCGCTGAAAAGGCATTGGCAAAACTGGCGGATAAAACTGTGGTTGAATACCTGATCATTGACGGAGGTTCAAAAGACAACACTTTAACCATTGCCAGTGAATTCGAATTTATCTCAAAAGTAATTTCTGAACCAGATCGCGGACTTTATGACGCGATGAATAAAGGCTTGAATCTGGCAACTGGAAAGTATTTATGGTTTCTGAACGCTGGTGATGAAGTTCAGGATGAAAACATTTTAAGTCAGTTAATTTCTGCGTTTGAAAGTAATGCAGATGTTTATTACAGCGATGCATTGCTAGTTCGCGAAGATGGCAGTGAAGTTGGATTAAGAAGTAAATTTACTCCACACGATTTGCCTAAAAACCTTACCTGGAAAGATTTTGCACTGGGAATGAAAGTTTGCCACCAATCTTTTATTGCTAAAAAAGAAATTGCCCCACCCTATGATTACACCAATCTGAGTGCTGATATTGACTGGGAAATTTCCTGTTTGAAAAACTCAAAAAAGACACAGTATATGGATTTTATTCTTTGTCGGTATTTAATGGGCGGACTGTCAATACAAAATCATCGCCGCTCATTATTAGATCGTTATAATGTTTTAAAAAAGCATTTCGGATTGATTCCTTCGCTTTGGAATCATGGATTAATTTTCTGGCGGGGATTCTGGTTTGCGCGGAAAAATGGGAAATATTGGTAGACTATTTCATCCCGTCCAATCTTGCATACATTTCCATCATCGCCGATTGATCGATCAGGGTTTTGGCCGCTTTTGTTCCTACTAAACCTTTTTCATCTCTTTCTTCTTTCCAGATACGCTCGGCATCGTCAACAAAAAACTGAAATTGTTTTTTGTTTTTGTTCACTTTATAAAGCTCTTCGTAGCCTCTAAGCAACACAACATTAAACCAATAATTTCCCGGCAACTTTTTGTTCTTGTAAAAATATTTTTCCGCAGAATTTGCGATCAATTCAGCTTCATCCAGATACTTTTTCTCTTTTGTAATCGTATACAAAATAACATTGGATTGGAGCATTGTTCCGGTATTGTAGGTATATTTTGCTGAATCGATTTTCAAACTTGGAATCTTGATTGCATCGTAAAAAATACCATCGGATGCGCGCAGGTTTTTATTTGTCCAGCCATACAACTTGATCGCCGTTGTCAAATATTCTTTCTTTTTTGTGACCTTGTACAATTGCAAAGCCACCAGAATTCCTGGACCGTTTGAGCAAGTATTTTTCGTATTTTTTTCATCTTCCTTCCAGTACAATCCCCCACCCGATTTTTCATCATAACCTGTCATCTGAAACCGGTAAATTTCCTCAGCGATATCCAGATATGATTTCTTTTTTGTCCGGTTGTAAGCATCCAGACAAGCAATCGCGATCCATTGGTTATCGTCATAAAAACGCGAATCTTTTTCTTCTTTTGTTACATAAGCCTGATAACCAGGCACTGGCGGATTTGTATTATGGTACTGAGCGATTGCTGCTAAAACCGGTTTCATAAATTCTTTTCCCGGCTCTATTTGCTCAGCTTCATTAGCGGCCTGAACCAAGGCGCATAACGGCCATAAATAAGAATGTAGTTTGTCGTTTTTACCATTTGTCTCTTTATACAACCCGGTTTCAGATTCGTAAAAAACAGAATTTATATTGCTGCTGATGGCATTTACTCGTGATTTATAATCAATACCAGCAGGTTGCCCATTTGCATCTACAAAAAAACAGAATACCAGAAAAAGTTGAAATGGAATAATCCGGATCATTGACAATGTCATTAAGTTAGGAACTGAAATAACAAAGTGAAAGTCTATGTTTGTTATACTCTTTTGCGGCAAATTTTATATCCGGACACCAATTTTCATCACAATTGTGTTGAAACTTCACCTAAACTTGAAGAATAACGTAATTAAATTTTGATATTCTAATAATATTCAAAATAGTATTTTATATAATACCTCCATTACCTATTTTTGATTCTACGATGTCTATTTTCAACAGAATCACTATTGACTCAGATCTCCAAACATACCGATGATTCAATACTCTGGGACAGTTTCCGGAACGGGAATGAGGCAGCTTATACCGAGCTCGCCACACGATACTACCGCACTTTACTTCACTACGGTTTAAGATTTACACCAAACGTTCAAATTGCCGAAGATGCTTTACAGGATTTATTCATCCATCTCTGGCTCCACCGTCAAAATCTCAATGACACCCCCTCGATCAAGTTTTATTTGCTAAAATCTTTTCGTCACAGAATCATTAAAACGCTGAAACCGCTAGCCGGAGAAGAGGAATTGACAGGAGAATTCGTCGATACCTGGCAGGAATTTTCCTCCGAAGAAGTGATCATCCAAAATGAAAATGAGCTTAATCTAAAAAATCAGGTTAAAGAATTAATGACGCAACTTCCGACAAGGCAACGGGAAGTTATTTATCTAAGATTTTTTCAAGGTTTAAAATCCGAAGAAATCGGAGTTTTGCTTGCTATTAAGCCGCAATCCGTCAGTAATATTTTGCAACGCGCTTTGTCAACCCTGCGTAATATATGGCCAATAAGCCCTTCTTTTTCTTTTATCTTTTATTCATTTTTCGAAATAATATTATAATTTTTAAAGAATAGTAAAAATTTAGTTTGGCAAGTGAGTATCCATACAGATTAAACAGATAGTAACAATATAGAGGTAGAAATATATTGTTATTTATGAATGCCAAGCTCGACGCGCTTTTTCAGGAATTGATAAAAAATCCGGTTTTTATAGCCTGGGTACTTGAAGAAAGTCCGGATCTTGATGAATACTGGAAAAACTGGTCGGCGAATGATGCCTTAAAAAAAGAAGCATTGGAACAGGCAAGATTCAGCCTTTTGTCCATACAAAATGACACCCTCCCGATTACCGATGAACATATAGCTTACAAAGTTAGTCAGGCTTTGGAAATTGCAAAACGCAGAGAAAATGCCAATAAAACTTTGGAAGGCGATTTCAATTGGTTCCAATATAGCAGAGCCATCGCCGCGTCAGTTTTACTGCTGATCGCAGCAGGACTTTTTGTTTATCTAAAATATCACAACGAGAACATATTTATTGAAAATCAGCAGCAGCTTTCTTTGAATAAATCAGCTGAAACGGTTATTGAAGTCATCAATGAAAATAATTTAGTTCGGTATGTACAGTTGCCTGATGGCAGTTCGGTAGTACTCAGAAAAAATAGCCGGATTAGTTACAACAAAGAATTTGATAAGGATAAGCGGGTTGTTGTGCTTTCAGGAGAAGCGTTTTTCGAAGTCACAAAAGATCCTGAACGTCCATTTTTCGTTTATGCCAATGAACTGGTAACCAAAGTATTAGGTACAAGTTTTAGTATCAAAGCGGATAAAGATGACCAAAACGTACTGGTAGCTGTCAAAACCGGAAAAGTTTCAGTCTTTTCAAGTACTGATAAGCACTTGAAAGAATATCAGGATGGCAACAAGTTATCCGCGTTATTGTTGACCTGTAATCAGCAGGCGACTTTTGAAAGAGCGAAATCGCGTTTAATTAGATCGTCAGTAACAGGATCGCTGCTTTTGAAAATTCCGATAGAGAATCAAAAATTCACTTATAATGCCACGCCAGTTTCGGAGGTTTTTACATCACTTGAAAAAGCCTACGGAATTGATATTGAGTACAATGAACAAACGATGGCGCATTGCAGTATCACGGCAACACTTGGAGACGAACCGCTGGAAAATAAATTGAAATGGATTTGTGCGATACTGGAAGCAAACTATCAGGTGAGTGAAAACAAAATAAGTATTACCGGAAATTCTTGTCAATAATTCTTTAATCCTAAACTCCAGACTATTTGAAGACAAACAAAAAAGGTGAACGATGCGTCAACATCATTCACCCTGACTAAAATCCCCACCTATGTTGGCACTAAGATGAAGTCCCCCGAAAAGGGACCAGGGAATTATTTTGCTGATTTTTTAACAACCATCAAAACATTCAAAAGTATGAAAAAAACCTTACAATGGCCCCAATGCCTTTTTAAAATTATGAGAATCAGCCTCATACAATTGTTTATTGTTATACAGTTTTCCACCATGTCGTTTGCGATAGACAGTAATGCACAGGAAGTGCTTAACCGTCGCCTGACGATCAATCTAAAGGAACAGAAAATTGGCGTTGCTCTTGAAAAACTGGGAAAACTGTCGGGTGTAAATTTCATGTACAGCCCTGAACTGATCCAGTCGGAACGTAAGGTAAATCTGAATGCAAAGGATGAAAAACTGGAAGCGATTCTTGAAAATTTCCTTACGCCTTTAAAGGTAACTTACGAAGTTTCCGGAAAACAGATTTTACTGAAAAGAATTCCCGGAACAAAACCTTCTGTCCCTCAGATCGAAGGAATGGGAACATCGATCCAAACGATTAAATCAGCATTATTTTCTATCAAGGGAAAGGTTATTGACGCCACAGGAGCGACTGTTCCGGGTGCGACGATTGTGTTAAAAGGAAGTTCAAGTGTTGGAACCACAACGGATGGCGAGGGAAGTTTTTCTCTTGAATTGCCGGACGGAAGTACCACATTAGTTGTTTCTTCGATCGGTTTTTTGACACAGGAAATTAACATTGCCAACAAATCGATGATTGAAATCACACTTCAATCGGATGTAAAATCATTGAGCGAAGTTGTTGTTACGGGTTATTCTTCTCAATCAAAAAGAGATATTACCGGTGCTGTATCAACAGTTGATACAAAAGAATTGACAAAAGTTTCTGCTCCAAACGTTGCTCAGCAATTGCAGGGACGCGTTGCGGGTGTGACGGTTACTTCAAATAATTCACCAGGTGGTGAGGCGACGGTTCGTATCCGTGGATTTGGTACGGTTAACAACAACGATCCATTGTATGTAATCGATGGTGTTCCTACAAAAGGTGGTTTGAACAGCATCAACCCGAATAACATTGAATCGATGCAGGTTTTGAAAGATGCTTCTTCTGCTTCGATCTACGGTTCACGTGCTGCGAATGGTGTAATTATCATTACAACAAAAAAGGGAAAATCTGGTGCGCCACAGTTTTCTTTCAACAGCCGTTTCGGTGTACAAACCGGAAAAGTTGATTTGGGATTGATCATTGATCCACAACAATTTGGTGATCTTCTTTGGACCCAGCGCAGAAATGCAGGTGTTCTTACAAACGGAAATCCTTCGCATCAGCAATATGGTAATGGTGTTAATGCAGTCGTGCCGGATTATATTTTAGCTGGTTCTCAGTATGGTTTGTCCGAAGGAAATCCTGCTACAAATCCATCGCTCTACAATTACAACCGCACCGGTTTTTACCAGATCGTAAAAGCAAACAAAGAAGGTACGGACTGGGAGAAAGAAATTCTTCGTGATGCTGCCATTCAGGAATACAACATTGGCGCGACAGGTGGAAGCGAAACCGGCAGATACGCTCTTTCACTTAACTATTTCAAACAGGATGGTATTTTGAAAAATACTTCTTTCAACCGCTATTCTCTTCGTTCAAATACTGAGTTTTTGTTCAAAAAGAGAATTCGTTTTGGAGAAAATCTTGAAGTAAGTTATACTGAGAATAAAGGTTATTACAGCAATAACGGTACAGCAAGTACAACCAACAACCAGGATGGTAACCCGATCGGAAACGGATTCCGTATTCCTTCGATCATTCCGGTTTATGATATCATGGGCAAATTTGCTGCAACACGTGCGGCTGGTTTGGGACCAGCCACGAACCCGGTTGCTCAGTTATATCGTACAAAAGACAACCGTGTTAACACTTTCAGAACTTTCGGTAACGCTTACGTAGAAGTTGACGTACTAAAAGATCTTGTTGCGAAATCAAGTATCGGTGTCGATTTCACCCATGCTAACAGAACAGCGTATGTACTTCTGGATTTGGAAGAGGCAGAAATTGAATCGAATAACTCGCTGACAAATGCCTACGCATGGGACGTAAACTGGACCTGGTCAAATACGCTTAACTATACCAAAACTTTCGGAACGATTCACAAATTGAATGTTCTGGCAGGAACAGAGGCGATTAAAGGTACAGGAAAAGACTTTTCTGCAACCCGTACCACATTTTATTCGGAAGATCCTCAGTACATGTATTTAAGCGCAGGTTCTGCGGGTATTAACAACTCAGGAGCCGGTTATCAATGGTCACTTTTCTCCGTTTTTGGAAAAGTTAACTATGCTTTGAAAGACCGTTATTTACTGGAAGCAACGGTTCGTCGCGATGGTTCTTCGCGTTTTGGACAAAACAACCGTTATGGTACCTTTCCTGCATTCAGTGCAGGATGGCGTTTATCCGAAGAAGCTTTCATGAAAGGCACTACCTGGCTTGATGATTTGAAGTTGAGAGGTGGATGGGGACAAACAGGTAACCAGGAAATTGGTAACTACAACGGTTTCAGCACTTACCGTTCTACTTTGAACCAATCTTCTTACGCAATTGACGGATCTAACAGTTCTGTTCAGGCTGGTTTTGATACACAAGCATTTGGAAATCAGGATGCAAAATGGGAAACAACAACGCAGACGAACGTTGGTTTGGATGCAACTTTCCTGAAAGGAATGTTTGGTCTTAATCTTGATTTGTACAATCGTACTACTTCGGATATGTTGTATCAGGTTAGTTTGCCTGCTACACAAGGTGTTGCCACAATTCCTTTTGTAAACGTTGGAGAAATGAATAACAAAGGGATTGACCTTGCGATTGATTTTAATAATAAAGCATTGGATGGTCAGCTTACTTACTCGATCGGCGCTAACATTTCAGCTTACAAAAACAACGTAGTGAAATTGAACAACAGTGCTTCTGCTGTTCTTCTTGGACCAACAATTCGCAGTTATACATGGAGCCGCTCGGTTGCAGGAATGCCGCTATATTCTTTTTATGGTTTACAGATTGACGGGATTTACCAAAATCAGGCAGAAGTGGACGCCGGACCAACTTATCCAGGTTATGCCGCTGTTGGAAAATACAAATACCACGACACAAATGAAGACGGTGTGATTACAGATGCCGACAGAAAATTCCTTGGAAATCCTCATCCGGACTTCACATACGGTATCAACCTGAACCTTGGTTATAAAGGATTTGACCTTTCTGCATTCTTCCAGGGTGTGAAAGGAAACCAGATTTTGAACATGGTAAAACGCTGGACAGATTTCAATAATCAAGCAGGTAACAGAAGTCTTCGTATGCTGAATGATTCCTGGACACCGGAAAATCCTGATGCGGTATTGCCGATTCTGGATGCAAACGACAGCAGAAGTCAGCAGCCTTCAAGCTACTTTATTGAAGACGGTACGTATTTCAGAATGAAAAACCTGACCATCGGTTATACTTTCCCATCAAAAGCGTTGTCTAAACTTGGCTTGACAAGCGCAAGAATTTACGTGCAGGGACAAAACCTTTTCACCATTACAAAATACAGCGGAATTGATCCGGAAGTTACCTCGGTTGGATCAACTCCGGGAACTACTGTATTAGGCGTGGATCAGGGAAATTACCCAAGATCTAAAATGTATCAGGTTGGTCTCAACTTTGGATTTTAATCAAAACAAACCGACACGGATTTTTTAAATCAAAAAATATGAAAAAGAAAATTTTAGTATTGACAGCATTGGTTTGCATGGGAATAATGGATTCCTGTAAAGATAAATTCCTGGAAACTACACCACTTGGCGTAGGAAACGAAACCATGCTTGCAAATAAAACCGGTGTAAATGCAGTTTTGATCGGTGCTTACAGTTTATTGGACGGTGTAGGTTCCGGCGGAACATATTTTTCTGCTGTAAGTAACTGGATCTACGGAACTGTGGCATCTGATGATGGCTATAAAGGAAGTGATGTTGGTGACCTTGCTCAAATTACAACCATTGAAAAATATATCCAACAGGCTGACATTGGTGGTTTTAACGAAAAATGGGTGGCACTTTACGACGGTGTTTCGCGCTCAAATGATGTGTTGCGTCTGATCGGAAAAGCAACGGATATGACAGAGGCTGAAAAAACGCAGGCTACCGCAGAAGCAAGATTTCTTCGTGGCTGGTACCATTTTGAAGCTAAAAAAATGTGGAACATGGTTCCTTACGTTGATGAAACGGTAACGGATTACATCAACCTACCGAACGATAAAGATATCTGGCCAAACATCGAAGCAGATTTTCAGTTTGCTGTGGATAATATTTCTGCTACAAAAGCACAGGTTGGAAGAGCCAGCAAATGGTCTGCAAAAGCGATGCTTGCGAAAGTTCATATGTACCAAAGCGATTATACAGCAGCAAAACCTTTGCTTGTCGATATTATCTCAAACGGTCCTTTTTCATTGGTTGCCAATTATCATGACAATTTCAGAATTGCTACGGAAAACAACAGCGAATCCGTTTTTGAAGTACAAATGTCAGTAGCTGACGGTGGTAGTGGAGAAAATGGTAGCTGGGGTGATAACCTTAATTTTCCTTATGGCTCAGGTCCTGGCGGATGCTGCGGGTTTTATCAGCCTTCACAAAACCTTGTAAATGCATTTAAAACGGATGCAGCAGGTTTGCCACTTTTGGATACTTTCAACGATGTAGATGTAAAAAATGACGAAGGTTTAGCTTCAAGTGATCCTTTCACTCCGGAGACAGGAACTTTGGATCCAAGATTAGACTGGACAGTTGGTCGCCGTGGCTTGCCTTTCCTTAACTGGGGAATTCACCCGGGCAAAAACTGGATCCGTGATCAAAGTTTTGCAGGGCCTTATACGTTCAAGAAGTTTTTCGCTAACAGCGGTGATAACGCCGGTGCAGAATCTCCTCGCGCCAACGCAAACAATTATCGTGCGATCCGTTATGCTGATCTTCTTTTGATGCGTGCTGAAATTGCAGTAGAAGAAAACGATCTTCCAACAGCTTTGACCATCGTAAATCAGATCAGAACCCGCGCAGCTACGGAAGTTGTGAAAAAAGATGACGGAACGCCTGCTGCAAATTATCTGGTAAAACCATATACCGCTTTCGCAAGCCAGGATTATGCAAGAAAAGCAGTTCGTTTCGAACGTCGTCTTGAACTGGCAATGGAAGGTCACCGTCACTTTGACCTGGTTCGCTGGGGAAATGCGGATGTGGTTTTGAATGCTTATCTGGCGAAAGAAAAAATCAAAAGAACATATTTGAACGGAGCAGTTTTCAAAAAAGGAAGCAGTGAATATTTCCCGATTCCTCAGGCGCAAATTGATATCATGGGATCTAATGTCCTGAAACAAAATCCAAATTAAGCCAATTTGCCGGGTACGCCAAGTACCCGGCGAATTAATATAAACTATTCCTACCCTTAATTTATTTAAATCATAATGCGGAAATACTGATTGCCCGCAAAAAATTAAAGAGTATATCAATAATTTTCTTCCGTAGTTATGAAAGTGCGTTTCCTGTGGGAGCGCACTTTTTTAATTTTAGGCAAGAGAAAATTAATTATTGACCATAGTGACACTTTTGCAAAAATCCGTATCAAGGTTAGGATTTTTTAGCAAATTTGATGAAACATAGATTTTACTTCGATACATCTGTTTTTGGTGGGGTGTTTGATACTGAGTTTGAAAAGGAGTCATTAATTCTTTTCGAAAAAGTCAATTTGGGACAGATTCAATGTATCTATTCTGATTTGACGGAAAAAGAAATATCTAAGGCTCCGAAAAGAGTTAAGACGTTTTTTCTTGATTTAAAAGGAGATCAGAGACAATTGGTGAATGTCACACCAGAATCTTTTCAACTGGCACAGACCTATATAACAAAAAATGTTGTTGGACAGACAAGTTTAGATGATTGCATCCATATAGCCGTAGCAACTTTAAATAAGGTTGATGTTTTGGTGAGCTGGAACTTTAAGCACATAGTTAATGTCCATAGAATTTATGGATATAATTCTGTAAATTTACAATTAGGTTACCAAGCGCTTAGTATTTGTTCACCAAAAGATATAATAGGCAATGAAATCTACAAATGGTAAAACAAAAGAATTTGACACAGTCAAAACATTCAGAAAAATCAAGGACAAAATTTCAAATGATATAAAAAATATGTCTTATGAGGAATTTCGGGCATATTTGGATCAAACAAAATCAGCAGTTTTGACCAAAAATTAAAAATCCTTACGCCTCGAAGACCCCCGCACCACCAACTCCGTTTTCAACACCTTTTCATTAGGCAAAATCATCTCCTCTTCCGATTCAATCAATTGTAAAACCCACTGCGCGGATGTTTTACCGATTGCATTGGTTGGCTGTCTTATCGTAGTTAATCCCGGACCAATGTAGGCAGATTCCGGATTGTCACTGAAACCTACAACACCTAACTCATCCGGGATTCTGATTCCTTTTTCCAAAGCCATCAGCATAATTTCAATCGCAGAAGAATCATTTACTGCGAAAATTGCATCTGGCCGGTTTTCGAGATCCAATAAGTATTTCCCATAAATCCTCGCCTTTTGCTGCGAAAACATTCCCTGGATCACCATATTCTCTTCAATACTTTTGCCATACTTTTCCATAGCAGCGCGGTACCCACGCAAGCGTTCACGACTTACCAGCAAATTAAGCGGACCGCCCAAATGCGCTATGCGCTCGTAACCGTTTAATATCAAATGTTCCACAGCTAAAAAAGAACCTTCAAAATCATTTACAACCACTTTTGGAGCGGATACATAATCACAAACGCGGTTGAAAAGCACAAGAGGAATTCCTCTTTTCTCAAACACTTTCAGATGATCATAATTATTAGTTTCCTGCGTCAGGGAAATCAATAAACCGTCAATCCGGTTGGCAAGCATCGCTTTAGTATTGGAAACTTCAATCGGGTAAGATTCATTGGACTGCATAATGGTCAGATTGTACCCAGCCTCTGTCAAAAGCTCATGGGCACCAATGATAATATTTGGAAAAAATGAATTGGTGAATTCCGGCACGATCATACCTATCGTATTTGTCCGGCTTTTTACAAGATTATAAGCCAACTGATTTGGCTGATAATCAAGCAGCGCAGCCATTTCCAAAACCGCATTTCTGGTTTCAGGGCTAATATCAGCATGTCCATGCAGTGCCCTGGAAACCGTTGAATTTGAAACGCCGGTTGATCGGGCAATATCAATAATGGTAGTCTGGTGCCGTCGGCTATTTTTTCTGGGCGTGATTTGATCCGGATTTGAAAGCGTGAAAAAGTAATTGCAGTCTTTACAAACATAACGCTGTTTGTTCCGCACATAACCCGCTTTCATTATCGATCCGACTTCGGAGCACTTAGGACATGAGATCATTGTATTATTTCAATATATCACCAAACAATCATAGAATTCTCTTTCAAAGATATTAAAAATAACTTCTATAAAATTTTCATATAAAAAATAATCATAACCATATATCGGTAACGTATCCGCAAACGTTACCGATACTTTTTGTGATAATTCGTGATATTTCTGCGTTTTTTCGGCCTTGACAAAACTTTTTTGCTTCCTATATTCAAGTAATAATTCCGGTTTTCAATCAAAAAAGGCATTCTATCGAATCTTTTCAGATTTGGAAAACATTAGTTGAACACCTAAAAAAATTGAACTATTTCAATTTACGCTACTATCAAAACCCTTTTAACTATGCTCAAAAATTTATGTAAAATCACTTTCCTAATTCTCCTGGTCATAACCGCATCCGGGAAATTCCTGCATGCACAGGATGGGACTGTCAAAGGGAAAATTATTGACGAAACTGGTCAGCCTGTTCCTGGCGCAAGTGTTACTGTGAAAGGTTCACAGCAAGGAACACTTTCAAATGTCGATGGAACTTACTCATTAGCAGCCACTGCCCAGTCAACGCTGGTATTTTCATTTGTTGGTTATCTGAAAGAGGAAATACCTGTAAATAGTAAAACAACGATTGACATTACTTTAAAAGTTGACCAAAAAGCACTGGATGAAGTGGTCGTTGTAGGTTATGGAACACAGCGAAAAATAGAAACGACCGGTTCTATCGCTTCTGTAAAAGCATCAGATCTCGTACAAACTCCTGTTGTAAACCTAGCGCAGGGACTTCAATCACGTATTTCCGGTGTTCAGATTAATCAAAATTCAGGTTCGCCCGGTGGAAATATCAGTGTCAGAATTCGTGGAACTAACTCAATCAATGGAACCTCCGAACCACTTTATGTAATCGATGGAATCCAGATTTCCAATAGTGGCGGGATTACGGATGTAAGTCCGCTTTCAACCATAAACCCTAATGATATTGAATCGATTGAAATCCTGAAAGATGCTTCTTCATCAGCGATTTACGGTTCAAGAGCAGCAAACGGTGTTATATTGATCACAACAAAAAGAGGAAAAACAGGTGCAACGCGTGTAACCTATGACGGATATTACGGAAGCCAGAAAGTAAGAAAAACTTTACCTGTTTTAGACGCTACACAATTTGCACAGCTGGAAAATGAAGTTTTCAAAAACAATTATTACAAAGATCCAGCTTCACTTGGCAAAGGTGTAAACTGGCAGGATATTATTTTCAGAGAAGCGCCTATTCAAAATCACCAGCTTTCGATTAATGGTGGTTCAGAAAAAACACAAATGGCACTTTCCCTGAATTATTTCAATCAGGACGGTATCATCATCAATTCCAATTTCAAACGTTATTCTTACCGTCTGAATGTTGACCATAAAGTTAGTAAACGGGTAAAAATCGGTACCAGTATTCTTGGAAGCTTTAACGTTAATAATGGTGTTACAACTGGCTCAGAAACCGTTGGAGACGCGGGTGTCGTAACTAATTCGATTCTTGGATCTGCCATCGGCGCACCGCCAACTTTACAGCCTTATCACCCAGATGGCTCAATTTTCCCATTTGGAGAACAAGCCGCAGGACAATATCGTGAGGTGACAAATCCGTTGAATTTTGGTTCCATGCTGAACCGGACAGCAATCAATCGTACGTTGGTCAATCTTTATGGTGAAGTTTCTTTGTTCAAAGGATTATCCTACCGCGCATCTTTTAACGCTGATTTGCAAAGCAGCTTACAGGATCGATATTCTCCAAGATCCATCGTCGCAAAAAACGATTTAAATGATAATTCGGGTTCCGGATACAAAAGAAATGCAAATTCAAAATCGCTTTTGCATGAAAGTATTCTTACCTACGCCACGCAGCTTGCACCTAATCATTCCTTAAAAGCAACCGCACTTTTTGCAACGCAGATCGAATTATTTAATCAGAATTAAATAAGTGCGACCGGTTTCCCAAATGATGCCACAAGTAATGAAGCACTTCAACTTGCGTTAACCCGTACCGTTACCAGTACCCGTAACAGTTCGCGTCTTGATTCTTATATGGGCAGGGTTAATTACGGTTTTAAAGACAGACTTTTCGTAGATCTTACAGCGCGTGTCGACGGATCAAGCAAGTTTGGCGCTAATCATAAATATGGAGTTTTCCCGGCAGTATCCGCCGCTTACCGTTTGATTGAAGAACCGTTTATTAAAAATGTTTCCTGGCTTTCTGATCTGAAAATTCGTGGAAGTTATGGGATTACAGGAAATGCGGGTGGCCTCGTTCCCTATCAATCTTTGGCAACGGTTTCTGCCCAAGGTGCTGATTACAATTTTAACCACACTTATATAACCGGAATAAATCCATCCGGTATCTCAAATCCGGATTTAAGATGGGAAAAATCAAAACAGGCCAACGTTGGTATTGATGTAAGTTTATTGAATAACAGATTGAGTTTAATCGCTGATGTTTATAAAAAACGGACGGATGATTTATTGTATGTCAAAGCGTTACCGCTGAGTTCTGGCTACGCGAACATCACCGGAAATTTTGCTTCCCTTCAGAATAAAGGTCTGGAACTTGCGGCCAATGCCAGAATTCTTGATGGTGCTTTCACCTGGAACGTTTCAGGAAATATCACATTCAACCGTAACAAAGTTTTAGGACTGGACGGCGGACTTACCCAGGAAAGATTCATTACGGCTTATACGGTTTTGAAAGTTGGCCAACCGCTTGGTTTGATTAAAACCTATGTTTTTGACGGAATCAATCAAACCGGAGATGCGATCCTGCCCGGGTACGACGGACGACTTGGCGGACATAAAGTAAAAGATGTAAATGGCGATGGAAAAATTTCAGCTGACGATCAAGTCGTTACAGGCAATCCAAATCCTAAATTTATTTATGGTTTTTCAACCAATGCATCTTACAAACATTTTGACCTGAGCATATTCATTTCAGGTTCTCAGGGAAATGATATTTATAACGCCAGCCGACTTTCTTTTGAAAATCCAGGTGGAGGCAGAAATATGCTGGCAGGTTTGGCAGATCGTTGGACACCTACAAATCCTAACAACGAATATGCGAGCGCCTACGTCAGCGGACGTTTACCGGTGACCAATCATTTCGTTGAAAACGGATCTTACGTGCGGCTTAAAAACATTTCGCTGGGTTACACATTGCCGAAAATTAAGGGGATTCAACAGATCAGGATTTATGCCAGTGTCAACAATTTGCTGACGATTACGAAATACAGCGGCTTTGATCCCGAAGTGAATACCTATGCAGGTTCCAACACTGTCATTGGGGTAGACAACCTTGTCTATCCACAGGCAAAATCAATTCTGGGTGGTCTGCAAATCACGTTCTAAGCCATTATTTCCCTATTTAAAACTGAATTCGATATGAAACCTATGTTTCCATCATATATAAAATTATCCTCGGCCGGACTTGTCATAAGCATGTTTTTGTTCAATGCCTGCCAGCTCGACGAGACGATTTATTCCTCCATTTATACCGAAGATTTTTACAAAACTGCCGCAGATGCTGAAAAAGGTCTGGTTGCAGCGTACGATCCTTTGGCTGATATGTATTCCGGTCCGGCCGCAACGCTGGTACCAGATTTCAGCGACGACCAGACTTATCCACGTGGTGTTGTGGGTAGAAATACGTTGACACTTTTTACGTACGATGTCAATTACACAACCCAGAAAACAAATTCCCGGACAAATGAATCTCCGCAGCAAATCTGGTCCTCGGGTTATGATGGTATTGAAAAAGCAAACTGGATCATTGCAAAAGTTCCGGAAGCAACCATGGATGCAACCCGCCAGAAACAGATCATTGGTGAAGCCTATTTTTTGCGCGCGTTTTACCAATGGACTTTGACAAAAAACTTTGGTGACGTACCCATAAAAACAACGCCAAGTTACTCGCAGGAAGAAGCGATTGTGGGCAAAAGTCCAAAAGCGGATGTGTACAAACAAATTTACGCAGATCTTGACCAGGCGCTGACAGCCGGCCTTCCATCCTACCCGAATGTTGATAAAGGACGCCCTTCCAATGAAGTCGTAAACGCACTTTATGCAAAAGCTGCTTTGTATAATGAAGACTGGGCAAAGGCATTGGAAAAAGCAAAAGCAGTGATCAATTCCGGAAAATATTCCCTGATGCCGGATGTGCGTGATACTTATCGTTACGACAAAGAAGATGCTGCCCGCGCAGAAAATATGTGGGCATTTGAAGTGGATCCGCTAACACAAACACGGTCACATCAACTGACAAGTTTGATGGGCCCGACAGGAAGTGCTGCCCCGGAATATGCCAAAACATCTTACGGTTCCATGTTTGCCTATCAATCATTTTTCAATTCTTTCAATCCGATAGATAAGCGCAGATTGTTGCTTGACACAACATATATTGACAAAACCGGCAAGACGATTGCTCAAAAAAATATTACGCCGATAACAACGGATGCGGTTTTGATAAAGAAATATCAGGATCCGGTTTCTACGGTCGGGATGATTCCTAATATTCCAATTTTGCGCCTTGCCGATATGTACCTGATCGCTGCCGAAGCAGAAGCTAGATTGAACGGTGCAACTGGTGTCGCTTATGATTTTATCAATGTGATCAGAAAACGCGCCGGACTTCCTGACCTGGCAACGGGTCTTGGTAAGGATGCATTTATTGATGCAGTGATACAGGAGCGTGCCTGGGAGTTTTTTGCAGAAGGTGACCGCTGGTATGACTTAACACGAACAGGAAAATTCCTGACCGCAATTCCAAAAGCGGTAAATAGTGTATATCCTGTCCGCACGCCAACGGCAAAAAACAAATATTTCCCAATACCTCAGGACGAAATTTATGCGAATCCAAAACTGGTGCAAAATCCTGATTGGCAATAGTTTCAATGAGCAAATAATTCAAAACGAAATCAGAAAATCGTCAAAGTTTTCTGGTTTCGTTAACTGTAATTCAAGAAAATGAACCCGTTATTTCTTCTTTCTCTGATGCTTCTTTCCTCTTTTTCTCAGTCCGGAAAAAGTCAGGAAAATAGTATTGCAGTCTCAGGGAAAGTGGGAAATATGGTTAAAGAAAAGATACGTGAGTTCACTGTTGTTGAGAACGATACGCTTCAATATACTTTAAAACTGAAATTCGACGACTCCGGAAAACCGCAGTATTTCTTCCGGAATATTTTCACGCCGGTTTGTTATACCAACGAATGCAAACCAGTGCACATTAATTTCTATTGGGATCTTTTGGGCAATTACGTGAGGTATGATCTGCCGGAAGGAAAAGTCCTCACCAAAGTTGATCACGAAGAATTCAAAGCGGAAGATTACGAAAAATTACAGGATATCCTGGCCAGGCAGAATTCCATTTTTGCCGATTTAAAAATGGAAGATCTTATTACAAAAGGTACGGATGACTTGTCTGATTCAGTGGACGCCAAAACCGGAGCTACTTTAAAAACAATTAAAAACGAAGTGATTGACGGAGCGGTTTACACCTGTTTTACACTTTGGAAAATTGCTTATGGAAAGGCTGTTCCGGAAATGCTGAAAATAACGGAATCTTATAAAAATGATAAAATGCTCCATGATTTCCTGGCTGACAAAAACTATCATTATCAGTACTGGGCCATGGAAAAAGTGATTAACAAAGATGGCCGCGTCTTAAAAACTTTTGAACCGGACATAGAAAAAATTATTGCCGGGAAAAATCTTTATACTGCCCGAACAGCATTGCAGAAAACAGAAAATGATTTTTTCTCAAAACCGCAAAAACAAAACTGGCTTTGGGAAACATTCCAATCAGCTTCCTATCCGATGCAGATCGCGATTTTGAAAAAACTTTCGACTATTCCTTTGAACCAAACCTTAACAGAAAATATCGCTAACGGGCTTGTTGCCTCAAACGATGAACAACGGAAATTGAAAATTGAATTATTGAAAAAGCAGAGCGGACTATCGGATAAAAGTCGAGAGATTTTAGATAAAGCGATGAATGACTAAAGTCTGGAAAGTAGAGATATCTGGCCACCCAAGGCTGAAGCCTTGGGTTAATGCAGTGCTAAAACTAAAAATAGCAAATTCAGCGATTTGCAGTTCCATATCCAAAGTTTAAAAATCGGAAGAACTAATCCTCGGCGAAAGACTTCGATTTGAAATTTTAAACAACCAAAACATGGATCATAGAAATTCAGAAACCGGATTTTGAAGTTAATAAGCAAAAATCCACCACTAAGGTTTCAACCTTGGAAAGCACTAACCCAGGGCTTCAGCCTTGGGTCGAATGAGCGACCAACCATCCCGGATTCAGGGTTTTAACCCTGAATCCTATGGAACAAACCAATATAAAGATGAAAAACTATCTAACACTATTCCTTCTAATATTCACATTGCAGCTTTCTGCGCAAAACCACGTTTTCGTAGAAACTGAATCCTTTGAAAACAAAGGCGGCTGGGTTATTGACCAGCAATCTTTTGTGGTTATGGGTTCGTCTTACCTGATGGCGCATGGCATGGGCCGACCAGTAAAAGATGCCTCAACAACCGTAAAATTCCCCAAAAAAGGAAAATACCATATCTGGGTTCGCACCAAAGACTGGGCACCATTTCCAAAAGGACCGGGAAAATTTCAGGTTTCTATTGATGGAAATCCGATTAAGCAAGTTTTTGGAGAAAGCGGTTCTGATGAGTGGAAGTGGTACGATGCGGGCGAAACTGAAATAAAAACGGAAACAATCAAATTATCCATGAAAGATCTGACCGGTTTTAATGGCCGCTGCGATGCGATTTTGTTCACAGATGCTCCAAAATTCACCCCACCTAATAAACTGGAAGAACTAACCGCCTTCCGCAAAAAACTTTTAAATCTGCCTGGTGCACCGGTATCCGCCGGACATTTTGATATGGTCGTTGTTGGTGGCGGTGTAGCTGGAACCTGTGCCGCTATTTCAGCTTCAAGAATGGGGTTGAAAGTTGCGTTAATCCAGGATCGGCCAGTTTTGGGTGGTAATAACAGTTCGGAAATACGTGTGCATTTGATGGGTGATGTTGATAAAAATTACTATCCCAAACTTGGTAGGATTGTAAGAGAAATGGACAATGGAGATCCGGGAAACGGAAATCCTGATGCAAAAGAATATGGCGACGCAAGAAAAACTTCTATTGTAAAAGCCGAAAAAAACATCTCGCTTTTCCTGAATACTTATGTGGATAAAGTTGAAAAACAAAACGACATTATTACGGCGGTTGTAGGAAGAGACATTATTACCAATAAAGAAACCCGTTTCGAAGGCTCCTTCTTTTCAGACTGTACCGGCGACGGAACCATCGGATATCTGGCCGGAGCAGAATTTAGAATGGGAAGAGAAAGCAAAGCGGAAACAGGCGAATCACTGGCTGCCGAGAAACCGGATAATTTTACTTTGGGAACTTCAAATCTTTGGGCTTCATTACCACGTGATACCGTTACAACTTTTCCTGAAACGCCCTGGGCACTGCAATTTTCAGACGAGTACCACATCGATAATACCAAGGCCGACTGGGAATGGGAAACTGGTTTTGGAAACTTCAACACCATCACGGATGCCGAAAAAATTCGAGACCATAACCTGCGTGCGATTTATGGAAACTGGTCGTATCTGAAAAATCACAAATCACAAAAATATGCAAAACAGGAGCTTGCCTGGGTAGCTTATATTGGAGGAAAAAGAGAGTCGCGCAGAATCATCGGTGATCATATTTTAAACCAGATGGATATTCAGGAAGGCAAACAGTATCCGGATGGATCTGTTACGGCTACCTGGACAATTGATCTTCATTTTCCAGATGCAAAAAACAGCAAATATTTTGAAGGACAGGAGTTTTTCGCAGGAACCAAACATATCAAGGTAGCTCCTTACACCATTCCATACCGCTGCCTTTATTCCAAAAATATCCAGAATCTTTTCGTTGCCGGAAGAAATATCAGTACTACACACGTAGCTTTTGGCAGCACAAGAGTGATGAGAACTTGTGGTATGATGGGCGAAGTTGTAGGTTTTGCCGCTTATTTGACCACAAAATATAAGACTACACCAAGAGGCGTTTACCAGGATCACCTACCCGAATTGATGGGAATTTTAAAAGGAGAAACCATAGAGGCTCAGCCGTAATATTTCTATCTATTAGCCATGACCAAAATCACCGGATTTCTTCTTTTTATCATTTCATATTTGCTATCGTCAAAATTGGCGGTGGCAAATCGTTATGATATTCCGATGATTTCAATTCAGGGAGAAGCGCAGGGAACGACTTATCACATTAAATATTTTGATAAAAAACAGCGAAATCTGAAAATTGCTATAGATTCTATTTTACTTGATTTTGATAAATGTTTATCACTATACCGGTCAGATTCCGAGCTTTCGGATTTTAATAAATCTACTTTTCATCGATATAAATCACCTTACTTTTTCCCGGTCCTCAAAAAATCTAAGGAAGTTTTTGAGGCAACGAATGGTGCCTTTGATCCTACCATTTTGCCATTGGTTAACGCTTATGGTTTCGGTCCGACTAAAAATAAAAATCCTGAAAATGCGGACATTAATTCTTTGCTGAAACTCATTGGCTTCGAAAAAATTCTATTTGATTCCTACGCTGTAAGAAAGTCAAAACCTGAAATTCAGCTTGATTTTAATGGTATTGCGCAAGGATATTCGGTTGACATAATCAGTGATTTTCTGGTCGGACTTGATATTAACAGGTTTATGGTAGAGATCGGTGGAGAAATTCTTTGTAAAGGATATAAAGTCGATAATAAACCATGGGTTACAGGCATCGAAAATCCGTTGAAACCTGGTTCTCTTTTCTGTTCAGTTCAGCTTTCTGACCGCGCGATGACGACGGCCGGAAATTATCGAAACCATTTTGAAAAGGACGGACAAGTTTTCAATCATATTATCAATCCCAAAACCGGTTCAATGGAGCAGAGTTCTCTACTTAGCGTAACTGTTTTTGCCCAAGATGCCATCACAGCGGACGGATTTGACACTGCATTTTTCGTCATGGGTCTTGAAGAAACAAAACATTTTGTATCAAAAAACCCGAATCTCGATATATGTCTTTTGTATACCGACGATCATGGAAACTTAAAAACGTATCTGACAGACGGGATTAAAAACCTTATTAAAGAATTGTAATCAATTATGAAATATTATTTAACGATACTTTCCTGTTTTATTTTGATAAACGTTTTTGGCCAAGCACCGAAAATGTTATCTCTTGCCAATAAAAATATACAGATTATCTGGCAGAATACTTCGGAAGGTTATCACATTCAAAAGGTTTCCGTCAATAAAAACGGAAAGTGGATCTCCGATCTGGCTCCTTCCGGTGAATACACTTTGTTATTTTCCGAGACAAAACCCGCATCAGAATCCGCAGAAAATTTTGAAAAAATAACAGGCGGAAAATTCCCGGAAGACGCCTACCATTATCAGCAGGAACAATGGAAAGAAAGCACTACGGCCGTTTCGTTGAATACGGCGGGAAAGACGTACCATTTTTTTCCGTCCAAAGTAAAAATCATTGATAAAAATCATATTCAATTCACACAGGAAACGGAGGTTGCAATCATTATCGCCGACTGGAAACTGGATGAAAAGTATACTTCCGACATTCAGGTATCTCAAAAACTGATTCCAAAAAGAAAAGGATTTTTCTCTTTGGCAACACCAACCTTAGCGGTTTTGGAGAAGGAAAAAATAAGCTGGGTTTCTGTTCCGGGTTATTTTCAGGGAAATTTTATGCAGGAAAATTTTGCACTTGCTTATGCTTACGGTCACGGAATTCCGAATCGCCCGGTCATTTATCGTGAACGTTGTGCGAGTACTTTGAGTCCGCTCGTGAGCAGCAAAAATGGAATTACTTTATCTATTATTCCCGAACCTGGCCTGGCGCGCGATCCTTGGGAGAAGGATAAAATCACTCAGACCGACTGGTTTATCGGATTGTCGCACATGAACCGAAAATCGCAGTTATCTCCAACACTCTATTATCCGGTGTTAGGAGAGGAAAAATCGGAAAGAGAAATCGGTCAGGAACTAAGTTATGGGTTTCGGTACAGTTTGATTTCCGGCGATTGGTTTCAGGCGCTGAACCACGCCATTTATGATGTTTATAATTTTAAAGAAGGACTGGCGCTTCGTCAGAGTACCCAATCTTTATCAGATCGCATTGAAAAAATGCATCATTATTTGATCAACCCGAAAACTTCACTTTGGAATATCGAAGAATATAAAGGGAAACAAATTGGCGCTCAATCTTATCTAGGTGGTGTTGTGGGTTCGAATAAAGATGCCATGAAAAATTCAGATTATGGTGCCATGTGGATGCTGGCGCATGAAACCAAAGACCCCGAATTGAACCAGAAAGTATTACCGCCGGCAGAGAATTTCAAACTGGTTCAGCAAATAACCGACGATGGTTTTTTCAAAGGTGCAATTGAAGGACAATATTATCTGGCAAAAAGTAAAAAGTTTGTAGAGGAATGGGGTTCGGTCGTGGAACCAATCGGCCTGACTTATTACATCATGCTGGACATCGGCAATATGCTGCTTTTTGAACCTGATAATAAGGAATTAAAAGAAAGACTGAAATTGGGTGCCGAGAAATTGTTGAGCTGGCAAAAACCGGATGGAAGTTTCGCCGTTGCTTATGACCGGAAAACGGAAGAGGAGATATTCAAAGATATTAAAGACGTTCGTCCTACTTTTTACGGTTTGATCGTCGCTTACCGGATTTTAAAAGATGAAAAATATCTGAAAGCTGCACAAAAAGGCGCTGATTGGTTTATTAAAAATGCGGTTGAAACCGGTTCTTTTCTTGGTGTTTGTGGTGACGCGCGTTATGCGCCTGACTTCGCAACCGGACAATCTGCTCAGGCTTTGCTAGATCTTTTTGATATGACAAAAGATGAGCGTTATAAAAAAGCTGCCATAACATCAGCTAAAATTTATGTCAGTTCAATTTACACACACCCGATTCCTTCCAAAAATATCAAAATTGTTAATGGTGTTGAAAGAGAAGATTGGGAAATCAGTCAGGCTGGTTTGAGTTTTGAACATGGCGGAATATTTGGCTCAGCCACGCGTCACGGGCCTATTCAATTGGCCAGTCACGCCGGACTTTTTATCAGAATGTACAAAATCACCGGCGAACAGATTTTTGCTGATCTGGCAAGATCAGCCGCTATTGGCCGCGATGCTTTCGTCGATCCAAAAACCAGCGTCGCTTCCTATTACTGGCAATCCATGAACAAAGGTGCCGGTCCTTATCCGCATCACGCCTGGTGGCAAATCGGCTGGATTACAGATTATTTACTGTCCGAAACTGAACTGAGATCTGACGGAAAAGTCAGTTTTCCGAGAGGTTTTGTAACGCCGAAAGTTGGTCCGCACCAGACTTATGGCTTTGAACCCGGATCGGTTTATGGTGAAAAGTCAAATCTGGTAATCCGTGAAGGTTTTGTTCAAAATGACAAACCCATTGTAGATTATATTCTGGCAGAAAACGGTCAAAAAAATGTGGCTTATGTCATGCTGCTTAATGACCGCTCACAGCCAACATCAGGGAAAATTACTTTAAACCCGGAAAAATGGATTTCCGGGAAAAATATCTCGAAAATCCTAAATAAGAAATCTAATCAGACCATTACAGCATCCGACAATTCCTTTGCCTATAACATTCCGGGTTTTGGTATTGAAGTGATTGCTGTTCAGTTTGAATAAAAAATAGCTTAAAAAATTTACTTCACCTAACACTCCTGAACGCTTGAACTCACCCATTGATACCGCCGTCATTTTTATCTTTTCGGCCTTCGTTTTATTTATCGGAATGCTTTTCGTCCGGACGGGACGGAACATGAAATCCTTTTTTGCCGGAGGTGAATCCGTGCCCTGGTTTATAGGAGGACTTTCGTTATTTATGAGCTTTTTCTCTGCCGGCACTTTTGTCGCCTGGGGAGCTATTGCCTATAAATATGGCTGGGTTTCCGTGACAATCCAGTGGACCATGTGCATCGGCGCGCTGATCACAGGACTTTGGCTGGCTCCAAAATGGAAAGCAACAGGCGCATTAACTGCCGCTGAATTTGTAAAAGAAAGATTGGGACTGACGGTACAAAAAACGTTTATCTACATTTTTACGCTGGTTTCACTTTTTATTAAAGGCTCCGTTTTATATCCGGTCGCCAAACTGGTGAGCGTTTCACTTGGATTTCCATTGATTCCCAGCACCATTGTTTTGGGAATTATGATGATCGCTTACACAGCCGTTGGCGGATTGTGGGCAGTAATGGTTACTGATATTCTTCAATTTGTGATTTTGACGGCTGCCGTTTTTATCATTTTACCATTATCCTTAAATGCAGCAGGCGGCTGGGACGCGGTAACTACCAAAGCACCAGACGGTTTTTTCGAATTGTTAAACGGCGAATATACTTTCGGATTTATCATCGCTTTTACGCTTTATCACATTTGTTACATTGGAGGTAACTGGACTTTTGTACAACGTTACACTAGTGTCGACAGCGGAAAATCTGCCCGGAAAGTTTCTTTTCTTTTTGCAGGATTATACCTCATCAGCCCGATTATCTGGATGCTGCCTCCGATGATTTACCGGACCATTAATCCTGACCTGGTAGGTCTGGATACTGAAAACGCCTATTTGAAAGTTTGCCAGCTTGTTTTGCCCCCGGGTTTGATGGGACTGATGCTTACCGGCATGTATTTCTCAACTTCGGCCTCAGCCAATACAACCTTGAACGTCGTGTCAGCCGTTTTCACAAACGACATTTACAAAGGCATGATCAATCCGGGCGCTTCGGATAAAAAGCTGATGTCCATTGCACGATTATCGTCGCTTGTTTTTGGCATCGGGATGATCATTATCGCTTTACTCGTACCAGCTGCCGGTGGGATTGTGGAAGTGGTTTTAAGTATCGGCGCAGTTACTGGCGGACCACTTTTAGCGCCGGCACTTTGGGCTTTGTTTTCCAAAAAGCTAACCGGAAAAGCCACCCTCTGGATCACTGGTTCTACACTTTCGGTCAATTTACTTTTCAAAATTATTTTACCATTAACGGCAGGTTTTAAATTAAATCGTTCAGAAGAAATGCTTCTCGGGATTGGTTTGCCGATTATTTTACTGGCTATTAATGAATGGTTTGTAGCACGAAGAACTGCTACCAGTTCTGAATACGAAGTTTATCAGGCTGTGATGGCGCAGCGAAAATTTGATTATCTGGAAAGCTCGGAAGAAGAGAAAACGGAGGCGCGCAGACAAAATCAGTTTGGCTTACAGGTGATTGCCGGCGCACTTTCATTTACCGCTTTTTTGCTTTTTGTGTTAAGTGCTTTAACTACAATTGGCTCCACCTTAACAGCTGCCATAGCATTTGGGATTCTGTTAACAGCCATCATTCCATGGCGCGCGTCCCGAAAAATCAAACTCATTTCAGCAGAAACAAAAAATCAAATCCTTCACTCATAAACTTGCAACTCATCTATCATGATAATAAAGAAATCACTTTTTGTACTGACGTTATTATTTTTATCCGGTTCAATTTCCTTTGGTCAATATAAAATCAGTCAGCCTAACGCTATTCCACTGCATGGTGAATGGTCTTTCACACTGGATCCTGCTGAAATGGGACTGGCTGGAAAATGGTACGAATCGAAAATTGACGGGAATCGTTTTGACAAAGTAACGGTGCCTCATTGTTTTTCTGCCGATCTGCGCTATCAGTTTTACAACGGAACGGTTTGGTATCGAAAAACATTTCCATGGAAAACGACTTCCGGGAAACGTATCATTCTCCATTTCGACGCGGCTTATTACAAAACTAATATCTGGCTGAATGATCAGAAAGTTGGGGTACATGAAGGCGGATACACGCCATTCAGCTTTGATATAACAGATTTCCTGAAAGATGGCGACAATCTGCTGGCTGTTTCCGTAAACAATGATACCTGGAAAGTCGGAACAATTCCCGGCGCAAAAGACAACAACCGAATCAATGACGCTTTTATGGGATGGGTAAATTACGGCGGCTTGATTCGTCCGGTTTATTTAACTGTTGAACCGGAAGTTTATGCTGATAATATCAAGATTGAAAGCACACCGGATTTAATCAAAGGAACGGCTGTTTTGACTACAAAACTTAGAATCAAAAACGTTTCAAAACAAACGGTTTCCCCGAAAGTAAATTATGTCGTTCAATTCAAAGAGAAAGCGGTTGCACTGAATTGGAAAATTAAATCAACCAGCATTTCAGCCGGACAAACGGGAATTATCGAAGCGGAAACAAGCCTTTCTGCGGCGCAGGTTAAACTTTGGAATCTGGATGATCCGAACTTATATCATCTTACTGCAATCATCGGTTCGGATACAATTTCCTCAAATTTTGGTATCAGAAAAGTCGAGATCAAAAATGCGCAATTATTACTGAACGGAAAATCACTTCGGTTAGGCGGAGGAAATCGTGTTGTCGATTATCCGGGTTTAGGCTCGATGGAACCAGATTGGCTGGTGGAAAAAGATTTTCGTTTGATGAAGGAAGCAGGAATGGAATTTCAACGGTTAACGCACTATACTCCCTCTAAATATTTCTATGAACTGGCCGATAAATATGGAATGCTGATTATTTCCGAAGCCGGAAACTGGCAGCTGACACCCCGCCAAATGGACAACGACAGCATGCGTACCAAATTCCGTTCGCAGTTCCGGGAAATGGTGGAACGAGATTGGAATCATCCGAGCATTATTGCTTACAGCGTTGGGAATGAGTATGAATCAAAATCGCAGGCCGGACTAAAATGGACCAAGGATATGATCGTGAATGCGCGTGAACTTGACCCAACACGGCTGTACACTTTCGCCAGTATGTTCTTAAATACGTTCCCTGAAAAACCGGAAGATGAGGCCAGTCAGTATGTCGATTTCATTTCTTCGAATACCTATGGAAACCATGCCAAAGTCCTGGACCATATCCACAAATTATATCCTGAGAAACCGATCCTGATTAGTGAATGGGGAACGAGAGCTGATGATAAGGGTGGCGAAATTGGTCAGGCGCAACATGTGCGTGATGTAATTGCGGAGGTAAGAAAAAGGCCCTATGTGATTGGGACTTCCTGGTGGACTTACAACGATTATCAAAGTCGCTATCACGGCACAAATGCCAACGGATATCGTCCCTGGGGAATTGTTGGCCCGGATCGCTCACTGAGGCCTGCCTACAAATCCTATCAGGATGAAATGTCGCCGGTTTTAATTGAAAAAGTGAGTTTTAAATCCGGTGAACAGGGTTCGCATCAGCTTGTTCTTAAACTGACTGCACGTAATGATTTTCCTTCTTATGCCATTCGCGGTTATTCGCTAAAAACGGCAAATGGCAGCTATGTCATTCCTGATCTTAATCCTGGTGAGAGTAAAGAATTCACAATTCCGCTAAATGGTTTTGACAAAAAAATATCGCTAACTCTCATGAAGCCAACGGGATACTCCGCCGGAATTAAAGAAATCGAACTAAAATAATTAAAAATATAAATACGACTGGGAAATATTAATTCTTCGCTGAGTCCCCACCCTAACGCTATTAACTAATGATAAAAGAAGAATTCATCTACAAAAGATCACCAAAAACCATATCTCTTGAAGCAGATTTAGTAATCGTCGGAGGTGGATTGACGGGAACCTGCGCGGCGATCACTGGGGCACGGACAGGAATGAAAGTAATTGTTGTTCAGGACAGACCGGTTTTGGGCGGAAATGCGTCAAGTGAAGTCCGGTTGTGGGTTTTGGGCGCAACCTCACATATGGGAAACAATAACCGCTGGGCACGGGAAGGTGGCGTAATCAATGAAATTATGCTGGAAAATATCCACCGGAACCCTGATGGAAATCCGTTGATTTTTGATACCGTTTTGCTGGAAAAAGTGGTTGAAGAAAAGAATATCACTTTGTTATTAAACACGGCCGTTTTCGACCTTGACAAATCTGCGGAAGATACGATTTCGGCTGTCCACGCTTTTTGCAGTCAGAATAGTACGCAATACAAAATCAGCGCTCCTTTGTTCTGTGATGCCTCCGGTGACGGAATTGTTGCCTTTCTGGCAGGGGCGGCATTTCGTATGGGTGCAGAATCTCAGGAAGAGTTTGGTGAAAAATTCGCCCCGGATAAAGCATATGGTGAGCTGCTTGGACATTCGATGTATTTTTATTCGAAAGATGTTGGCAGACCAGTGAAATTTACGCCGCCGTCTTTTGCTTTGCAGGATATTACGCAGATTCCGCGTTATAAAACATTCAATCCAAAAGATTTCGGTTGTCGGCTGTGGTGGCTGGAATATGGCGGACGACTTGACACCGTTCACGATACGGAAACAATTAAGTGGGAATTATGGAAAGTAGTTTACGGCGCCTGGAATTATATTAAAAATTCCGGTCTGTTCCCCGAAGCTGAAACGATGACATTGGAGTGGGTCGGTACTATTCCCGGAAAACGGGAAAGCCGCCGTTTTGAAGGCGATTATATGCTTAAACAGCAGGATATTGTTGAACAAAAACAATTCGAAGATACAGTAGCTTTTGGTGGTTGGAGCATCGACTTGCATCCGGCGGATGGAATTTACAGTGATCAGGCAGGTTGTAATCAATGGCATGGAAAGGGTGTTTTCAGTATTCCCTACCGCAGTTATTACAGTAAAAACATCAATAACCTATTTATTGCAGGGCGGATTATCAGTACAACACACGTGGCTTTTGCGTCCACACGGGTAATGGCTACAAGCGCGCATGGCGGACAAGCTGTTGCAATTGCTGCTTCTTTGGCAAAAAAATATGGTATTTCACCAAGAGAAGTCGGAACACTTCATTTGGACGAATTGCAGCGTGAATTGATCAAATCGGGCCAGTATATTCCACATTTGAAATTGTCAGATCAGGAAGATCTGGTTCAAAAAGCAATAAACATTCAGGCGAGTTCAACGTTAAAATTGAAAGAAATTCCGGGTGCTGATTATTGGGTGGCCATTAATCATTCGGTTGGACAAATGCTGCCGGTTTCTATGGGTAAAATGCCTTCCGTTACGGTTTGGCTTGATGCTGAAGAAGAAACAGAGTTGACCGTTGAATTACGAAGAAGCAGCAAATCTTACAATCATACACCCGATATTACACTTGAAACAAAATCCGTTTCTTTGAAAAAAGGAAGGCAGGAAATTACATTGGAGTGGAATGCAGAATTTGATGATGCCTGTTATGCTTTTGTTTGTTTCATGAAAAATGAACAAGTCAAAATTCAGTATAGCGAGACAAGAATTTCGGGAATCGTGACGGTTTTTAACGCAACAAATCCCGCTGTTTCTAATTATGGCAAACAGGAACCGACGGAAGATATCGGCGTAGATACATTCGAATTCTGGTGTCCACAGCGCAGACCAGAAGGACGAAATATTGCCATGAATTTGGGTACTGAAATTAATCTTTTTAAACCTGAAAATTTGAGAAATGGTTTGCAACGTCCAATCGCCAGTCCGAATGCCTGGGTTGCAGATTACGATGACAGAAAACCAACAATTAATTTAGCATGGGCAGAAGAAACAAAAATTTCTTCTATTGAATTTGTCTTTGACGCAGATTACGACCACCCGATGGAAAATGTAATTTTCCTCCACCCCGAAACCGTGATGCCGTTTTGTGTGACGGAGGTAAAGGTTTATGATGACAAAATTGAACTCGTCGGATCGATTGAAAATAATCATCAGAATAGAAGAAAGATTACACTGAGCGAACCAGTTTCAACGCAAAACCTCACAATTGAACTGGCAAATTCGAACGAAAATACGCCTGTTTCGCTGTTTGAAATCCGGTGTTATTGAGTCTTAATTTTTAATGTATAATCGTTTTAAAAAAGACGGATCTTCGGGTTCGTCTTTTTTTATTCTTTGAAAGCTAATATTTTGATACTAAATTTGCACCTCATTTAGCAAACATTAGTTTGCTATTTTATTAATACTTTACTCTATCATAATACTATACTAGATAGACTTTGAAGGACGCGTCAGAATCATTGCCCTCATCAGAAGTTAAGGAGCCAGTTAATTGGGAATCCCTGGAAGTCGCTTATATCGCAAGCGGTGATCCTCAGGAAGATCGCCGTTTGGCAGCTATCGCAAGAGAGCAGGGAAAAGTTGTTTTTTTACCTAATTTGCCGGAGGAATCCGATTCTCGTTTCAATAAGGCTGCACAAAAGGCTGAACAGCAAAACGCCGCTTTTGACGCAACTAAAAATAATCCAAAATCAGCACTTTCCTGGGATACTATTCAGAACAAAATCTGGGCTGCCACTTTGCGCAAAAGAAGCCGGACAGAAATTGGTATGAACTTGTTTGCAGCCATCGCTTTGATGATTGTCGGGCATTTGGTGTTCACCTACATTACTTATGACAGACTTTCCGTTCTCTGGGATGATCTTGAATTGAACGAAAGCTTTTTCTATTACATTCTTGGTGGTTTTATAGCGCAAATGATTGATGGTGCGCTCGGAATGGCTTATGGCGTAACATCTGCTACTTTTCTGCTTACACTAGGCGTTCCTCCTTCTGCGGTTAGTGCCAGTGTGCATGCTTCTGAAATATTCACCAGCGGCGTTTCTGGGTATATGCACCTTAAATTTGGAAACGTAAACAGCAAGTTATTCAAGAAAATATTGATTCCGGGTGTGATAGGCGCGATATCGGGTGCTTATCTTTTGACATCACTTGAAAAATATATTTATATCATTAAACCGTTAGTAGCTGTTTATACCCTTGTTCTGGGAATTCTTATCATCCAGAAAGCGTTAAAGAAACGGATTGAAAAACGACCAATCAGACAAATCGGATGGCTTGCATTTGCGGGCGGATCGTTGGATTCCATCGGCGGTGGTGGCTGGGGACCTATTGTAACGTCAACATTGATCGCAAGAGGCCGTCACCCAAAATATACCATTGGATCGGTGAATCTGGCGGAGTTTTTCGTATCCCTGGCAAGTTCAGTTACCTTTATAACGCTGATCGGTTTTTCCCACTGGCAGGTTGTTTTGGGATTGATTTTGGGAGGAATGGTAGCAGCACCGATCGCAGCAAACCTTTCCAGAAAATTGCCAATAAAAACAATGATGATTATGGTTGGAACAATCGTCATCATCGTGAGTTTGAGAATAATTTATATGGTTCTTTTTTAGTTTAGCTAATAGCTATTGGCCGCGCAGCGGACCGCTTTTAGCTTGACCCGGAAAATTAGAATTTGATATAAAAGAGAGTCTCAATACTCTCGACAAATATGAAGTATTTATTATGAGCTAAACGCTAACAGCTAATAGCCAATACCTAGTGACCTATGAAAAAGCAGACCAAAGCGATACGTACCCAGACAAAGAAAACACAGTACCGTGAGCATTCTACGCCTTTATTTTTGACAAGCAGCTTTACTTTTGAAAGTGCTGAGCAAGGAAAAGCGCTCTTTGAAGAAACGGAAGAAGGAAATATTTACAGTCGTTTTTCGAACCCATCAGTTCAGGAATTTATAGACAAAGTTTGTCTTCTTGAAGACTGTGAAGATGGCGTTGCAACGGCTACGGGTATGGCTGCGGTTTTTGCCAGTATGGCTGCATTATTGAAAAGCGGTGACCACATTTTGGCAAGTCGCGCTTTGTTCGGTTCTGCACATCAGATCATTACGCAAATTATCAGCAAGTGGGGTATCACATATACTTATCTTGACGCAGACGCAAGTGAGGCAGATTGGGAAGCTGCGGTAACACCAGATACGCGCATGGTTTACCTTGAAACGCCATCAAATCCAGGATTGGATCTTGTAGATCTTGAAATGATCGGGAAACTTTGCAAAAAGCATAATCTGATTTTTAATGTCGATAACTGTTTCGCTTCTCCGGCATTGCAAAATCCGGTTGACTTCGGAGCGGATCTGGTTGTGCATTCGGCTACTAAATACATGGATGGACAAGGCCGTGTTTTAGGTGGTATTGTGGTTGGAAAAGAAGAATATATCAAACATGTTCGCTTTTTCTGTCGTCACACCGGACCGTCTATGTCTCCATTCAATGCCTGGGTATTGAGCAAAAGTCTTGAAACGTTGAATTTGAGAATGGAAAAACATTGCTCAAACGCGTTGGCGCTGGCTTCGGCTCTGGAAAAACATCCGGATGTAAAACTGGTTAAATATCCATTTTTGGCATCTCACCCTCAGCATGACCTTGCCAAGTCGCAGATGAAAGCTGGAGGAGCGATCGTAACGATAGAACTTGAAGGTGGTTTTGAAAGAGTTTCTGCATTTATGGATGCACTGGAAATTGCTTCTCTTTCTTCAAATCTTGGTGATACGAGAACAATTGTTACCAATCCGTTCACGACAACACATGCGAAACTGAAAGCAGACGAAAAACTGGCTTTGGGCATTACGGAAGGCTTAATCCGTATTTCCGTTGGTTTGGAAGATATCGAAGACCTGATCGAGGATTTCACAAATGCTGTGGAAGTGTCGGTCAAAAGTGATATATTAGAGTAAAAATCAATAGATTAAATTGGTCGCAATATGAAAACACTAACCATCAATTTGCCGGAAGATTTCGAGAAGGAGAAGGTATTGCTTTCAATCGCCGGCCAACTTTATCAACAAGGAGCACTCTCCGCAAAACAGGCAACTGATTTAGCCGGTGTTACGATGAACGAATTAGTTTACAGTACACTTTCGGATGATGATCCTTTGAAATCTATGATTAGTAATCCAGAAGATAAAAATTTGTCATTTGAAGACAGAGTTAAAAAACTGAAAAGTAAACAGGAATATAAAGGCTTAAATAAAGAAAGACTGGAAGCTTTGAGAGATGCTATTGATATTCAGGAGCCACTTGAAGTTCTTCTTTCGCAATTGACAAAATGAGATATGTCCTGGATACTAATGTCATCCTGGCATATTTGAGAAAACATTCAATCTGGGATTTAATTGAATTGCAGATTGGAATATTTGAAATAGATTCAAATGTATATATTCCAGCAGTCGTAATAGGAGAATTAAGATCGCTTGCTATTCAAAATAATTGGGGATTTAATAAGAGAAGCGAGCTGCAAATGTTCATAAAAGAATTTATGATAATCGATTTCATAACAGAGGAAATTATAAATTCTTACGCAGAAATAGACGCTTTCAGCCAGGGAAGACTTGAAGAAAAGCCACTTACAGGTTCTTCCAGAAATATGGGTAAAAACGATTTATGGATTGCAGCGACGGCCAGTGTTTTAAATGCAACATTGATAACAACAGATCAAGATTTTCAACATTTGCATACTCACTTTTTGGAAGTTGCATATTTTGATATAAAATAAATAGATAACACAGAGTTTCACAGAGAAAAGTCAGAGACCCACAGAGAATATAATAAAAAACTCTGTGCCCCTCCTTTTTAACTCCATCTTCCTCTGTGTAACAATATGAGAAGCAATACAAGGCGAATCACCATGAACACAAACATAGACGCATTAACCGCCGCCCTTGAAGGCAAAAGCGAAATTGAATCGCTGGCTATTCTGGCAGATCTTTTTCCGGGTCAGGTCGTATTTTCTACGAGTCTTGGTTATGAAGATCAGGTTATTACAGATTTTATTTTAAAGAATAATCTGGATATCAGCATTTTCACGTTGGATACCGGAAGAATGTTTAATGAAACGTACATGACGCTTCAAAAAACAAACAACCGGTATGATACCAAAATAAAAGTTTATTATCCTCAAACCAGTGCCGCGGAAGAATTGGTAAGTACCAAAGGTCCTTTGAGTTTTTACGATTCTGTTGAAAACCGTAAAGAATGCTGCTTTATCCGTAAGGTTGAACCTTTGAACAGAGCTCTGAAAGGAGCAAAAATCTGGGTTACCGGTATCCGGGCAGAACAGTCAGGAAATCGTCAGGCTATGCACAAGCTGGAAATCGACGAAGCGCACGATCTGATCAAATTCCACCCGATTCTGGATTGGAATTTTGAAGAAGTAAAAACTTATGTAAAATCGAATGGCATTCCTTATAATCCTTTGCATGACAAAGGTTTTGTAAGTATCGGCTGCGCGCCTTGTACACGTGCTATTCAGGAAGGCGAAGATTTCCGTGCCGGACGCTGGTGGTGGGAAGATGAGTCGAAGAAAGAATGTGGTTTGCACGCGAAGTAATAAAAGCATCCCAATGCTACGTAAATAAAGAAGAAGTATTAAATGTCTAATGAAGTAAGTATGTCAATTTCAGTAAAAGAGGCGTCGGATCTTAGCGACCAAGGAAATATTGACCGTAGAAAACCGGACTACCTGGATCAGCTAGAGGCAGAGGCGATTTACATTATGCGTGAAGTGGCTGGTCAGTTTGAACGTCCGGCGTTACTATTTTCAGGAGGAAAAGATTCAATAACCCTGGTTCGTCTTGCTCAGAAAGCATTTGCTCCGGGTAAAATTCCATTTCCGTTAGTTCATATTGATACGGGCCATAACTTCGTGGAGGCTACGGATTACCGTGATATGCTTGCTGAAAAAACAGGTTCAAAACTGATTGTTCGTTATGTTGAAGATACCATCAAAGCGAAAAATCTGAAAGAACCGACGGGTAAAAACGCTAGCCGTAACTGGTTGCAGACTTTCACTTTACTAGACACGATTGAAGAATTCGGATTTGATGCCTGCATCGGTGGTGCGCGTCGTGATGAAGAAAAAGCACGTGCAAAAGAGCGTATTTTCTCATTCCGTGACGAGTTCGGTCAGTGGGATCCAAAACGTCAGAGACCTGAGCTTTGGAATCTTTTCAACGGACGCATTCATAAAGGCGAAAATGTACGTGTTTTCCCAATTTCCAACTGGACTGAATTAGACGTTTGGGCATATCTTCAAAGAGAAGGAATTACACTTCCAAGCATTTATTTCGCTCACGAACGTGAGTGTATTCTACGCGACGGACGTTTGTTATACAATACGCCGGTTATAGAAAAAGATCCGGACGATCAGATTGTAACCAGACAAGTGCGTTTCCGTACGGTGGGCGATATGACTTGTACTGCTGCTGTGGAATCAAGCGCTGCAACATTAGAAGAAGTGATTGCTGAAATTACAGTTTCAAGAATCAGCGAACGCGGCGAAACCCGCATCGACGATCAGCAAACCGAAGCTGCAATGGAAGACCGTAAAAAAGGAGGATATTTCTAACAATGAGAAACTGACAGAAAGCTTGCTATGAGCCCATTCAATCACTCTCTCATTCACAAATTCGAAATTAAAAAAAGGTGGATTTACTAAGATTTATAACAGCAGGTTCCGTAGACGACGGTAAAAGTACGTTGATCGGGCGTTTGCTTTTTGATACAAAAAATATTCTGGCAGATCAGATGGAAGCCATCGAACGCGCCAGCAAAAGCCGTAACGACGGTGAAATTGATCTTGCTCTTTTGACGGACGGACTTCGCTCTGAACGTGAACAAGGAATTACAATTGACGTAGCTTATAAATATTTCCAGACACCAAACCGTAAATTTATATCAATCGATGCACCGGGACATATTCAGTATACCCGTAACATGGTAACTGGTGCGTCAAATGCGGATCTTGCAATTATTTTGGTTGATGCGCGTCACGGTGTTGCAGAGCAAACACGCCGTCACTCGCTGATTGCTTCTATGTTAGGAATTCCTCACGTGGTTGTGGCGATCAATAAAATGGATTTGGTAGGAAATTCCGAAGATGCGTTTTTGGAAATTGCAAAAACATACCAGGATCTTGCTCAGAAATTGAACATTAAAGATTTGACAATTATCCCGGTTAGCGCGCTGAACGGAGATAATATCGTTGACCGGTCTAAAAACATGCCCTGGTATACAGGCGAAACGTTGTTGTCAGTTCTTGAAAACGTAAATGTTTTAAAAGACAAAAACACGACAGACGGACGCTTCTCAGTGCAGTATGTAATCCGCCCTCAGACTGAGGAACTGCATGATTACCGTGGTTATGCCGGTCGTTTACAAAGTGGTTCTTTGAGAAAAGGTGAAGCTGTTAAAATTTTGCCTTCGGGAACAGAATCCAAAATCGCAAGAATTGAATTTGGTGGACAGGAAATTATCGAAGCGGGTGTTTTTGAATCAGTTACCATTCTTTTGGAAGACGATGTGGACATCAGTCGTGGAGACATGATCGTTTCGGTTGACAATTCACCAATCGTGAGTCAGGATGTGGAAGCGCTGGTTTGCTGGATGGACGACCGCAAGACCTTGAAAGCTGGTGATAAATATCTTCTTCAGCACGGAACTGCAAGAACAAAATGTTCTGTTAGAAGTATAGAATATCAGATCGATATCAACTCTTACGAAAAACTGGATGAGGTTGAAAGTTTGAAATTAAATGATGTCGCAAGAATTGTTTTGAGAACAGCACAACCGATCGCTTACGACCCATATCAGCAAAACAGAGCCAATGGCGCTGCTATTTTGATTGACGAAACGTCGAATGTTACCGTAGGCGCTTGTATGGTTGAATAAAAGGAGCAGATTAACCGCACCTTTTTTCCCATTATAAAGTTAATATACTATTCCGATAGGTTATAAGAATACATCACCATGAATAATTTAGTAATTTCAGACAAAGTATCACCCGTAGCAAAACGTGATATTGTTGATTTACAAAACAAAATCAACGCATTTAACACGGGTGAAACGCCGGAAGAAGCTTTTCGTAAGTTTCGTCTGACGCGCGGTGTATACGGTCAGCGTCAGCCAGGCGTGCAGATGATCCGTATCAAACTGCCTTATGGACGTATCACGGCGGATCAGCTTGTTCGCATAGCAGATACTTCCGACAAATTTGCTACTGGAAATTTGCATGCAACAACCCGTCAGGATATTCAGCTGCACTTTGTAAAACTTTCAGATTCTCCACAATTATGGGCAGATCTGGAAGACGCCGGAATTACTCTAAAAGAAGCATGTGGAAATACAATCCGTAATGTAACAGCTTCGTCGGTGGCAGGTATTGATCCAGACGAACCTTTTGATGTTACACCGATAACACATTCGATTTTTACTTACTTCCTTCGCAATCCTATTAATCAGGATATGGGACGGAAATTCAAAATAGCGGTTTCTTCTTCCGAAAAAGATTCTGCCCTGGCGTTTATTCACGATGTTGGCCTTATCGCCAAAATGGGAACAAACGAAGCTGGCGAAGAAGTGAAAGGTTTCAAAGTTCTGATTGGCGGAGGTTTAGGCGCGCAGCCTTTCTCGGCACAAACTGCTTTCGAATTCCTTGAAGAAAAAGATGTTATTCCTTTCATAGAAGCTTTGCTTCGTGTTTTTGACCGTTACGGAGAACGTGTTCGCCGCCATAAAGCGCGTATGAAATTCCTTTTGAACGATCTTGGATTGGAAGGAATGATGGCGAAGGTGGAAGAAGAACGCACTGCCGTAAAAAACAAGGTTTTCCAGATTCCTGCCGATTTATTTGGTACGAACGAGGCGGAATCTATCAACCACGCTCCTCGCCCATCGTTGAGCGAAGAAGAAATTTTGAAAATTGCTTCTGAAAGTGTTTCAGACATTTCCGAATTTACAAAATGGTTGAAAACCAATACTTTTGAACAAAAACAAAAAGGCTGGTACGCCGTTCAGTTACGTGTATTGCTGGGTGATATGAGCTCGGATACAGCACGTTCACTGGCAAATATCGTTCGTCAATATGCGGCTGACGATATTCGTGTAACAGTTAACCAGGGATATATTCTTCGTTTTATTAAAGGCGAAGATCTGGCAGCAATTTATAATGAACTTGCGAAATTAGGATTGGTTAATCCTGGTTTTGACAGTACCATGGATATCACAACCTGCCCGGGTACAGATACTTGTAATCTTGCCATCACAAGCAGTTACGGAATCACCCGTGTTCTGGAAGATGTGATGAAGGATGAATTTCCTGAAATGATTTACAACCAGGATATCAAGATCAAAATTAGCGGTTGTATGAATGGTTGCGGCCAGCATAATGCTTCTAATATTGGTTTCCACGGAAGTTCTATTAAAAATGGAAAACTGGTTTTACCAGCTTTGCAGGTTTTGCTAGGCGGTGGTTTTTCTGGCGACGGAATTGGTTTGATTGGCGATAAAGTGATCAAAGTCCCAGCAAAACGCGGACCGGAAGCACTTCGTACGATCTTCAACGATTACGAATCAAACGCATACGACGGAGAATATTTCAACCAGTATTATACCCGTCAAACTAAGAATTACTTCTTCCAGCTTTTGAAACCGATCGCAGATCTTTCTACGATTCAGGAAGATGATTACCGCGACTGGGATCATGATGAAATATTCAAAACTGAAATTGGAGTTGGAGAATGTGCCAGCGTTTTGGTGGATTTAGTAGCTACTACAATTACAGAAGGACAGGAAAAGTTAAATCTTGCCAAAGAAAACTACGAATTGAAAATCTGGGCTGATGCGATTTATCATGCTTATAACGTTTTGATCACAGGTGCAAAAGGATTGTTGATGACCAAAGATGTGAGTACGAATACACAATACGGCATCATCAACGATTTCGAAAGTAACTTTGGAAAAGAATTCAAATATGAAATTCCGGCTGAATATGTTCTTCCGGATTCAGAAGAAACTCCTTTCCGTTCTCTTGCTTTCAGTATCAACAAATTCGAACCAACAGAAGAATTTGCAACCTACTTTGTTAATACCGCAGAAGACTTTTTGAACTTTGTTCGTAATACACGTGGAGCGCAGTTGATGGAAACAGGTGAGCCTGTTTTGCAGGAGCTTTCGTTTGGCAAAGACTCATAATATTGTGGCTGTCGGCTATCGGCAGTCGGCTATCAATTGGTAGCTAACATGTAGTTTATTGAGAGAAGTCAACTTTGAAAAATTGACTTCTCTCAATAATAACTAATCTTCCCTATTCATCAATTTCCTTATAATTAAGGAATTCGTATTCACTAACCCACTGACAGCTGATCGCCGAAAGCCGACAGCCATTTCCTCATGAAACTTACATTAATCGGTGCCGGCCCTGGCGATCCTGATCTGATCACTTTAAAAGGAATTAAAGTATTACAAACTGCCAAAGTTGTGCTTTATGATGCGCTTGTGCATCCTGCAATCCTTGATCATTGTCCGGAAGATTGTTTGAAAATTCATGTTGGAAAACGTTTTGGAAAAGTAAGCTGCGGGCAGGATGAAATCAATAAACTGATTGTAGCTTCTGCCAGCGAATATGGCGAAGTTGTACGTTTGAAAGGCGGCGATTCTTTTATTTTTGGCCGTGGTTATGAAGAAATTGAATATGCAGCACAGCATGGAATCGAGTCGGAAGTAATTCCCGGCATTTCCAGTACTTATGCAGTTCCGGCTTTGGCAGGAATTCCTTTAACTTCACGCGGCGTGAGTGAAAGTTTCTGGGTTGTTACCGGAACGACAAAATCTCATGAATTATCGGCAGATCTTCCCTGGGCCGCACGCTCTTCGGCGACAGTAGTGATCCTGATGGGAACACACAAACTCGAAGAAATTATTAACATCTATACCGGGCTGGACAAATTTGACGAACCAATCGCTATCATTCAAAACGGTTCTTTACCTGAACAAAAAATTGTTTCAGGAACGATTGGAAATATTTTACCTCTGGCAAAAGAAGCAGAAATTAAATCCCCGGCAGTAATTGTTATCGGGAAAGTTGCAGCACTTCCTGGATTAACGTTTCAGAAAATTGAAGAAATGGTCAACAAGCAGATTTAATAAGAGATCGGTTTGTTGGTAATGTTTCTTACAAAATGAAGAAATAGATAACACCGGCAAGTACAAGGTAGCTTACAAAAAGCCATTTTTTCTTATACTCATACGCTTCACGGTTGTGGAAATAATCAAAAACCATAGAAGCTGAAAATCCTACCACCATCAATACAACGGAAAATACTCCGCAATCCAAACGGTAATGTTTGTACGCATGCAGCGCAGGCGCGCCAAGTGCCAGATACATCAGCCACATACAGAATCCCATTCGATACAGATATACGCTGAGGCGCCGATCATTCTTTATGTCAAATAAGCTTTCTAACACAGTGATACGTATTTGATTGACATAGTGAAGCTAACCATTTTTAAAAACAAATGCTAATTTTTTATACACCTACGTTATATGTAATATTGTAAAAAATTAATATATGAATAAAATAGTTGCAAAAATTTCAATTTTCTTTCTTGATTCCATTGCCGGCCTCTCCTGGAAAAACATATTCAGAGTATCCACCGCGCTTAGCTGGTTGCTTTTTGATGTAGTTGGATACCGAAAAAAAGTAATTTTTGAAAATTTAAGAAATAGTTTTCCCGACAAATCGCCGGAAGAAATTGAAGTTATTTCCCGCAACTTTTACATTCATTTTACTGATCTCATTCTAGAAACTTTAAAGTTCAGAACCGCGTCTCCGAAAGTGATTCGAGAACGGCTGGAAGGCGATCTTACGATCGTCAATAATTTATATGCACAAAACAAGAGTGCCATCTTTCTTATGGGCCACCGGGGAAACTGGGAGCTTGCGAATTTATTTTCTTCGCTTCAATTTTCCCACGATTGCATCGTAGTGTATCGCCCTTTGCAAAATAAAGTATTTGACAAGTGGTTTCTGGATTACCGGACCCGTTTTGGGGCGAAACTTGTTCCAATGGACAAAATATTTAAAGAGTTATTGACACCCAGAACAAAACCATTTGTAGTCGTTCTCGCAAATGATCAGTCTGCTAATCCGAAAACGGCCTTCTGGACAAAATTCCTGCATCAGGATACCGGAGTTTTTCGTGGTGTAGAAGCGATAGCACGAAAATTAAATCTTACTGTATTATATGCAGAATTCAGCAAAGTAGAGAACAAAAGGGGTTATTATCATGTTGACATAACAACGATAACCGACACGCCTAAGGAAGTTCCGGTCAACGGAATTTTGGAAAAGCAGATTCAGATATTGGAACAGGATATCCGTCTTCAGCCACACAACTGGCTTTGGAGCCACAGACGCTGGAAACATTGTAAACCTGAATGTCTGAAACCTGAACAGCTACTGAGTTTAGTACCCTGACGAAGTAAAATCCAAGTCAGTCCATTGCTTTCTTTGAGTAAGGTTATGTTGTTTTCGCACCAGAGCTGTTATTTTGAAGTAAGTCTTGTATGGAAAATTTCCTTACCCGCATAGTCATTAAGCTTTTAGACACCGTTTCCCGATTTTCCTGGAAATCATTGTATCGTTTTTCCGACATTCTGAGATTCTTCATTTTTGATGTTTTTCATTACCGTGAAAAAGTAATTCTTACTAATCTCCGAAACAGTTTCCCGCAGGAAAAAGAAGATACCATTCAGGAAATCGCAAAGAAATATTATCAGAATTTTACGGATATTATTTTTGAAACAATCAAATTAAGAAGTATTTCCAAAAGTGATTTATTGAACCGTTTTGAAGCCGAATCGGATATTCTTGATCATTATTATGCTCAAAAGAAAAACCTGGTTGTCGTTGCAGGACATCTTGGCAACTGGGAAATGCTTAATCTGTTTGGGTCACTTCGATTTCGTTATCAGATGGTCGTAGTATATCATCAGCTTGCAAATCAAACATTTGATAATTGGTTTAAGGATGTCAGGACGCAATTTGGTACTGAAATGGTTCCAATGCAGGAAGCTTTTCAGCGGGCGGTCAGTCCACGGGAAAAGCCATTTCTATTTATCCTGATCAATGATCAATCTCCTGCTCCTGAACGTGCTTACTGGACAACCTTTTTGAATCAGGATACTGGTGTTTTCAGGGGTGTTGAATTGATTGCCAGAAAGCTGAACGCTCCCGTGCTTTATATGGGTGTGTTAAGAAATAATTTTAAGCGCGGATTCTACAAATTTTATTTTAAATTGATTACCGAAACGCCGAAACAAGAGCCGACTAATTATATTCTTCAAAAGCAAATTTCGTTTTTAGAAGAAGATATTATCCGGCAGCCCGACAATTGGTTATGGAGCCATAAACGTTGGAAGCATAAACGTCCGCAAGTATTGCACCGGGATCAATTATTGGAAGTAAAAGAAAAATCGTGAACAAACCTGTAAAATTCTTAATTCTGCGCTTTTCATCGATCGGTGATATTGTACTGACAACGCCCGTAATACGCTGTTTGAAACAGCAATATCCTGATGCAGAGGTTCATTATTTTACCAAAAGCAAATTTGGTTTCCTTCTTGAAGATAATCCTTACGTTGATAAAATCTGGTTGTTAGACGGAAGTCTTAACAAAATGATTAAAGAATTGTGTGCAGAAAAGTTTGATTATATCATTGATCTCCATACCAATTTACGTACGCTTCATATCAAACTGGCCCTTTTTAAACGCTCATACAGCTTCAAAAAACTGAATGCCCAGAAATGGCTTCAAACCCAGTTTAAAATAAATTATCTTCCTGACATTCATATTGTTGACCGGTATCTGGAAACCCTTGTACCATTGGGTGTTATAAATGATGACCTCGGACTGAATTATTTTATTCCTTACAAAGACAAAGTTGAACGTGACTGGATTCCGGAAACGCACCAGAGGAATTTTGTAGCTTATGCTATAGGCGGACAGCATACTACCAAAAAGCTGCCGGTTCACCGCATGATAGAACTTTGCCGAAAAATTAACTATCCCATTATTCTTCTGGGAGGAAAAGAAGATTTTGAAGCCGGAGAAGAAATTGTAAAGGCATTGGGAGAAAAATTAATTTTCAACGGCTCTGGTAAATATAATTTTAACCAATCCGCTTCTTTAATTGAGCAGTCGTTAATTGTTTTTTCTCACGACACCGGACTGATGCACGTTGCAGCTGCATTCAAGAAAAAAGTTTATTCTTTTTGGGGAAATACAGTTCCGGCTTTTGGCATGTATCCTTACAAAACTGCCTTCGAAGTCATCGAAAATAACAATCTGGATTGCAGGCCTTGTTCGAAAATCGGATACAAGGAGTGTCCAAAGAAACATTTCAAATGTATGAATGAAGTATCTTTCAATTTTGAGATTAAAGAACTTCCTCTTAGTAAATAATGTTTCAAATCCGGTGTAAAAGCACTCACCCAAATCTTAATTTAATTGTTGGATGAATAAAAAAGTAAATATCGGAATCGTTCAAATGAGCTGTTCTGCTGATGTGGAAGATAATTTCGAAAAAGCAAAAAATAAAATAAGAGAAGCCGCAGCTAAAGGTGCTCAGATTGTTTGTTTGCAGGAGCTTTTCAAATCGCTCTATTTTTGTGATGTTGAAGATCATAAAAACTTTGAACTGGCCGAAGCAATTCCTGGTCCGTCAACAGAATCTTTAAGCAGTCTTGCCAAAGAATTGGGTGTTGTGATTATTGCCTCATTGTTTGAAAAACGTGCGCACGGACTTTATCATAACACAACAGCAGTATTAGATGCGGACGGAACTTATCTTGGGAAATATCGTAAAATGCATATTCCGGACGATCCTGGATATTACGAAAAATTCTATTTCACGCCTGGTGATGCCTCTTTGGAAGAATCTGACAAAAACGGATACCGTACTTTCGATACAAAATTTGCTAAAATCGGCGTATTGATCTGCTGGGATCAGTGGTATCCGGAAGCAGCCAGAATTACCAGTCTTATGGGTGCCGAAATTCTGTTTTACCCTACTGCCATTGGCTGGGATACAAATGAAACAGATCCTGTCATTAATGATGAACAATACGGAGCCTGGCAGACAATTCAGCGTGGACATGCTGTTGCAAATGGCGTTTACGTTGTTTCTGTAAATCGCGTGGGACGTGAAGCAGATCAGCAGTTTTGGGGCGGATCTTTTATAGCAAATCCTCAGGGCCGCCTGTTATATCTTGCCCCACACATAGAAGAAATTGTACATGTCGAAGAAATCGATTTGCAGAAACTTGACCATTACAGAACTACATGGCCCTTCCTGCGCGACAGAAGAGTGGATTCTTATAAGCCAATTCTGAGCCGCTACATCGACTAAAAATACATACTCAAAAATATAACTATTCTAATAAAGCCGGAGTAGCCGAAATTAACCGGCATTCTGGCTTTATTAGAATTTTTTAGTTTTGTATTAAAATTTATGACTACTGGGTTACATAAGTAACTGCTATTCAAACAAATAAAAAATCTGGAAATTAAAAATTCTTTCTCTTCATTTTTACAGCCGATCCGGATTTCAGGAAATGTCAAAGGAATTGTAAGTCTACATATTTTATAGATTGCATTAAAGCTTGATAATTGTAATAAAATATCAATATAATGATATAATATTTCTCCACTTTTCATTTAAACCAATTTTTATTGCAAATAATAACAAGTATTAGATTTATTCTCTTGTATTTATCCACTTTGTCAGTATATTTGAAATGTCATTAAACGAATGACTGGACTTTCAAACTGCCAGATATATTCCAGCCGCACATGAATATATCCGAATGTAAGAAGTGGAAATATGATCCTCTGCGATTGCCATGCTTAGGCGCGGCTTCGAAGAAGTTCTGCTTTTTTACAATATAATTTTGTCAATTATTAACCTGACTACGTGGACAAACATTTTGTCAACACATGAATTTTTTACGTTTATTCTGTGTCCGACGCTACTGTTTGTCCTCGATTAAGAGGGTATTGCTTTCCGGAAAAGCAGTTTTGCAAGATTATGGCTGTTGGAAATGTCTATGTGAACGTGTGTGCGGCGCACAGAAACGTGGACACCACAGCCATAACTTTTTGCTCTTTACCGGTAACGAATTTCTTACCTGTGCCAAATAGCGTAATAGAGATTTTAAAGCATGCCCAGAACGATAACATATTAAAAATTGTGCATGATCAGATTACTATAAACCTCTGTAACAGCAAAATAGGGAATTATAAAAAATTTATTTAAATTTAGCTTATCAATCACTCCAATTACTATTACTTAACTTTTACAGGAAAATGAATCAGAAAATCGACCGTCGCAATTTGTTGAAGTCAGGCTTAATGGCCATAGGTGGTATGACGCTAGCCCCTCATTTGAGTTTCGGCGGCGCATTCTCAGATATGCCTTTATCTCTTGATCCGGAAAACCGCATTTATCGCAGCCCAATGGTTCGTGAGCATTTTCTTGACAAGAAGCCGGATCTTTCAAAAATGGTACGTCTTGGTGCGAATGAAAACCCATACGGCCCACCTAAAACAGCTCAAAAAGCAGTTTGTGACTCCGTAGCTGGTGGAAATCGCTATGCATGGAAAGAAATGTCTGACCTTGTTGAAAAAATTGCAAAAAAAGAAGGCGTTTCCACAGATTATATCATGATGGGACCTGGTTCTTCTGATCTTCTTGAAAAAGTAGCTTTGGTACTTTTCATGAACGGCGGAAATATCGTTTCTGCTGATCCTTGTTATATGTCATTGATTCAGGTTGCAAAATCTGTTGGTGCAACATGGAAAGCAGTTCCTGTAACGGCAGATCATTCTCACGACTTGAAAGCGATGGAAGCAGCTGTTGATAAAGACACAAAACTTGTCTACATCTGTAACCCAAACAATCCAACGGGTGCAATTACTTCTGGTAAGGACTTGTTAGATTTCTGTTCACGTGTTTCTGAGAAAGTACCTATTTTCGTTGATGAAGCATACATTGAGCTAGCTGTTGGTGCTGATACGCAGAGTATGGTATCGTTGCTTACTAAAAATAAAAACGTGATTATCGCACGTACATTCTCCAAAATTATGGGAATGGCTGGGATTCGTGTTGGGTACATGGCTGCTCAACCTGCATTCATTAAACAAATTGAAAAAATCACTCGTGGCGGAATGGGAATTTCTTACACGTCAATCGCTGCTGCTTCTGCTGCAATGGATGACAATGAATTCCAGGGCATGACGCGTAAACTGAACCACGAAGCGAAAACATATCTTTACGCGAATCTGGACAAAATGGGCTACAAATATATCCCGTCTTATACCAACTTCGTAATCTTCCCTGTAAACATGTCAGGCAAAGATTTGCTGGCTAAAATGGCTGCAAAAAACATTTCCGTTCGTGCTTTTGACATTCAGAACAAACCATGGTGCCGCGTTAGTATCGGAACAATGGACGAAATGAAAACTTTCGTAAGCGCTCTTGGAACAATCAGCTAATTCGCTGAAATCTGACTGATGGCTGGTTTTTCGGAACGTGTATCCAAACCGGATAAGACCCCGAAAAACCAGCCAATCTTTTTTTGATTTTTATTCATTTCACCGGACATATTCATGTCGGGTACATAGTCAATAAAAAAGTATTTATTATGAGTGATGCCTTACAAAAAACCATCACCCTACTTTTATTAATCGGCCTCGGACTTTTGCTCAGAGGAAAGTTTAAAAGTAAGGATCAAACCAACGGTATTAAAGAAATCATTCTTTCTGTTGCGTTGCCATCAACAATCTTTATCTCATTAATGAAAATTGACATTGATTCGTCAATGATCATTATTCCTGTTGTCACGCTGGTTTTCAACTTTCTTATGTTTTTTTCAGCGCCGCTTGCTTTTGCACTTTTTGGCATAGAAAAAAACAGTCCGACAGGCCGGACGCTGATGATGTTAATTCCTTCCCTGGCTCCTGGTTTATCCTGTTTTCCATTTATTGCAGAATTTTTAGGTGAAAAAAGTCTGGCCATTGCGGCACTTGCCGATGTTGGAAACAAATTTTTCGTACTTATTTCGCTTTATATTCTGGCGATGAATATGTTTCTGAAAAACAGTCACGACACAGAAACCAAAATGGGTGGAAAACTTAAAAGTCTTTTTGGCAATATGTTGCAGGAACCCATCAATGTTTTGATCATTCTGGCATTGGTGCTTTTGGGTTTTGGTATCAATTATAAAACTTTGCCCTTTTTTCTTACCGAGATCTTTGACAAAACAAGTGCGATGATGACGCCGCTTGTACTTCTTTTTATTGGCCTGGCCGTACAATTGAAAGAAGGGAAAAAAGCCATTGTAGCCAGTATTTTGCTTTTCAGAGCTGGAAGTACAATGCTTATCAGTGCTGGAATGATCTATGTTTTAAATCTGACAGATCAATCCATGATTTTGCTTGCAATCGTTATTCCTTTGAGTGCAGCGAGTTTCTGGCCACTTGCACATATTTCTGCATTCAATTTACGTGAAGATGCAATGGGACTGGCAAAGGAAAAAAGAACTTTTGACATGGAACTGGCGGTATTGCTTTTGGCATTTTCATTACCATTTTCGACAATCCTTATTTTGGGAATCTTGTCAACAGGTGCTTTATTTACACATTTAACGACACTAATCATTGCGGGTGTCGTACTGATTGCTTTGGGAGGATTGCCTAATTTGTTCAGCAAAGTTTTTGTCAGAGTATCAAAAGCCTGACCTAACCCGTATTATGCGTAAAAAAATCATCATTCCGTTTCTTTCCCTTTTATCTTTTGCTGCCATTGCGCAGTCAGAATATAATGGATCGGAGAAAACGGAAATAGCGGACAGGAATTCGGCAAAAGAAAAAAAACGTTACAAATACTTTTGCGCGACTGCAAACGTGACCATGGCCGACGGTACTTCTAAGCCTATACATGAAGTTAAGGTTGGAGAAGAAGTCAGAACATGTCATAAAGGAAAGAGCATTACAACACAGGTAAAAGGCGTTGAAGTTTTTTACAATCCGGATGCGGCGCTAACAGCAGTTTATCTTCGCCCTGCAAAAGAAAACACTGCCAAAAGTGAATCATTCCCGTTAGTTCCGGCAGTCCTTTTGGAAGCAACACCTCACCATCAGGTGCAAACCGACAAAGGTAACAAAGCGATGAAACAGCTTTCAAAAAATGATATTCTGTATCATGTTGAACCGGAAACGGGTGAAGTGTCGAGCTGGAAAGTGGGTGTAGTGCAGACAAACGCCAGAAAAGTTGAAAAAGCCTACAATCTTACCACAAAAGAAGGCTCCTATATTGTTGAAAATGTAATCGTATCAGATAAATAGAATCATTTTCTTTACCAACGTTTTGAAAAAAATCCAAAGCCCGTTTAAAACCGGCGTCTTTGGATTTTTCATTTCCTACCCCACTTCTGTCTTACTTTCTCATCCTTACTGTCATTTTTGAAAAACCTTTCCGACCTTTACGCGGTCAATAGATTTCCTTCAATAATTATTTAGCATAAAATACCGTGTCAGAATTTCACTTGTCGTCCACACCCAAAGCATCAGGATTTACTTTTCCAGCCGAATGGCATCCGCATCGTGCGACCTGGTTAACATTTCCACACAATGATGCTTCCTGGCAAGGCGACCGTCTTTCCAAAATGTATCCCCAATATCTGGCTTTTATCAAGGCAATAAGTCAGGGTGAAAATGTGGGCATTATTGCGAATGATGAAAACCTTAAACAATTCATTATTGGTGAACTGGAAAAAATTCAGGTTGATTTATCCAAAATTGAATTTGTAGTAAAACCAACTAACGACGCCTGGTGCCGTGATCACGGTCCTGCATTTCTGATCAATCCGGAAACAAAGCAAAAAATGATCGTGGACTGGGGACACAATGCGTGGGGTGGAAAATATCCGCCTTATGATGATGACAATCGCACACCGCAAGCCATTGCTAAATACTTGGATTTGCCGTTTGTGACACCGGGAATTATTATGGAAGGTGGATCTGTTGAATTCAACGGTGCCGGAAGTTTATTAACCAGCAAATCCTGCTTGTTAAATCAAAACAGAAATGCTCATCTTAATCAGAATCAGATCGAAAAATTCCTGTCTGATTATTATGGAATCGATCAGGTTTTATGGGTTGAAGCAGGAATTGAAGGTGATGATACCGATGGGCATATTGATGACACTGCACGATTTATCAGCGAAGACACCATCATTGCAGCCCTAGAAAACGATCCGAATGATGAGAATTTTGAGATTCTTCAAACAAATCTCAAAATGATGAAGGAAATGCGTTTGTTGAATGGAAAGCAGCTGAATATCATTGAAATTCCAATGCCAAAAGCCGTTATCATTGACGATTTCCGTACACCGGGTTCTTATGTCAATTTTCTGATGTGTAATGCGGGCGTAATTGTTCCTGTTTTCAACAATCCAAATGATCAGATTGCTATTGATATTCTGGAAAAAGCGATGCCTGACAGAAAAATAATTCCTTTGGAGGCTACTGAAATTATCTGGGGGCAGGGAAGCTTCCACTGTTTGAGCCAGCAGGAGCCAATTATCTAAAAATATTTTGCAGAGATATACCGTCCTGATTTAACACATGAAAATGTTAAATCAGGACGTTCCCGATTAAGGTTGTTTCCGACTGATATTCACTGATTCAATTACGTACTTTCTCGTTTCAAAAGTACTGGCATCAAAACGAAAACTAATCTGCGGATGTGCAGGATTTGCGTAAGCCAATGGATTTTCCAGAAGAAGCGGATGATCCTTCACAAGGATATTACCAACCGATTTAAATATTGTCAGATTATATGTTTTCTTGTTCATATCAAGGGTAAAAACAACCGTGTGAATTGTACCTAGTGGAATATTTCCTATCAATTCTGCTGGGGTTCCTGCCAAACTCCTTTCCAGTTCAACATCTCCGTTATTTCTGAAATACATCCTGGCAATCAAACCAGCTGATCCGTCCGCAATATCTATCATAAGATCACTGCCAGAACCCGATAGTGTGCCAACAAAAGAAAACCACAAAGGCTTTGTGAAATCAGTAGAAATTCCCCGAAATGAAAGAAACTGGTTGTGGGCAGTAAGTCCGGTTGCGGGTGCTTGTGAAAAAGTCAAAGCCTTTTGTCCGGCACTGTTATTGGAAGTAGTTATCTTCAACCTTGGATTAAGTACCGTTTCAAATACAACTTCATCTCCTGACGGAGCTCCGGGAATATCTTTAATTGGTAAGTTACCAACAACGTCACTTTCAAAAGTGTCGGTCAGAATTGCGGTTGTTTTACAAGAAGTTAACGCACAGGATAACAGGAAAATAGCAACAAGTTGATAGTTTTTCATTTTTGATAAAAGTTTAAATTTCATCAAAAGTAGAGAGACTGATTTCTGGTTTTAAGCGTAGAATTACTTAGTTGAGTGAGCGGTAGATAATGTCTAACTTAAAGTCGCAAACGTATCCCAAAGGCCATGGAGGTGCGAGAAACACCTAAATTTAAATTTTCCGGTAATATTGAAATTTCTTTAGACGGGTTATCCGTGACAACAGTTTTTGTAAAGAAAATATTTTTTTTAATTCTGAGCAGCAATATGTCTTTTGTATGGATATTTTGCGTGTAGCTGAACTCACCAAAATAAGAAAGTCGCTTTTTTCTATATTCAAGCCCTAAACCAATCTGACCATTTGTATATCGATTACCCAAAAAAACTGTTGACTTCTTCCCTAAGTTCTTACCGCTAACAATTATATCATTCCCGGAAGAAATCTCTCCTAAGCGCAATCCGGTTTTGCCATTTGAAAGTCCAATTGAGGCTGTGATAAAGAGTGGATTGCCTCTCTTTTTAATAAGATAATATTGATAAAATCTAATTGCTGTGTCCTTATAAAAATTAGAATTAAATAAACCATCCGAAAAATCTATCCTTAACTGTTGATATGGATTTAGTTCGTAGCCAAAACCGAACGTTGTCGCCGGGATGATTCTTGCACTGGAGATATCCTTTGAACTCCTATTAGTTTGACCAACGTAACCTAACCAGACCTGATTCTCGTCTATTGATTTAAAGAAAGCTCCATTTAATGCGTATCCGATTGTTATGCGTTTTGTTAAATTGTAAAGTTTTATTTTAAAATATCTTTTGGACTTTCCTTTAAAACCACCATTAGTAACTTTAAAATATTCGTTTCCGCGCATGCCAATCCTCACCATTTTCAATACGGAATCCATTTCAATTGTGGTATACTCATCCCAAAAATGCACATCCTCGCTACTCTCTAATTCTGTAAAGAGCTCTCCATATTTAAGTCTTTTCTTAAAGGGTATTGGCTTAGAATTTTTTTTCAGATCACAGGTGGTAGTCACAAATTCAAGCACATAATTATTTTCTTGTTTTGTCTTTCCATTGTAGTTCTTACCACTAACGGAAGCATATTTCAGCACATTCGTCTGATCTTGTACCTGATAAATAGTTAGGCAAATTTCTGACAATTCTATTAATTGGAATTAAAGGATTTGGGTTTTTAGGATCTTTATCGCTCCATTCTATTTTTTGATAAGCCATCGTTTTTTTATCAATCCAGATTCTCCCTTCTTTTGTCGAGAGCTTATCATTTGATTTAAATTGAATTACATACACAGAATCGTTTCCCTTATTGTAAGTCGAAATTGATTCCAGCTGATAAATAAAACGTTTATTGAAAGATGCAGGATTTAAAAAAGGCCCCCTCATTTTAACGGGATCATTCCAATTGGCCATAAATGCGCCGCCGTAATATCTTACGTGATCGACACTGTCCCTTTGTGGAAATCTGAGATTACGCACTTTTAACACTTCCACCTGGGCATCTTCCTGTGTGTTTTGATATCCACTTTCCTGAATCTTCAAAGAAGCCTCTGAAAAATCCAGATAGCTATCATCTTTCACTGATTTGTGATAAGATCTGTAAAATCCAGTTAACTCAATTGAGTTTTGTGGATAATTATCATTGATCCTATTGTATGCTTTTGCAAGAAGGACTTTTAATGAGCTATCGTGAAAAATAAAGACTTCATGTAGTTGCTTCGCGTCGGCTTCTAAAATGATTTTAAGCTTTTGGCTTTCCTTGCTGATCTTCTGGTAAGAAGTTTTATATCCAAGGGAGCTAATGATCAACATCCCGTCAACAAAACCTTTAATTGCCAGATTAAAATATCCCTGTTCATTGGTAACAGTTCCATAATTAGATCCTCCAATTTGAATAGACACTAAAGGAACAGGTTGTTCTTTCCCATCCAAAACTCTTCCGTTAATATGTACGACCTTTGCGTGAGAGACATGACTTATGAAAATTAATAGCAATACTCATACATTTTGTAAATATTTGCTTTTGGATATCATGATAAATCATTAGGGAATTGATGTTTTTGTAAGAAATCTTCTTTCCATCAATACAGAATAGAAATAATAAAACCTTTGAAAATAACATAAGTCTTACTCACCACCGGACCGATAAATGCTCCCAGCAATATTAAAGATATATTGTTGAGCACCTTTTCCTTTTTTATATTTAACCTTATCATTTTCAAAATGTCAAGAGACTTAATAATAGAAAAATTAAAGCTTTTTTAACTCCTTCCGAAAAAAGATCAAATGCAGAATCAGGGTCAGCACGCATAATTTCAATATGCTATTGTCATCCAGATACCCAATGGCTCTTTCCAAAGTAACGGCTTTTCCCGGGATGAGTAAGTTCGCTAAAGAACCCACGACAATACCAGCAAGAGCTGCGGAGAACCCTTTAAAGAAGCATCTTAACCGCAATACTTCAATTTCATTCGTTTCATATTTCTCTTTCGAAAACGTGATCACGATAAGCCCTACTACCAGAAACCACCCAAATGCACTTGAAGACTTTACAGCCGTTGTAAAATGTGAAAAGACCGGAGTAAGCGTTGACACTAAGGCCATCATGGCAAGAACAACCGATAAATAACCGATTTTTTTGTAGGAAAAAGATAGCATAGTGTATGTGTGTTAAAAGTCAAAATCAAAAGTGTATATCCAAATAAGTGCTAAGGTATTATAAACTGCGTGTAATAATACACCATACCAAAATCCATAGATTATTCTGACGTAGCCTAATAAAAAGCCTGCAAAAGTTTGTGTAAGCGTAATAAGGGGAATGAACAAATAATGGGAAGAATCAAATTCATAGGTCACTATGTGTATCCAGCCAAAAAGAACGGCGGACAAATAGTAGGCACATTTGAAATATAACTTGTTCCTGATCTTACCCAGCGAATACCGGAAAATGAATTCTTCTACAAGCGGCGCAATGGCAATGGCTTAGACAAAAACAAGCAGAATCCGTTGGCCACTATCAATTTCCACAAGCGGATTATACCATTTCAGTTTCTCTGCAAGCTTTACAGGGTACCATAATAATTCTCCAAATACAAAAGCAAGTATAGCAATGTAAATTCCTACATCTTTCAGCTTTTTATTGTCGCTAATGGTAAGATAATCCGGGTTATTTGGATTCTGCACAAAGGCGACAAAATGTAAAAAAAGTGTGTTGAGATGATTCATATTAATTATTGGTCAGCACTCTTAGAACTTCCGACGAAGAATTTATTCCGCATGAATCAGAAAAGTTAAAAAAATGGATTTGTATCTAACTACTGCATAACTTAAAACAACGCCATAAACCATCTGGGGCAGCACGTAAAAAGGGTATAAGAAAATTAACGATAGTTGGAGTGGGGCAAAATTTCTTATGTGAGCAAGACCAAAAGCTATACAAGAAAACCAACATGCATAATTGTAAAACTTCCTCTGCAACACCTCTTCCCCGGGACGTGTCAAAAGCTTGTTGTAAAAAAAGAGCATACACAAAATTGGCAGCACAATAACAGTATACTGATAGGAAGAAATATAGAAAGAGTGAAATGAAGTAATAAAATCAAGTATTAGCAAAATGGAAATTATTTGCAGGCAGCGGGATTTCAAGATCAGGATAAACCGAAAAATTCCCTCCTCTAAAAACGGAGCAGCCAGGCATATATCTAAAATTACGCCCAACGGAGTGGTGGATTCACGAAAAGCTTGTCTGTTGTGTGTCAGATTTGCCAAAATAGAAATATCAAGTAAATTTCTAAGCGGCATTTCGATCATCAAAATAATTATCATTAAAATGACGAAGCAAGAAACAAGACAGAACAATATGGCCTTCTTTAAGAAATCGAGCTTTTCTGGTACTGTTTCGTTTTGACCTTTACCAAAAAGTGAATAAGGATTTCGGAAGAATTCGAATAAAATTTTGATCATGTGTATAGGCGAATTGTATCTAACAAATTCACATTGCAATGTAAAAACTCCATTCGAAATCACATTCAGCTATTCTACACTACTTTAATCAAAGATTGATTACGATATTCCTATATTGATTATATGAAAATCCCGATCGCCGGAAAGCCAAAATTCTATATAATAGCTAAACAAAAGTCATGATGTTGCCGATAAACTTCGACGATATTGGTCTACACAAAAAGACCGGAAAATTAATAAGTAGATGAAAATTTGAGAGAATAAGAGAGGAAAAATTACTCCCCCAACCCAGCCCAATCCCCCGGCTCATGCAGAAAGACGTTATAATCCACAAAACCGTGAATGCCATCTGCCCAGCCTTTTTCACTATGCTGCCAGAAAAGAACGTGGGCATCCGCTGCAAGATCGTCGACGTGATTTCTTGAATAACCGGCAAGCCAAAGCGGGTAATCGTCAAAATTTCCTGCTATGTATTTTTTATAAAAATGTTCATTCACGTAAATGATCGGACGCACGCCATAATGTTTTTCTATCAGTACAAGCCAGTTACGTACACCTTTGACAATGATATCGTTTGGCTTTCTGGCGTCCGTTTCCAGGTCGAGCACAGGTGGGAGATCTCCGGGAAGCAGCTGTACCTGTCCGATGAAATTATCAACTTGTCTGTCTGACATCACCCGCGGATTGTAAAAATGATAAGCACCTCGTTTCATCCCTACCCGCCTGGCTTCCTTCCAGTTACGCTGAAATTCCCGGTCAAGGTGCGTGGCTCCTTCGGTAGCTTTGATATATACAAAGTCTATCCCGACTTCATCGGTTCTTGATTTTTTTAATTTATCCCAATTGATACGCGCGTTATGATGCGACACATCAATGCCGTGCACCGCATATTTGAGCGGAAGTTTGATCCCGAATTTTGCAATATAAGTCCAGCGATTTTCATCCTTGCTGTCATTCCACCACACCAGCCCACCAATCAGCAATACAATACCAGCTATGATCAGCCAGCCTTTCAGAGGCAGCGGTTTCAAATAGTCGGGCTTACCGGCCGTGGTACTTCGCACTTTCTTTTTTGCCATACGCCTGTAAAAGTACGAAAAGATAGGAATGGTTGACTGCATGACCATTGCTGAATGAGAATTCTATTCAGGCTACTACATCAAAATTTTGTAGAATGTTACCTACTCTTTGTCTGATTTTCAATCAAATATTGAATATTCTAATCTTATTCCGGTTAAGAGAGCAAAATAAGCCAAAATTATGTCGTTTACCGATCTTGAAGAGTGACCCATTAAAATCAGGTTAGTCTAATCAAATGTAGCATATATTATTCTTTGTTTTGATACTACAAAAAAGACGGGATATGAAAGAAGAAAATCTGGAAACCATTGGAAGAAGAATTAAAAAACTTCGTCAATTACACGGTTACAAACAGGAAATCATTGCCCGTGAGATCGGTCTTAGTCAGACAGCGTATAGCAAAATAGAGACCGGAGATACCAGCCTGACCATTGGAAGAGCCGCGGCAATTGCGAAATTTTTCGGCATGTCTCTTACAGAATTACTATCCTGGGAAGAAAATGTTTTAAAATAAATTCTATTCTTAATGTGACGTCTTTATTGATTTGACGTCTACATAGGGAATTTCAGGAAAAAGTTAAATCATATTATACACACACCATTAAAGTTGAAGTTATATCACACACTTTTAAACACTTCATCAACAAAATATAAATTCTACACCTCCATTTTACACACACTTGAAGCCCGTTATAAAAACGAAATCGTTTTTATAACGGGAATTTTTTGATTGTTCAACATCAGATATAAATATCTATCCATTTTGCCGTCCACTTTGAAATATCGCCATTCATGTACTATGCATTGCATAGTACCTAGTATAACACGTACCTTTATCATGTTCTTTAAGAACAACAGATCATAAACCTCTAAATACTATTAGCCATGAAAACTTCATTCAAATCCACAATTATCGCCGTTGTTCTGGCAGCAACTACAATTTTCTCTGCAAACGCAGAAGACAAAGAAGTAAAAAAAACTACCGGGTTTGATTCTGGTATTTATGCTTCCAAAGATGGAAAAATTAAAATCAACATCGACAAATACAATAACGCCAGCACAGCGATCCTTCTTCAGGATTCAAAAGGTAAAATTATTTACAGCGAAAACGCCGGCAGAAATGCGAAAAAACTGAGACGTGAAATTGATGTGAATGACTTGAAAAGCGGTGACTATACGCTTGAAATTTCAAGCAAAGGAGAAAAACAAACCAAAGTTTTACAATTAACCGAAAAAACAATTGAACGTGCCGTTACAATTAACTAGAATTCCTATAAAAAATGAAAGCAGGAATTAAATGACGCGATGGCCATAATTCCTGCTTTCTTATTTTAAATAATTATATGTTGATTACATAACTACATTCACTATACGTTTAGGAACCACGATCACCTTTTTAGGCGTCGCTCCATCCAGCCATTTGATTACAATTTCATTGGCAAGTACTTCTTTTTCAATTTCTGTTGCAGCAGTATCCAGTGCAAAAGGTAAAGTCACACGTACTTTTCCGTTGATCTGAATTGGATATTCGAAAATCGCATCCACAACATATTGCTGTTCCCATTTCGGGAAAGCAGCTTTTGAAACCGTTCCTTTTTCATTACCAAGCGCGTCCCAAAGTTCTTCACTCAAATGTGGCGCATAAGGCGAAATCAGGATCACAAGTTCCTGCAAAATTGCTCGTTTGTTACATTTCAAACTTCCCAGTTCGTTCACACACATCATAAATGCGCTTACACCGGTATTGAATGAGAAATGCTCAATATCTTCTTCAATTTTCTTGATCGTTTTATGCAAAACACGCAATTCCTCCGGTTTTGCAGCCTCATCTTTTACAAGCCATTGTCCCTGGTCGTTGTAAAATAAACGCCAGAATTTACGGATGAAACGGTATGTACCGTCAATTCCGTTTGTATTCCACGGCTTAGCCTGTTCCAATGGTCCAAGGAACATTTCGTAAAGACGCAATGTATCGGCTCCGTATTTGGTAACGATATCATCCGGATTCACCACATTGAATTTGGATTTTGACATTTTCTCAACCTCCACACCACAATGATATTTGCCGTCTTCCAGGATAAATTCCGCGTTATTTGCAGCCAGGTCAAGTCGCGTTGCTTTAAATTTTTCAATATCCAGAATGTCATTTTCAACAATATTCACATCAACATGCAATGCCGAAACTTCATACTGAGATTTCAACCCAGCACTTACAAATACAGGTTTGCTGTATTCGTCACTTTTTACACGATACACAAAACTGCTTCGTCCCTGAATCATTCCCTGGTTGATCAGTTTTTTGAACGGTTCTTCTTCCGGCACAAAACCTCTGTCTTTCAAAAATTTATTCCAGAAACGGCTATACAACAAGTGTCCCGTCGCATGTTCCGTTCCACCGATATACAAATCCACATTTCTCCAATAATCGATCGCCTCTTTTGATGCAAATTCATTTTCATTTTTTGCATCCATATAACGGTACCAATACCAGCTGCTCCCCGCCCATCCAGGCATGGTGCTAAGCTCATATCCATTTCCGCTTCCATGTGCCCAACCAGCAGCACGACCTAATGGTGGTTCACCATTTTCTGTTGGTAAATATTTATCAACTGCCGGCAAATTAAGCGGCAATTCTTCTTCTTTCAACAAATAAGGTAACGGCTCTCCAGTGCTGTCATTTTTGTAAAAAACAGGCACAGGTTCTCCCCAATAACGCTGACGACTGAAAACTGCATCGCGCAAACGGTAATTTATTTTTCCTTTACCAACACCCTTTTCTTCAAGCCATTGCACCAAAACCTTATTGGCTTCATGAAAAGTAAGACCGTTGATCATACCGGAATTAATATATTTTCCCTCCTTGGTATTATCCGCCTGAATATCAATTTCTTTTTGCGAATCAAGAATTGGAATGATTGGCAAATCGAAATGTTTTGCAAAATTCCAGTCGCGCTGGTCACCTGACGGAACCGCCATTACCGCACCAGTCCCATAACCTGCCAAAACATAATCCGCGATATAAACCGGAATTTTTTCGTCATTAAACGGATTAATCGCATAAGCGCCGGTGAAGGCACCCGAAACCGTTTTAACATCACTTGTACGGTCACGTTCCGACCGTTTTTTCGTTAAATCAATGTAAGCGTCAATATTTCCTCTTTGCTCAGGCGTGGTGATCACATCTACAAGTTCATGCTCAGGAGCAATCACCATAAATGATACACCATAAATCGTATCCACACGTGTTGTGAAGACGGTAATTGTTTCTTCACCAGCAACTCCGTCTTTTGAAGTTGCAACCGGGAATTTAACCAATGCTCCAACCGATCGTCCGATCCAGTTTCTTTGCTGTTCTTTTAAAGATTCCGTCCAGTCCACATGGTCAAGTCCATCCAAAAGACGTTGTGAATATGCAGTAATCCGCATCATCCACTGTCGCATCAGTTTTTGGATTACCGGAAATCCGCCACGTTCAGAAACGCCGTCTTTAACTTCGTCGTTTGACAAAACAGACCCTAATCCCGGACACCAGTTCACGGTAGCATCCGCAACATAAGTAATCCGGTATTTAAGCGTGATCTTATATTTTTCCTCTTCGGAGTAAGCATTCCATTCATCAGCAGTGAAAGAGGCAACGTCTTCATCACAGGCAGCATTTACGCTTTGATTACCGTTTTTTTCGAAGATGGCTACAAGTGTTTCAATTCTTTCCGCTTTTTGCGCATCGTTATTATACCAGCTTTCAAAAAGCTCGGTAAAAATCCATTGCGTCCATTTATAATATGACGGATCAGAAGTACGTACCTCACGACTCCAGTCATAGCTGAAACCCAGATTTTTTAATTGTTCAATATATCGGGTAATATTCTGTTCGGTTGTAATTGCCGGATGCTGTCCGGTCTGGATAGCATATTGTTCGGCAGGAAGACCAAAACTATCGAATCCCATTGGATGCAAAACGTTGAATCCTTTCAAACGTTTATAGCGGGAATAAATATCAGAAGCGATATATCCTAGCGGATGCCCTACGTGCAAGCCGGCACCGGAAGGATATGGAAACATATCCAAAACATAATATTTGGGAAGATTTGACTCGTTTTGCACACGATAAACCTCATTTGATTCCCAAAAATTCTGCCATTTCTTTTCGATTTCCCGATGACTATATTCACTCATCTTTCTCAACAATTTAGTCTAAAATTAACTTTGGTCTTTACAGCCCGCAAAAATAGCGTTTTTGATTGTATTCGTCCCTCTTTTGCCCCAATTCATATCAATTTTAAGTTTGCCAAAAATAGATTGATTTGTAAGACAAATAATGTGTTACAACTTACCCATCTTATTTTGATCCTATTTTTAAATGTAACAAAACCAATACTTTTTGCCCATACAGGATTATATCAAATGCTGTTGCAGGCCTGAATTATATTTAATTTTCAAAACGATCATGTAGAAACAAATTCCCACTTTATTACCTAAAATTAGCTAAAACAAGCGGCATAAGATTTTTATAACTTAAATTACAAAAGCAATTATAATTCATCAATTAATTAAAAACAGATTATGAAAAAGGTATTATTAATAGCACTCTGCGCAATTGGAATCAGTTTTTCAGCTTCCGCACAATATGATCCGGCATTCCGTTTTGGTATCAAAGCAGGTGCCAATTTATCAAACATTAATGGTAATGATCTTGCTTTGGGTTCAGGTACCAATGCCTTCAATTTCAAAGATAATTCAGATCGCACGCTTGGATTTACAGGCGGTGTTTTCTTCCGTTTTGGGCGTAATTTTTATGTGCAGCCAGAAGTTTCACTTTCTCAAAAAGGTGCAAAATTCAACTTTGATAATTCAGTAAATGATGGCAAAGTTGATGTAAGATTTTCAAATTTAGATGTACCTGTACTTTTCGGGGTTCGTATCGCTAAATTCTTCCGTATCAATGCTGGACCAATGGCTTCTTACAGATTGTCGAGTAACGGAAAACTTAATGATTCGTTTAATGACGCAACAAATACTGATTCAAAAGCTGAGTTTAACGACAAACTGGCTTTCGGTTATCAGGCAGGTGTAGGTTTTGACTTTGGACGCTTAAGTCTTGATGTTCGTTATGAAGGAAATTTCAACGACATTGTTAAAATCAACTACAACAATGCAACAACAGCAGCTCAATTCGGTAAAAAAAGCAATTTGTTCCAGGCAACTTTGGGCTTTGCAATTTTCTGATCTGAGTTAGAGCTAAAAGAAAATAATCAGGAGGGCTATTCAATCGAATGGCCCTTTTTGATTTTCAGGTTAATCGAAATCTGATCAGGATGGTTAATTTGTTTTGTTGTTTAGGGAATTGACTGAGATAAAGTAATTTTGCCCTTTATGTCAAAATTATGTCAAATGACATAATTTGACGATATTGGAATCAACTGAATAATTAACGTGGCTTTAAATACCGACAACGTACGACTGGTTTTTGGACTAAAACTGAAACAGCTCCGCCTCGACAAAGGGCTATCGCTGAATGAACTTTCCCAAAAGTCGGGGTTGTCTATTTCCTATATTAATGAAATTGAAAAAGGGAAAAAATATCCTAAATCTGATAAAATAATTGCTCTGGCCGGGGCGATGGATGTTGATTATGACACATTGGTTTCGTTAAAGCTCAGCAAAAGGCTCGAACCGATTTCTGAGTTATTAAGCTCCAATATTCTTACAGAACTTCCACTTGAACTTTTTGGCATTGACCCCGCCAGCTTATTGGAATTACTATCCGACGCTCCTACCAAAATCAGCGCTTTTGTTGGCACGCTCATTGAAATTGCAAGAAATTATAATATGTCGGTCGAGAAATTTTATTTCTCTGCGCTGCGGACTTATCAGGAAATGCACGACAATTGTTTTGAGGATATTGAGCTGGAAGCTGAAAGATTTATGGAGGAAAGAGGAGTTCCGGCCGACAAATTACTGGACGAAACTTATCTGGCAGAAATCCTGAAAACAGAATACAATTATAAAATTGAGAATATCAATGAAAAGCTGAATCCTGAGTTTGCAAGTGTCAGATCACTCACGATAACGCGTCCGCAAGGAAATCGGTTGCTCATCAATGTCCATTTATCATCAGTGCAGCGGGCGTTTATATATGGGCGAGAAATCGGATATGTTTATTTGAAATTAAAAAACAGGCTTCACACAACAGCTTTGGTAGAAGCAGAATCGTTTGAACAGTTATTGAACAATTTTAAGGCGTCCTATTTCGCCAGTGCGGTTATCATAAAACGAAGTTTGCTTATCCCAAAACTGAAAGATTTTTTTGCACTTACTACCTGGCAGCCTGAAAAACTGGTTTCACTGGTCGAGGAATTTAATACCACGCCGGAATCATTCTGTTACCGGCTGAGCAATGTGTTACCTACCAATTTCGGTATCAAACAAATTTTCTTCTCCCGATTCAACAATTTTGCCGGCCAGAATCTTTTTGAAATGACAAAGGAAATGCACATTTCCCGTAAGCATAATCCACATACAGTTAAGGATGAACATTATTGCAGAAGATGGATAGCGCTCACAGTTTTAAATGATCTGGCTGAATCTGTGAAAAATAAAACTTACGTCAATACAATCTGTAAAGCGCAGAAATCCAGATATATAGATACACAGGATAATTATCTGATCATCAGTTTTGCACAACCAACGGCGACAACACCAAATCTCAATGTAAGTGTTTCGATGGGCGTTTATCTGGACGAGCAAACCAGTAAAACGATACGGTTCCTGAACGATCCATCCATCCCTTCCAGAGATGTCAATGAAACCTGCGAGAGATGTTCTCTTTTTGATTGCAAAGAACGTATTGCCGCGCCTGTGATTTTACAGAAAAAACACAAAAACGAGGAATTAAGAAAAGCGCTGAGACGATTGATTAACTAAATCAAAAAAGTGAAGTACTTTAAATTTTCCGGAACCAATTTTTGCTGATATCCTTTTAATAAAATCGTTTGAAACGTCTTGAAGAACTAATTCGATGGAAAAAATCTTATTATTGTTTAAGAAGTACAAGACTTTATCAAACAGACTATTCAGGAAATCTCGATTTGAGTACTCCAAACGCATTTATTAGAATATTCTTAAAAAAGAACGACAACCACATTACGTCAACCTTACGTCTTATCTTTGTAAAATATTTGCAGAATTATGCCAGGTACTTACGCATTTGAAGATCTTCTTTTAAAACTCTCCACGCCATTTTATATTTCCCTGATCTGCCTGGAAATATTTATTACGTACCGGTCGCACAGAGTTTCATATGGTTTGAAAGATACTTTTACCAACGCAGCTTTAATGCTGATCAATGGCAGCATTGATTTACTTTTCCGGGCTGTTTATGTGGGTGTGCTGATCTGGTTTTATAACATGCGGATTGTTGAGCCCATTGCTAATCCATATCTGTACTGGTTTTCACTTTTCCTTTTTGAAGATCTGGCATTTTATACTTTACATTATGTGGATCATCATAGTCGGCTTTTCTGGGCAGTTCATGTGACACATCACTCTTCGGAACATTTCAATCTAACGACAGGATTTCGCTCATCCGTCTTTCAGCCTTTGTATCGCTTTGTCTATTTTATTCCGTTGGTATTGGTTGGCTTCAATCCGGCAGATATCGTGATTATGTATTCATTGACGCAGATTTACGGTATAATTGTGCATACCGAATATGTGGATAAACTTGGCTGGCTCGAATATATTTTTGTCACACCATCACATCACCGCGTTCATCATGCCAGCAATATTCAGTATCTGGATAAAAACATGGGCATGTGTCTGATTATCTGGGATAGATTATTTGGTACTTTTCAGGAAGAAATGCCTTCCGTTCCTCCACGTTACGGATTGACAAAACATACTGAAACGGAAGGATTATCCGAAACGGTTTTTCATGAATGGAAAGAAATCAAAAAGGATTTTGAGCAGCCGATCGACTTAAAAACCAAGCTGAAATATTTGATTAAAGCTCCCGGCTGGTCGCCGGATGGATCCAGACAAACCAGCAAAGAGCTTCAAAAAGAAATTCTTGAAAAAGGTCCGGCAAACGAAATTGTTATTTAAAAGCCGGATTTCCTGTAATTTCTGCACCTAAAATCAGCAGGTGAATATCGTGAGTTCCTTCATAAGTGGTGACAGATTCCAGATTCATCATATGTCGCATAATCGGGAATGAGTCCGTGATGCCCATTGCACCCAAAATCTGACGTGCATCGCGGGCAACAGCCAACGCCATTTCCACATTATTTCTTTTGGCCATTGAAATCTGTGTGGTCGTCGCTCTTCCTTCATTCATTAAAATACCTAAACGCCAGGCCAGCAATTGTGCCTTGGTGATTTCAGTCAGCATTTCGGCCAGTTTTTTCTGTACCAATTGAAAAGAGCTAATTGGTTTATTGAACTGAAATCTTTCTCCTGAGTATCTTAAAGCAGTTTCATAACAATCCAGCGCAACCCCGATTCCTCCCCAGGCCACTCCGTATCTTGCATGATCTAGACATTGCAAAGCCGCTTTCAAACCCAAGGCATCCGGTAAAATATTCTCTTTTGGAATAAGTACTTTATCAAAAACCAATTCTCCCGTGGAACTTGCCCTTAACGACCATTTCCCATGAATTGTTGGTGTTGAAAAGCCCGGCATTCCTCTTTCCACAATGACGCCTTGAACGCGGCCATCCTCATTTCTGGCCCAGACTATTGCGATATCTGCAAAAGGCGCATTTGAAATCCACATTTTGGATCCATTGAGTAAATAGCCGCCCTGTGTTTTTGATATGTAAGTTTTTAATCCGCCAGGATCAGAACCGTGATCGGGTTCTGTCAATCCAAAACATCCCAAAATATCTCCCGTTGCAAGTCCCGGCAAATATTTACGTTTTTGTTCTTCCGAACCAAATTGATAAATCGGCCACATGACGAGCGAACTTTGCACGGAAACTGTTGAACGCATGGAAGAATCTCCCCGCTCAATTTCCTGACACATCAGACCGTAACTTAAATAATCCAGCCCGCCACCGCCATATTCTTTTGGAATTGTCGGACCAAAAACGCCCAGTTCTCCAAATTTCTTAACAAATTGTATCGGGAATTCTGCCCGTTGGGCGTATCCTTCGATGACAGGTTTTATCTCAATATCTGAAAATTCCTTAACAACCTGAGTAATCAAACGCTGTTCCGGCGTGAGTAATTCTTCTATTTGAAAAAAGTCGGTGGTCAGCATAAGCAATTCATTTAGATGGAGAAGAATTTAAAACTTGCTTCTGATTCCTCTGAAAAAACCTTACCAAAGCATTGTAGATTTTGTTCAAATCGAGTTTTAATCAAAATTTGAGTTCTGAAACAGACTTTAAATTAATTTTATGTGCTTCCACTGCATTCATGGTTTTGGGCGATGTTTTTTCCAGACATTGCTCGATAACCAGATGCGGTTTGATATTAATTTCTTTTAAACGACTCATCAAAAGCTTGTAATCGATATCACCTTCACCAAAAGTTTCCTGCCAGATTCCACCTTTCGATTGTCTCAAATGAAGTTCTACGATTCTTTTGCCATACAATTTAACAATATCAAATAACGCAACTTGTGAATCGCCCGACCCGCGATAAACCCAGTGCACATCAAGACAAAGCGAAACATTTTGTGGACTTGTGGCCAGGAGCATATGATGAAATTCACGTCCGGCGGCACGTAATTCAACATCATGCGTATGATAAGCCAAAGTCATTCCCCGTTTTTTCAATTCAGCTCCAAGCAAATCCAGGTTTTTGGCTTGTTCCGTAAGTTGTGAGTCAGATTTATTTTGCTGTCCGCCCCATTGAATCGGATTTGGATTGGTAACTACAATTTTGGTATTGACAGGTTTCAAGGCATCGGCAATAGACAACACGGTCTGTATTGATTTTTGTCCTTCATCATGTTCATGCAAAGAGCTGTTGACATAAACCGAAGGCATTACTAATTTATGTTTTTGAAGTAATGGAAGCAGTTTTTTCACATCGTCAACCGTATTCAAGCCGGGCTCATAAGCCTTCAAGCCGGTTGAAGCAAAATCTGCCAGAGAAGCATCCAGATTCGAAAACCAGTCTTTTCCATCTCTTTGGTAAAAAGTAATCCAGTCGTATTGATTACAGGAAATTGGAAATGATTCTAAACTTTCTCTCGAAGAAACAGTTTCCGGAAGCAGCGCAGATCCGGTTGCCAACAAAGCCGAATTTATAAATTGACGACGGTTCAGTCCCATAAGATGTATGATTTAAATCGGACAATATGCTTTTAAACATAAAGCCAGATTCAAATCATAAATACCATGTTTTGTTAAGATAACTGCTAAAAGCTAATTCTTAACAAATAGTTATTCATTTACAGATATCGCCAGCATATACCAGGCTGCGTGCGGAAGCCATTGTTCAGCCCAGCGCCAATCATTATCCATACCCGTTTTGGCGTATGACAAATTGAAATCAATATCATCTTCATTATTTAATCCCGAAGTAATCCCATTTGCGATTCCTCCCGGCGCGTTGGTATATTCAAAAGTTCCGAAAAAACCGTAAGTCGGATTGTTGTGACCTGAACCTTGCAGCATACTGGCATCGTAAGGATTTAAACCCAAAATCCAGTTTAACTGGTCCAACGCAAAAGTTTCAAGACTGTTTTTGAATATTTTATCCTCATTAAATAAAGGAGCAGCAAGTCTGGCTGCCGCGGCAATGGAGGCCAATCTCGCATTTTCTCCCTGCCACCACGGTGAAGCATCGCTGCCATGCGGGAAGAAAAATGTTGTCCGCTTATTTCCAATCGTATCCTGCACAAGCTGGCGACTGTATCCAAATGGATTGTTCACTTCTTTGGTAATTTCCAGTTCATGCACCAGCGATTTTCTGATTGTTTCCTTAATTCTGGCTTGATCAGCCTTTGGCGCCAAAGGATAATAATAACTCAGACTGGCAATTGGAAATCCTGCATCGGACGGGTGAAAAAACGGGCGATCTTTATCATCCGCGCGCCAGAAGTTTGTTTCCTTATTCCATGACGTCAACCTGGAAACCAGACTATTAGCACGTTTTTCGGCTGCTTTTGCGTAAACTTCTTTTCCTGTTGCTTTGAATAATTCTGTGGCTGCGGTCAGTGCACAATAATCGTCGACGATGTTTTCTTTTCCATCATTGGTCATTTCCACATTATGTTTTTCCAAAAAGTCAAACGCTTTTTCCGCAGCTATCAGATAATCCTTATTGGAAAAATCCCCCGAAGAATCATATGCCGAAGCCATGGCCAAAGCCGCAATACTTACGCCTCCGCCGGAACGGTAACTCACCTGGTATTTTTTCCAGTCGTCCGATTTGTCACTGTCACTAAATGCCTGCCCTTCTGTTTTTTTAATTCTATAACTTTGATCTTCTGCACGAATGACCCGGTCTTTTGCAAATTTTCCAGCTCCCGGCGCAGAAACAGAACGGTAAAACGATCCATCCTTCGCCTGCATCCGCAACAGATAATCAGCACCAAACATGGCTTCGTCCAATAATCTTCTTTTATATTGACGAAAATCATTTCCCTTCCTTTTTGCCGAAAGTTCATAGGTTTTAAACAAAGTCCAGGCCGTCAGCGAAATTTGCTGTGGATTGAAATAGGAAGAAAAAGTTAGGTGTGACAAATGTTTTCCATAATCCCCCGAAGCATCATACCAGCCTCCGTGCGCATCAATCGTATCTTTTGGATGACCGGAAAGTATCAAAGTCCGGTCCGCTTTGTCCAACAATCCCGAACTCCGCTGCCCTTTGAAATAGTAGACAACATTGGAAAGGGTCGATTGTTCCAGAACATTCTTATCAATGACGAAAGGATAAGAAGCAACTGTGTTACCCGAACCAATCGCTTTGATCAGATAATTTCCTTTTTTAGTGAACGGGCTAAAATCAATCGTCCAGAAAAGCCAGTTTTTCCATTTATTCACAGGACCGCTAAATACAGGTTTTCCGGAAAAGGCAACTTTACCGGTTTCTGCATCGACAAGTTGAAAGGCCGTAAAATCCAATTTTTTATCACTTATGATGATCGCTTTCTTAGCTTTTGAATCTTCATAACCGACATGATTTGTCAGGATTTTCGAGGATTGCGCGTTTAGAAGTAATGGAAAGAAGAACAGGAAAAACAGAATTGTCCATTTTTGTTTGGAAAAATTAATCATCAGGTATAGGAGTTTTATTTTTAATACAATATCGCTCTAAATTATTTCAACAAGTATATCAGCCCGGAAAATCATAATTCAGGAAAATCAAGTTGGAATACCAAAACAGACCTGCAAGTGCCTGATTCACAAAATATTTCGACTAATTATTGCGAATAATAATATTTTTAGTCACTTTTAATATACTAATAGTGCTACTCACGTATTCCTGACAAGTCAATGAAAAAATTCTCCATCCTATTTTTCGCTACATTTCTGTTATTTAGCACATTAAGCTGCAAAGATAAAAACAACGATGACGCGCCAACTGTACCGACAGATATCAACAATCCGTTAAAATCAGGAGAAATATCTGCTCCTGTAAAAGCAGATCCTTCGTTTAGCTGGGCACCTGCTATTGGCTCGGTCAATCTTGGTGATCTTAAAGGAAATTCTTCTACCGAACCATTGATGATTTCTATTGGCGAAGGTGTGGAGGCTGGTTATCGTGATGGCGGTTTATATCGTCAGGGTCAGCTAACTTCTTATCCAAATCTGGTTGCACGCCAAATGGGACTTGCCGGTTTTGACCAGGCACTTTTTGAAAAGGAAAATGGCAATGGTACCGGTTATTTGGTCAGAAGTAACTCTGGTGCAATTCCTATTTTCAACGAAGTCACTAATAACCTTGCTTATACTGAAAAAGGCTCTACGCTTATGAAGCCTTATTCGGGAAAGATCACGGACAATTTTTCCGCACCTTTTGGCGGTCGTAATATATTCGCTGCAAACCCGGCGCAAGAACTGGCTTATAAAAATAATTTCTACATCAATAATCCGCAGCCCGCTTATCTTTCAAATACCAATTATTTGTGGGTAAACGGTTATTTAAATGCCTCACTTTTTAGCCGATACGTGGGAGCCGGATACAATTCCGCATGGGAATATGCCAAAACCATTACTCCTGAAATCGCTTTATTCGAAACTGGAATTGATGTTTATATATTAAATAATTTGCGTGGAGGCGGAAGTGGATTATTCGGTGGAAGTGAATTTATCTGGGAACGGCAGATTCTCAATTATCTGAAAGAAAAAGGTACAAAATCAATATTAGCCACAGTGCCTGAGGTGCTTAATTTTCCTTATTTCAAGTGGTATACTTATGAAAATCTAATGAAGAAAACCGGTAAGCCAATTGGTATCCAGGTCAGCGATGTCTCAACACCCGCAGCAGCTACATCCGATATTATATTTCTTCCAACGACGAATGTGGTCAATCTTTATAACGGTAATTTCAAGTATTCCTATCTTACGGATGAAGATGTGATCAGAAAAGATGAAATTTCGAAACCCGAAAAATATAACGAGCTATTGCTCATGTGGTCAAAACAATACAATCAACCGCTTGTTGATTTTTATGCGGTTTACAAAAAGGTTATTGCAGGAAATTACGTTTCGGAGGACGGTTTTAAAATTGATCCTTCCTACCCTAACGGAAATTTCTTTTCCGCTGATGGTTTGTATCCTTCTGCCATTGGTCAGGCTGTTTTGGCAAATGAAGTGATCAAGGTTTTGAACAGCAGTTATCACGCTCAGATTCCCCTGATCAATATCGGGATTTACGCTACTGAAATTTCAAAAGTCAAATAAATCTTCGAACCCGGTTAAAAGCTTGCTTGATTTGTGGCCGGGTTTAAATATTAAAATTCTTATATTTGCATTATTAAAGGATAAATCCCTTTCTAAAAATGCAGCATAATCTTACACTTACACTCGTACCAGAGATTGCTCTGGATGATGACGCTTTTCGTCAGTATATCAATAAAAAACTTAACCTCCGGGTTACTGATCAGCCTTTTATCAGGAAAACGCGTCAGTCTATCGACGCGAGAAGCAGGCAGGTAAAAGTCAATATTCAGGCAGAAGTTTATGTCAATGAACAGCCGCCTTCACTCATTGAAACGCCACTGGAATATCCGGATGTAAGTAATCGTCCACAGGCTTTAATTGTCGGCTGCGGCCCGGCTGGTATGTTTGCGGCTTTGCGTTTAATTGAACTCGGCATTAAACCGATTCTTTTTGAGCGCGGAAAAGATGTCCGTGCAAGAAGACGGGATCTGGCTGCTATTAATAAAGAACATATCGTCAACCCCGAATCCAATTATTGTTTTGGAGAAGGCGGTGCCGGTACTTATTCGGACGGAAAATTATATACACGCTCCAACAAACGTGGGGATATTCGCCGGGTTTTGGAAATATTTGTTGGCCACGGTGCCAATGAACAAATCCTGATTGATACCCATCCGCATATCGGCACCAATAAACTTCCGATGGTTGTCAGTGAAATGCGAAAAAGTATTCTGGAAGCGGGCGGAGAAATTCATTTTGACACAAAAGTTACCGACTTCATTTTAGAAGGAAATACTTTAAAAGGCGTTATTACAGAGGATAAAACCGAGCATACCGGAATCGGTGTAATTCTGGCCACAGGACATTCAGCCCGGGATATTTACGAATTACTGGACCAGAGAAATATTCTGATTGAAAGTAAATCTTTTGCCATGGGCGTTCGGATAGAACATCCGCAAAGTGTAATTGACCAGATCCAATACCATTGCCAGACAGATCGCGGACCATATCTACCGGCAGCTTCATACAGCCTCGTTACCCAAACCCGTTACCAGGGTGTACAGCGTGGCGTTTTTTCTTTTTGCATGTGTCCGGGAGGATTTATTGTTCCGGCAGCAACGGCTTCCGGAGAAGTGGTTGTGAATGGGATGTCGCCTTCCCGCCGTGATTCTGCTTACGCCAATTCTGGAATTGTAGTTTCTGTTGAAGATATTGATTTACAGCCTTATAAAGAATTTGGTGCATTGGCCGGTTTACAATATCAAAAAGAAGTGGAACAAGCCGCGTGTAAACTCGCGGGAGAAACACAAACAGCACCCGCACAGCTTGTTACTGATTTTGTCAATAAAAAAATGTCTGGCCAGCTTCGTGAAACTTCCTACCAGCCAGGTATTATACCGGTTGATTTGTACGAAGTTTTGCCTCCAAATATTGCTTTTCCACTAAGAGATGCTTTTTCCGATTTTGGAAGAAAAATGAAAGGATATCTATCAGGGGAAGCGCAATTAATTGGCGTAGAAAGCCGTACTTCTTCACCCGTCAGAATTCCAAGGGAACGTGAAACTTGTGAACATCCGGTCGTAAAAGGACTTTTTCCATGTGGCGAAGGTGCGGGTTATGCAGGTGGAATTATGTCAGCTGCGATGGATGGACAAAGATGTGCGGAACAGCTTGTCGGACTATACGCCTCGGTATAAAGCTCATTTGCCTAACATCAAAATATTTAGTATCATTGTTCAAACACCAGAACCTTTCGTGGAACGTTATTAAAATGCGTGAAGCATAACACTTCTGCTGTTGTAAAATACAGACACCAATTAAAATTAATTATACTCGCCTCTATGGCTCAGGGATCTTTCTCGGTTTTCACGAATGAATTATTTCAAAAATTAAAAGATCCGCTTCCCGGTGAAACGGCCCATCAGGTTATGCAGTCAACCTCAAAACTGAGATTTACTGTTAAACCAAACGAAAGAACCAGAAAAAGTGCCGTATTGATCTTGTTTTATCCTTACGCCAACGAAATTTATTTCCCACTGATCTTACGGCCGGCATATGATGGCGTACATTCCGGCCAGGTAGCTTTTCCGGGTGGACGTTATGAAAAAACAGATGAAAATCTTATCCGGACTGCATTAAGAGAGGCGCAGGAAGAAATCGGATTACGCCTGAATGATGTAAAAGTGCTGGGCATACTAACCGAACTTTTTATTCCTGCCAGCAATTTTTACGTTTTGCCCGTTGTTGCAACCATCCCTTATCGCCCGGATTTTTATCCTGATCCAAGGGAAGTTGAAGACATTTTCCAGATTAAATTAAAAGAAATCTCTGACGCATCCATAATTGGCAGCAGCGAAATTCAGATTCGCGGTGTACAGATTGTTGCACCGCATTATGAAGTAAACGGGTATAAGATCTGGGGAGCAACAGCCATGATGATCAGTGAACTACTTTCTGTCATTGGAACGGTAGATTTGGAAGTCTGAAACTGGGAAATAATCCCTTTTATTCCTATATTAGCGAGTATTTTCATCCATGCCTCCCGGCTTTCTTCGTGCATTTTAATCCTGAAAAAATCGATTATCCATGTGCGGAAATCCGATAAGAGGCTGATCTTACTTAAATTTTCAGCATATAAACCCTTAGTTTCCGCCTCAATTTATGGACGAAAACGGAGCTACGCCTAACGTAGAAGATAGCGAATTACACAGTCAGTTACCCGTCTCGGGCCTTTACGAAAGTTGGTTTCTTGATTATGCATCCTATGTAATTCTGGAACGTGCAGTGCCTGCCATTGAAGACGGTTTAAAGCCGGTTCAGCGCAGGATCATGCATGCATTGAATGAGATGGACGACGGCCGCTTCAACAAAGTTGCCAACGTGATCGGTTCAACCATGCAGTATCACCCGCATGGTGATGCTTCCATTAATGACGCCATCGTTAACCTTGGTCAAAAGGAACTTCTTTTCGATACACAGGGAAACTGGGGCGATTTGCGCACCGGCGACCGTGCCGCAGCAGCGCGTTATATTGAGGTTCGCCTTTCAAGATTTTCCAAGGAAATTGTTTTCAATAACGATACCACCGAGTGGCAATTATCATATGACGGACGGAAACGGGAACCGGTTACACTTCCTGTAAAATTCCCGCTTTTACTATCGCTGGGTGTTGAAGGAATTGCGGTTGGACTTTCAACCAAAATATTACCGCACAACTTTTGTGAGCTGATTGCCGCATCCATCGATATTTTGCAGGGTAAGGAAGTTATCATTTATCCTGATTTTCTTACCGGCGGACAGATCGATGTTTCCAATTATGGCGATGGCCATCGTAGCGGAAAAGTACGGGTTCGTGCTAAAATCGAAGAGGAAGACAAGAAAATGCTTGTCATCCGTGATATTCCTTTTGGTACAACCACATCATCCCTGATCGATTCTATCATCAAGGCAAATGATGGTGGAAAGATCAAGATTAAAAAGGTTGTTGATAATACGGCAGCGGATGTAGAAATTCAGGTGCATCTGGCTCCTGGGGTTTCGCCGGATATTACCATTGATGCACTTTATGCGTTTACGGAATGTGAAGTCTCCATTTCTCCCAACGCCTGTGTCATTATTGAGGACAAACCTCACTTTGTCGGCGTAACGGATATTTTACGTTACAATACGCAGCAGACGGTTCATCTTTTAAAACGTGAGCTGGAAATCCGGAGACTGGCTTTACTGGAAAAAATCCTGTACGGCTCGCTGGAAAAAATATTTATTGAAAACCGCATTTACCGGGACATTGAAGAATGTGAAACTTTTGAAGATGTAATCCGGACCATAGATAAGGGACTTGAACCTTTCAAGCCACAATTTTACAGAGAAATTACAGACGATGATATCGTTGAGCTGACGGAAATCCGTATCAAACGTATTTCAAAATATGACGGATATAAAGCGGATGAACTGATGCGCAAATGGCAGGAAGAACTTGCGGAAACGGAAGACAACCTGGCCAATATTACCCGTTTTGCAATTGATTATTTCAAAGATCTTTTAAAGAAATACGGAAAAGGCAGAGAAAGAAGAACTGAAATCAGAGCGTTCAACCAGATTTCTGCGAACGTCGTTGCTGCCAATAACCAGAAACTTTACGTCAACCGTGCCGAAGGTTTTATTGGTTCTGGTTTGAAAAAAGATGAGTACGTCATGGATTGCTCTGATATTGACGATATCATCGTTTTCAGAGCCGACGGCAAATGTCTGGTTACCAAAGTTCAGGATAAAATATTTGTAGGAAAAGACATTATTTACTGTGCCGTTTTTCTTAAAAATGACGAGCGGAAAGTTTATAACTTAACCTATCTCGACGGAAAAACCGGTGTTTCTTACATCAAAAGATTCCAGGTTACAGCAGTTACGCGTGACAGGGAATATGATCTGACACAAGGTACGCCAAAATCAAAAATCACCTATTTCACTTCCAATGAAAATGGTGAAGCTGAGATTATAACTGTCAGCCTGACTGCTCAGAGCAAAGCAAAAGTGAAACAATTTGATTTCAATTTTGCTGATCTGCTGATCAAAAACCGGAGCGCGATGGGAAATATTCTGACAAAATATCCGGTTCGTAAAATTGTAATGAAACAAGCCGGCCGCTCTACTTTGGGTGGTGTTGACATGTGGTTTGATCCGATTATCGGCCGTTTAAACCGTGACGAACGTGGAGAATATTTGGGGAATTTCGGGTCTACGGATAGCATTCTGGTTATTTACAAAGAAGGATCTTACGAGCTGACCAACTTTGACCTGACCAATCATTATGTTTCCAATGAAGTTTTACTGGTCAAAAAGTTTGATCCAAAACTTCCGGTTACGGCTTTGTATTATGACGGAGGACAGAAACATTATTTTGTCAAACGTTTCACGATAGAAACTTCTTCACTGGATAAGAAATTCCTGTTTATCAGTGATGCAAAAAACAGTAAATTAATCCTTGCTTCGACCGACAAACGTCCTCGCTTTGAAGTTGTTCATGCTAAAAACGAAAAACGTGATCAGCTGCATGAAGAATTCGTGGTTGAAGATCTTGTTGATGTAAGAGGATGGAAAGCAATGGGTTACAAATTATCCATTGATAAATATAAAGAAATCCGCTGGCTGGAATCTCTGGCAGTTCTGGTAGAAGATGAGCTGGTTATTGATATTCCGGATCTTCATCATGACACAGAAGAAAGTGGCAGCGAAACAGCAGAAAATAACGAAATACAGGAATCTGAGAACAGTGAATCCGAGACAAACGAGGAGGATACTGAACCAGAAAATAAGAAGGATGAGGAAACCCCGGATGATTCCAAACCAAAAAAGGAACCCAAAAAAGGTACTGATCCAAAATCACAACTTGGTCTTTTTGAATAACATGTGTCTTTTAATACACATGTTATTCAAACGTTTTTCTACGATTAGCAACAAAATACCATGTTGAAAGCGTATAGAAAATAAACGGCAACCTGTGGAAGATTTGCAATACCCTCATATTATATACATCAACTTAGAGGTTAACTTTAAGGATGCTCGTGAAAAAATTGATAAAAATAGTTATTGCCCTTCTCTTTGCCAGCCTGGTTTTTATCCTGCTGTGCAACTTCTGGGTAGTATACTGTACCAAGCAGTATAACTATTTTTCAATTAACGACCTTCCTTCAAATGACGTCGCGCTGGTTTTGGGGACCAGCAGGAATACGGAAAGAGGAAAAGAAAACCTGTATTTCAGGTACCGGATGGAGGCCACGGCACGACTTTTCAAGGAAGGTAAAATCAAATACATTATTTTGAGCGGAAACAACGACTCACAGTATTACAATGAGCCGCTGGATATGCAAAGAGCTTTGCTCAATTTGGGAATTCCGGAAAATGTGATGACATTGGACTATGCCGGTTTCCGGACCTTTGATTCGGTGGTTCGCTGCAAGGAAGTTTTTAACCAGGATAATTTTACAGTTATATCCCAAAATTTCCACAATGCACGGGCATTATACATTGCGCATAACGAAGGAATAAACGCGATATCATTTGCTGCTCAGGACGTTCCCGACGGGTACTCAATTCGTACCCTGATCCGGGAATATCTGGCGAGGCCAAAAGCAGTTTTGGACGTACATTTTTTGAGACCAAAAGCAGATGTTACGTCTAATGTTGAGATAAAAAAGAAAAAAGGACCCTGAACGAAGCGAAAGATTTTACTCACCGGAGATATCAGATATGAAAATAATTAGACCAATCATCTTTTTTGTAATTATACTATTATCTGTCCGATCCTTCGCACAAACCACACATACTATAAAAGGCAGAATAACAGATGCAACTTCCGGTGATCCGGTCCCGTTTGCCAATATTGGCGTAAAAAATACTCCGGCTGGAACAACAACAAATTTCGACGGTTTTTATACGCTTACCTTCACACCACCCGCTGATTCAATTCTTGTAACATACATTGGCTATACTACAAAAAGTAAAGCCATTGCCGACACAACCTTTCAGACCATTGACGTTCAGCTGACTCCCGGCGCCTTGCAGCTTAGGGAAGTCAAAATATTTGCCGGAGAAAATCCAGCCTGGGCAATTATGCGCAAGATTGTTGCTAACAGGAAACATAACAATACTGAAAATCTGGATGCTTATGAATTTGAAAGTTATAACAAGATCCAGATTGATATAGATAACCTTTCAGAGAAATTCAGAAATCGTCGCGCCGTAAAAAAAATGACGCATATCGTGGACAAATATGATGAAGTCAAAGGTGATGACGGCCAAACAGTTATTCCGATTTTCATTTCTGAATCTGTTTCCAATGTTTATTTCAGAAGAGATCCCAAGAAGAAAAAGGAGATTATCAATAAAACAAAGGTTTCCGGTGTAGGATTAACGGATGGAAGTTTTGTTTCTCAAATTGTAGGTTCATCTTTTCAGCAATATAACTTTTACAATAACTGGCTGAATGTTTTGGAAAAAGATTTTATTTCGCCGATTTCCGACAGCTGGAAATTATACTATGATTATTATCTGGCCGACAGTATTTCAAACGGAACAAATTACGATTACCAGATTGATTTTGAACCACGTCAGGAACAAGATCTTGCTTTTAGCGGCTCTTTCTGGATTGATGGAAAAACCTATGCACTAACCCAAATGGATGCGAATGTTGGGAAAAAAGCCAATTTGAATTTCATCGAAAGAATAAAAATCCAGACTTCGTACGATCTTTTTGAAGATGACAGTACCTGGGTTCCGACTAAAACCAGGGTTTTAATTGATGTAGATGAACCAACAAAACAAACCGCCGGCTTGCTATTGAAGTTTTATTCCTCCAATTCAAATTACAAACTGAATGTCCCAAAAGGACCAAAATTTTTCGATACAGCCATCGAACTGAAAGAAGATTATATGGTGCATGATTCTACTTTCTGGAATAAAAGTCGTCCTGAATCTCTTTCCAAATCCGAAAAGTTAAGTTTTCAATTGGTTGATTCTTTAAAGGTTTTACCTGTTGTAAAAACGTACACCGAAATACTGAACATTTTTGTTAACGGCTATAAAAGAATTGACAAATGGAATATAGATATCGGTCCGTATCTGTTTTTATATGCCAATAATAATATTGAAGGAAACCGGCTCAGACTTGGTTTTAAAACTGATCCCGGATTCAGCAGAAAGTGGATTGTCAGCGGTTATGGTGCTTATGGGTTTAAGGATCAGAAATTTAAATATGGCGGTGGTTTAGACTATATTTTCTCCCGAAAACCATGGACAATGGCCGGGATTTCCTATTCAAAAGATCTGGAAAGATTAGGACTTTCTGCCGAAACAATTGGTACCAATACGCTTTTTGGAGCATTTTCAAAATTCGGGACTTTCAGGAGAGCTTATTATCAGGAAGACTTTTCTATGTATCTCAAGAGAGAAATTGTGAAAGGATTTACGGCAAATATTCAGCTTCGACACAGAAATTTCGATCCTCTATTTGATTTTGCTTATCGTTCAGAACCACAAATGGGAGCCGATTCTCCTTTGAAAAGCAAGTATGAAATTACCGAGCTTAATGTTGAAACCCGACTGGCCGGCAATGAAACATTTTTGCAAAACGATAATGAACGTATCAGTATGGGAACAGGAAATTCCCCGGCTTTTACATTTCGGTATACGATGGGCATGAAAAATTTCCTGAAAGGTGATTTTAATTATCACAAGTTTGCACTTAACGTGAAACAGACTTTCCGGGCAGGTGTTTTTGGCCGGACTTACTATAACCTTACAGTCGGATATATTCCTTCAACAATTCCTTACACACTCTTATACACACCTTTGGGTAATGAATCGCTGTTTTATGTGGATAATGCATTCAACCTGATGAAGTATTTCGAATTTATCAGCGATCGATATCTGACACTTCGTGTTGAACATAACGACGAAGGATTTATCTTGAACCGTATTCCGGCGGTAAGAAAATTGAAATGGAGATTATTGGCGACAGGAAGAGTTTTTTATGGTCAGGTGAGCAAACAAAATCTTGCGTTGGCTTCAACTGTGGATGCGCAGGGAAATCCAATTCAGACATTTAATGAACTTGGAAATATGCCTTATCTGGAACTGGGTTACGGTATTGATAACATCTTTAAATTTGGTCGGATCGATGCTATCCACAGACTTACTTATAAAAACAATCCTAACGTTACTCCCTTTGCGTTGAAGATTTCTTTCTGGTTTAGCTTGTAGGTGATAATTAAATCGTCCTCAAATCTTTGCCCGAATAAGTCAGAAAAACTTCTTCCCCTATTTCTACATCTTTTTTGTTTCGATAAAAAACCAGTAACCCTTTTTCGTTTCTGCAACGGATTTCCCAGTGATTTCCATGAAAACGGATGGCTTCAACAATTCCCGTCCATTTACTTTTTTCGAAAAATTTGGTACGCTTGATTTTCTCCGGACGAATGAAAGATTTTTTAAGTTCAGGATTTTCACCAAGCCAATTTATATCACCCGTAAGTTCTGCAACGTAGCCGTCATTTGGCTGATTATAGACTTCCTGCGGAGTTCCGATCTGAATTACTTTTCCGTCTCTTAAAACAGCAATTTTATCTGACCAGGCCAGTGCATCCGCGGCTTCATGGGTTACGAAAATACAAACCATTTGTTGTTCCTGCCTCATCTGTTCAATAGCCTCAGCCAGGATCCTGCGATTTCTGTTATCTAAATGAGCAAATGGTTCGTCGAGCAACAAAACATCCGGCTGCTCGGCCAGGGATTTTGCAATCGCAGTTCTTTGTTTTTCTCCTCCCGACAAAAGTTTGGCTTTTTGTCCACGAACGTTTGACAGGCCGGTAATTTTCAATAATTCCTCCACTTTCTGCTTCCGGTAATCCGGCTCGTAAAAACGAACTGAATACGAAATATTTTCTTCTACGGTTTGGTTTGGGAAAAGCTCAAATTCCTGGTGAATCAACTTTATGGAATCGTGCCCGGGAATAAGTTCTCCTTTAACTGAAGTTAATAGTGATTCCTGAAAATAGACATCGCCGGAATCAGCATCCATAAATCTGCCCAGAATTCTTAAAAATGTACTTTTACCCGATCCGCTTTCTCCTAAAATCCCCAGCCATTCTCCTGGATTTAATTCCAGTGAAACATCAGACAAAACAGTTTTGGAATCGAATTTTTTTGATACTGATTCAGCGCGAAGAACAGGCATTGGGAACATTATAATGATGAAATTCAACTTCGGCTTTCGACGGTCGGCGGTCAGGCTTTGGAAATTTGAATGATTTTGAATCATTCTACGTCTGATAGCTGACTGCCGAAAGCCGACAGCCAATTAATTAATCCAGGTAACTTTATCTTCAATTGGTGTCCGACGTACCGAAATTTCACCCAGATTGTGATATCCCATGTAAAAGAAGCCGATGCATTTTTGATTTTCCTTTAATTCCAAAAAGGCTTTCAAAGCGTCAGTCACAGATGGACTGCTCCAATACGCTCCGATATTATTTGCGGTAGCTGTAAGCCACATATTTTGCACTGCGCAGGCTACGGCTGCAACTTCTTCCCATTCCGGAATTTTTTCGGCGTGGGTTTCCATGATGATCGCTATTACCGCTGCTGACTTCAAAGATTTAGACCGCGTGCCTTCGTATTTCGCCTCCGAGAAAGTTTCCGGCATTGTGTTAGCCTTATAAGCTGCACCCATAAAATCGGCCAGCTGCACTAAGCCTGCACCTGTAAAAACACGGAATCTCCATGGTTCTGTCAGTTTGTGCGTGGGAGCGAAATTGGCATTTTCAAGAATCGTTTGTATCAATTCTTTTGGAATCTCTTTTTCAATATAACTTGGTGGAAATATACTGCGGCGGTTACGAATGACCTGATTGATTGATTCTAAAATGGTACTCATGAGATTGCTTAAAATTTATTCTATCCGTTTATATGGTGTGAAAGCTGCATAAAAGCTCTGTTAACCGTTGAAATAGTAATTATTATATGACTACGTCAAAAAACTGTAAATTGTGCCCGTTAATATGAATTACTTCAAACCTTTAACTAACTAATATCTCCATGCTTGTTACTACCACTCCAAATATTGAAGGTAAAAAAATCATAAAATATATCGGGCTCGTAAATGGTGAAGCTATTATTGGAGCCAACATTGTCAAAGATTTTATGGCCAACGTGCGCGACGTGGTTGGCGGCCGGTCGAGCGCTTACGAACAAAGCCTTCGCGAAGCTAAAAGTATTGCGCTCCGCGAAATGATGGACCAGGCCCAACGCTTGGGTGCTCATGCCGTTATTGGTGTCGACCTTGATTTTGAAACCATTGGCGGAAGCGGTTCCATGCTTATGGTTAGCTGCAACGGAACGGCCGTCTGCCTGGAATAATTTCTATCAGACTAAAAAACCTGACTGGCAATTTTGGCAACATTGTCAGCTTTTCCCATGGTATAAAAATGTAAAACCGGCACTCCGTATTCAATCAATTCTTTACATTGCTGAACGCCCCATTCCACGCCAAGCTGGCGAACTTCTTTATCCGAAGCACATTTTTCAGCTTCGTTAACAAGTTCCTGTGGAAATTCAAGATGGAAAATATCAGCAAGCACGGTAAGTTGTCGTTTGGTAGCCAAAGGTTTTAAACCCGGAATAATTGGAACCGTTATGCCTTCTGCACGGCAGCGGTCAACAAAACGGAAATATTTCTGATTATCGAAAAACATTTGGGTGACAATATAATTTGCGCCCAGATCTATTTTTCTTTTCAGATGCTCAAAATCTGTATCAAGACTTTCTGCATCAAAATGTTTTTCAGGATATCCGGCAATTCCAATACAGAAATTCGTGTGGGCAGCTTCGGTTTCAGCGTGAAGCAAAATGCCATGGTTCATATTGTCAACCTGCGTGACAAGTTCAGAGGCGTAGGTATGTCCGCCTAATTTTGCTTTGAATACACCCGCAGATTTCTCTGGATCACCACGCAAAACGAGTACATTATCGATTCCCAAATAATGAAGGTCGAACAAAACATCTTCTGTTTCATCTTTTGTAAAACCTCCGCAAATCACATGAGGAACGGCATCCACTTTAAATCGCTCCATTAACCTGGCACAAATACCAACAGTTCCCGGACGCTTCCGAATAGGAATTCTCTCGATAAGGCCATTTTGTCCTTTAATATCAATAAGTTCTTCTCTATGGTAAGTGACATCAACAAAAGGCGGCTTGAATTCCATCAATGGCTCAATAGAATCCAGTAATTCGGTTATATTTTGTCCTTTTAAAGGTGGGATAATCTCAATCGAAAAGAGTGTCTTGCCCTGAGCCTGGCGTATGAATTCGGTAACTTTGGTCATGTACTGGTTTTCTTGGTTTGCTTAAGCGTATACAAAAGAACACCATTTATAGAACCAAACCAACCTATAAAACAAAAAAATGGCCTACCGCATAACAGTAGGCCATTCCACGTAAACCCTCCTCTATCAGTGTTCGTCAAAACTGCAAAGTAAAACTGACAGGCGTCAGATACGAGTTGCAGTTTGCTTGACTGACTTCTAAATACAAAATATTCATGCCAGATAGATACATTACTATATATTGACTAAAAAAGATTCAATCATTCATTGCTTTTGGTCAATTCTAAGCTTAGAATGGCTATTTTATTTATTTCAAAAATTCCTTTACCCATGGTAAATGTCATAAAACCAAGAGAATTCAAACCATTCTTTGATGAATAATTCTACACAATGATGCATAGTGTTTCCCACTATTCCACAATATTATTTGTCCGGGTCATTTCAATATGATCAATTCCGTCTTCATCATAGATCTCGCCCGACTGAACAAATCCAAATGACTCATAAAACTTTTTAAGATAAAGCTGTGCTCCGATTCTTATGACCGACTTTCCATAAATTTCTTCGAGTTTAAGTATTGAAATATCCATCAATTCAATACCAAACTGTTTTCCTCTGCCAAGCGGTGAAACTAAAATGCGGCCGATGGATGCGTATTCATAAGAAATTCCGGGAGGTACAATTCTGGAATAAGCCATTAAAATACCATTTTCCCTTCCAAGCAAATGATAGCAATTTTGGTCCTTACCATCAAGATCCGGAAAAATGCAGTTTTGCTCCACAATAAAAACTTCATTTCGCAAACGGAGCAATTCATATAATTCCTGATTGGAAAGCACATCAAAGGATTTGATATCCCATTGTAATTTTTGATTCATTTTTAAGTAAAAAGAGATTGAAAGGTTCTTATTTTTGCCTGAGTTTCACAGTCTTTTGTATTTTTGCAAATTATTCGGGGTAACTGTGATCCTGAACAATTGCAAAACATTACTTTAAATATTTGTTAATCAGATTTTTACCAAACGAAAGTGCAGCATTTCCGCACTTTTTCCAATCCAAATCTGACTCGAACTTAGCATTTTGAAGTAGTAAAATTTCATATCAGTTTAAAATCTATTAAAACTTAAGTACAATACGCATGGGAAGAGCCTATGAATATAGAAAAGCGCGGATGTTTAAGCGTTGGGATAAAATGGCAAAAACATTTACCCGAATTGGAAAGGATATTGTTCTTGCTGTAAAAAGCGGAACAGCTGATCCAAACACCAACGCACGTCTGAGAGTTTTGCTTCAAAATGCAAGAGCTGCCAACATGCCTAAGGAAACCGTTGAACGTGCAATTAAACGGGCAACATCCAAGGATCAGGAAGATTACAAAGAAATGGTTTATGAAGGTTACGGACCACACGGTGTTGCTATTTTGGTTGAAAGTACTACCGACAATCCAGTGCGTACCGTAGCAAATGTTCGCAGTTATTTCAATAAACTGGGCGGAAGTCTGGGTACTATGGGAATGCTTGATTTTATTTTTGACCGGAAATGTATTTTCAAGGTTAAAAATGACGGAAAGCGTGACATGGAAGAATTGGAATTTGAATTGATCGACGTAGGAGGAGAAGAAGTTTTCCTAGACGAAGAAACAAATCAGATCAACATTTACGGAGAATTTTCTTCATTTGGTACTCTTCAGCATTATCTGGAAGAAAACGGTTTTGAAATCGTGGAAGCGGATTTTGAACGCATTCCAAGCGATACCAAATCACTAAGCGAAGAAGAAATCGCGGATGTAGAAAAACTGATTGAAAAAATTGAAGACGACGACGACGTTCAGCGCGTCTATCATAATATGGCGTAAAAGCTGTCGGCTGTCAGTTTATGGGCAAGAATTACTTAATCCCGTTAACTGACAGCCGATCGTCGAAAGCCATTTAATGTATCGCAATAATTCTATGAGGTTTATTTAAAAACTGAAATTCTCCCCCAGCCTCTTTTCCCAAAAACGAAAGTCCGACCGGTGATGAAGAGGATACGGCAAGAACGGTTTGATTATCAAATTTTACAGCTCCAAGACTAACGGAAATATAAAACCAGCCTGCCGTGGTTTCCATCAGCGCTCCTACTGCACCGCGCGATAAAGTTTCTGTCTCTCCAATCCTTTCCAGAATTACCCGCTCCTGTCTTACCTGTTCATATTGTCTGGCGTGCATATTCCGGTCAAGCTGACCCATTGAACGTGCCGTTTCATATTTATCTCCTGCCGAACTTTTGCTCTGGTCATTAGCGGAATCCTGCGCCGCTTCCATGGCTTCCCAGGCAACCTGCATACGTTCATCCAAAAGCCCTTTCATGTATTCCGTTAATTCCTTCTTATTCATATCGGTGTTGCGCAGGGTATTTTAATTTCTTGCATAATTAATCAATTTAGTCAGAAGATTAAGATTTTACTATTTCAATCAGGTAAATTGTAAAGTGACAGAAAGAATTAATTCTATTCCGTAGGAAGCGTATTTTTCAATGGTTCAAAAAAATTTTAAGTCAGGATTTTTATAAATCCTTTCTGATAACCAGACCGAAACAGATGTAACAATCAACGGGATTTGAAGTTTTCCTCTTTCTGAATTTCTCATTGCGCACTTCCTTATTATCTTTGCAAAACTTTCCCAAACAGACGCAATGACAAAACTTTCAGTTCGGCACCTACTTGGAATTAAAAATCTGAACGAGAATGACATTCAAACAATCCTTGATACTGCTACTCAATTTAAGGAAGTAATTAACCGTCCGATCAAGAAAGTACCTTCACTCCGGGATATTACAATTGCCAACGTTTTTTTCGAAAATTCGACCAGAACAAGACTTTCTTTTGAACTTGCAGAGAAAAGACTTTCAGCGGATGTTGTTAATTTTTCAGCTTCCGGAAGTTCGGTAAAAAAGGGAGAGACTTTGCTCGATACCGTGAATAATATCCTGGCAATGAAAGTGGACATGATCGTCATGCGTCACAGCAGTCCGGGAGCACCGCATTACTTGTCGAGCCGTATTCCTGCCAATGTGATCAACGCCGGAGATGGAACGCACGAACACCCAACCCAGGCTTTACTTGATGCTTTTTCGATGCGGGAACAATTGGGAGATCTTGCAGGAAAGAAAATCGCGATTATCGGTGATATTTTGCATTCACGTGTTGCGCTATCCAATATTTTCTGCCTTCAAAAATTAGGTGCAGAGGTTATGGTTTGTGGACCATCAACTTTAATTCCGAAATTCCTTGCCGATCTTGGCGTAAAAATCGGACATAATGTAAAGGAAGCACTTCAATGGTGTGATGTTGCTAATGTTCTTCGAATCCAGCTTGAAAGACAACAGATAAAATATTTTCCTTCTTTGAGAGAATATTCTTTGTACTTCGGTATCAACAAAGCAATGCTGGACGAGTTGGATAAAAAAATCGTTTTAATGCACCCGGGACCAATTAACCGTGGCGTAGAACTTTCCTCTGACGCAGCGGATTCAGATCATTCGATTATTTTGAATCAGGTTGAAAATGGTGTGGCGGTACGCATGGCAGCTTTATATTTGTTAGCGCAGCAGTAAGTAGCCGACTTTATTTTAAGCAAATTTCTTCATTCGAATTCTTAATTAATTCGATCAAAAATTCTATTTCCTGCCACTTTGCTCTAAAAGTTGTTGCAGTAAATTAATTTTCCCATTTTCATCATTTAACAAAATTATTTCTTTCAATAACTCAAATTATTGGCACGAAACAATACCTTTGTAATAGTATGCATGCATACCAAAATTGATTTTTATCAAAAATTTTCTGCGTCTTCATTCTCAACAACCTAAAATGGCTTACGAAACGATATCCTTTACGATTGATAACAACATTGCGCTTGTCAAGTTAAACCGGCCTGAAAAAGCGAATGCGTTAAACGCAGTTGCTTGGAAAGAACTTAAATCTGTTTTTGAAGAGCTGGATGAAAATGAAGAAGTCAGAGTGGTTGTACTGAGTGGTGCAGGAAAACATTTTTGTTCAGGAATTGATATTTCGCTTTTGGCAGAAGTTACACGGCCGGAAGAAACCTGTGATGCAAGAAAACGAGAGAAACTTCGTAAAAAAATTCTGGAATTACAGGCAGCTGTAACTGCAATTGAACTTTGCAGCAAACCGGTTATAGCTGCCATAAAAGGCGGATGCATTGGCGCCGGCGTCGATATTATCTGTGCATGTGATATGCGTTATGCGACTCAGGATGCATTTTTCACGGTAAAGGAAATCGATATGGGCATGGTTGCGGATCTGGGAACCTTGCAAAGATTACCAAAATTAATCTCCGACGGCTTTGCCAGAGAAATGGCATTTACAGGAAGAGAAGTTTTCGGTGCCGAAGCAGAAAGAATCGGCCTGATCAATAAATGTTATGAGACAGTCGACAATTTGTTTAACAGTGTAACCGAAATTGCAGCCAGTATTGCAGCAAAATCTCCTGTTTCAATCAGAGGAACAAAACATATTCTTAATCACAGCAGGGATCATTCAGTAGCGGACGGGCTTCAATACATGGCAACCTGGAATGCTGCTATGTTATTATCAGAAGATTTAAACGAATCTTTTAAATCAAAATCAGACAAACGCCTCCCCGAATTCCGAAATTAATCAATTGTAAAATTTCTGAAAACTCAGTCGCGCGAAATCACTTTTAACCGCGCAGCGGCCGCTTTCAACTCTTAACTTTCAACTAAAAAATGGGCTATAAAGAAGGAATGCTGCGCGACGGAGCGCTTGACAATAAAACGGTCATTGTTACCGGTGGTGGAACAGGATTGGGAAAGTCAATGGCGACTTACTTTTTAAAACTTGGTGCGAATGTTGTCATTTGCAGTCGCCGGCTGGAAGTTCTGGAAACTACGGCCAAAGAACTTGAAGAACAAACCGGAGGCCAGATTTTAGCAATTGCCTGCGATGTGCGAAAAACGGAAGAAATTGAAAATGTTATTACCAAATCGATCGAAAAATTTGGTCAGGTTGATGGATTGGTAAATAATTCAGCCGGAAATTTCATCAGTCCAACTGAAAGATTATCATACAAAGCTGTTGATACCGTAGTCGATATTGTTTTGCGCGGAACATATTATTTTACATTGGCACTAGGCAAATACTGGATTGAAAATAAAATTAAAGGAACCGTCCTGAATATTTCCACAACCTATGCCTGGACAGGTTCCGGATGGGTTGTTCCCTCTGCGATGGCGAAAGCCGGCGTTCTGGCCATGACAAAATCACTGGCATTCGAATGGGCAGAGCATGGCATTCGCCTGAATGCAATTGCACCAGGTCCCTTTCCTACAAAAGGCGCCTGGGATCGTTTATTCCCGGAAGAACTGGCAAAAAAATTCTCTTTTGAAAACCGGATCCCATTACAACGTGTCGGTGATCATCAGGAATTAGCTAATCTGGCAGCATACCTGGTTTCCGATTTTTCTGCCTATATTACTGGTGAAGTGATCACGCTGGATGGCGGTGAAGTTTTGTCTGCCGGACAGTTCAATTTCCTGAAAGAAGTCAGTGAAGACCAATGGGATGCCATTGAAGATCAAATAAAAAATGCCAATCGGAACAGCAAGAAATCAGAATAATAATTTTCTTCCGTTTTTATTGGGTAAATTTGCTGCTTCGTTCGTTATTTGACAAATGAAGATATCTGGTATATGAAAACAACTTTTAGAATCGGCCTTTTTCTACTGTCAGCATTATTTTTTGCAGGATGTGCATCCTCCGAAAAAACGTTGAAAAAAATTCCTGAGGCCCAGGTACGTATGTCAAATCCGGAAACAATTTCTGCACCTGAAGAATTGTCTCTTATTGCTATTCAAAGCAAATATTTGTTGAAGGATACAACACAACTTCGTGTGTTCCTTTATGTTGATGCGTTGAAAGGAAAAGTGCCGATGCAAACGGCTGATTTCGTTCGTTTGTATAATCTGAATTACGTTATTTACTCTGATTACGGAACGCGTGACAGACTGGGTTATGGAAACGTAAAGCTGGATTCAAGTAATGTTACCAAAGTAGGGGATAAAATTGTTGTTGCCTTCGATATTAAAAGTCCGAATAAGGAAAATGGTGTTTTGTTGAGTGAAATCAGCCAGACCGGCACTTTGAAAAAAGTACTGAATGATCTGACGCTTCATTTCAAAAAACAATCAGCAAGTGAATTATACGGAATTTATACACCTGCAAGTGTTGAACCTTTACAGCGTCATTATATCAACGCCGGGAATCCTTTTACAGTAAAAAGACTTACGCAGGAACCGGGAAAACTTCACGTATTTTATTATGCTCATAGCTTTGAACCGGCAGGTTCGCCTATGAACACGACGGCTAAGAGTGTATCCAAATCTCTGACCATTGATAGTACTTTTACGATCAACACGAACGAAACAATCCATTTCGAAAAAGAAGGATTGTATAATATTTTTGCTGATACCACACAATCAGAGGGTTTAGGTCTGTTGGTTGTGAATGAAAGATTTCCAAAACTGACCAAACCTGAATTGCTGCTCGAACCTTTGGTTTACATGAGCACGAATACGGAAATTGCAGAAATCAAAAAAGCAGAAGAATTTAAAAAGGCCCTAGACAAATACTGGCTGACACTGATGAATGGAAATGCACCGCTGGCACAACAATCAATCCGTTCTTTTTACAGCAGAGTCGAAGAAGCTAATCAATTGTTTACCAGCTACAAAGAAGGCTGGAAAACAGATAAAGGAATGATCTTTATTGTCCTTGGCCCACCGGATAAAGTGCAAAGAAGCAAAGACCGGGAAGTATGGACGTATGATCAGCGTGCCAACGCACAAAATGTTAATTTTACTTTTAATCGCAGAACAAATCAATTTGTAGATGACCATTACGAGCTCGTTCGCTACGCCGAATATCAGCCGATCTGGTACCCTATAGTAGAAGCATGGAGAAACGGAACTATACGCTAAGAAAGCCCGCCCCTCGTCCGTCACAAGCCGACATGGTTTTTGGTACACAATCTGTACTTGAAACACTTCGTTCCGGCAAAGAGATCGAACGTTTATTTATTCAGAGAGAGCTAGGTCTTAATGAAATTGAAAAGACAGCCAAGGAGCTTGGAATTCCTTATCAGCGCGTTCCGATAGAAAAACTTAACCGGGTTACAAGAAAAAACCACCAGGGTGTTATCGCTTTTGTATCGCCTATTCAGTATATGCCTTTGCATAATGTACTGACGCAGGTATATGAAGATGGAAAAACGCCTTTATTATTGCTTTTAGACCGCGTTACGGACGTTCGTAACTTCGGTGCAATTGCCCGTACGGCAGAATGTGCAGGTGTACAGGCATTGATCGTACCAACAAAAGGCGGTGCACAAATCAATGCAGATGCGATGAAAACATCGTCAGGAGCTTTAAATTTCCTGCCGGTGTGTCGTGAGCCTAATTTGTATGAGACGTTATTGTATCTGCGTAACAGCGGGTTGCAAATCGTTGCGTGTACGGAAAAAACAGAAAAATCACTTTACGATATCGATTTCTCAATTCCTACGGTCATCATTATGGGATCAGAGGAAGATGGAATTTCAAAAGAATTTATCCAACTGGCAGACAGCGGAGCAAGAATTCCATTGAACGGACAAGTTGAATCGCTTAACGTTTCTGTTGCAAGCTCGGTTGTTTTGTACGAAGCTGTTAGACAAAGAGTTGTAGCGAAAGTTTCTTAATCTTGATTTTAAGATTTTTGGATTGATACAAAAAAGAAGTCAAGTTTTGAAACTTGACTTCTTTCATTTTAAAACCAACTGGTTAATATTTCTAAAACAATTCCTTATCCTGGCGGAAATTCTTCATGATCCAGCCACCTCCTACTACGTCATCTCCTTCATAAAAAACGGCAGCTTGTCCTGGCGCGATACCATTGACGCCATCATGGAAATGTACTTTAATTTTTCCCGGTTCATCAGGAATTAACAATGCAGGCGTTCCATCATGTTTGTAACGAACTTTTGTTACAGTTTCCAATGGTTTGGTAATGCCATCATATTTTTGCCAATTTAATTTACTGACATACATTCCATCACGGAACAAATCAGGTAAATCGCCCAGTACAACTTCATTTGTATCTTTTCTCACTTCGGTCACAAAAACAGGTCTGCCTAAGGCAATTCCTAATCCTTTGCGTTGACCAACCGTATAAAATGGATAACCTTCATGTTTTCCAACAACTGTTCCGTCTTCATACACAAAATTTCCTCCTGCTACTTCCGCTTCCAAACCCGGAATTCTGCGTTTCAAAAATCCACGATAATCGTTATCCGGCACGAAACAGATTTCATAACTTTCAGCCTTATTGACCAGATCAATAAAACCTCTTTCACGAGCCATTTCACGGATTTCGCTTTTGTGCAAATATCCAAGCGGCAATTTTGTACGACTCAGACTTTCCTGAGAAACGCCCCAAAGCACATAACTCTGATCTTTCCAGCTATCGATTCCTTTGGAAACATAATGGCGGCCATCATTAAACTGCATATTTGCATAATGTCCGGTTGCGATAAATTCACAATCCAGACGATCCGCACGTTTTAAAAGTGCGTCCCATTTAATATGCGTATTGCACAAAACACATGGATTTGGGGTGCGCCCTTCCAGATATTCTCCTGTGAAATGGTCGATTACATAATCCCCGAATTCAGCGCGGATATCTAATATATAATGTGGAAATCCTAGTTCGACGGCGATACTTCTTGCGTCATTGATAGAATCCAGAGAGCAGCAACCGGTCTCTTTTTTGGTACCTCCGCTGCTTGCGTAGTCCCAGGTTTTCATGGTCATACCGATGACCTCGTAACCTTGTTCATGTAACATGACTGCTGCCAAGGAGCTGTCAATGCCGCCGCTCATGGCGACTAAAATTCGTCCGTGTTTACTCATTGCGGGAATCTGCGAAGGTTGAACGCCTTCCGATTTTGATTAGTTTGAAAAATGCCAACAGAGAACATTATCTTATTGGTTCCGCAAAGATAGGTATTTTAATGGTTAATGATTAATTGTTAGGGGTTAATGCCGTTTGCTTTGGCATGGCCCGAAGCTTAATTGTCAATGATTAGTTGTTAATGCGTCTGCTTTGGATTGATTTTAAGCCAGAACTTGCGCTCTGTCAAAGGGTGAAACCTGGAAGATATTTTGTGCCACAACTTCGAATAAGCCATTATTAACCATTAAAGTCGTACTTGTCTGATTACATTTTTCACATTCAACTCAATAATATCTGTCATTGTTAAACAACGATAATAGTCTGGATTGTTATGGAATTGAGCCAGGCCGGCTCTTAATTCCAGTATTTTTTCGGACGTTGAAATATTGTCTTTTTTGGAAACATCTCGTAATGCCGCGAGTCTGTGACGTTCACTTCTGACCTGATGCACAATTGACGATTGTTCCTCCTGCTGATATTGTAAAACGGTTTTATCTGTCAAATGCTCCATCGCCAGCTTTACATAAGGCAGATTTTCCTTAAAATACTGCGGCATGTAAACTTTCAAATTCCCCTCATAAAACTGCTGATCAAAATCGATGGCGCGAAGACGGAACTGGTAATCGTCAAAATCCGGTGTGATCTGCATGACGAAATTATAGGCGCGCATATCGCCCAAAAGCGTAATCATGCAACGCTCGTTAAACTTAACGAATTCTTTGGCTATCCTTTTTGGGTTGTAATCCGTATGTTCCAAACGCGTTTTCAAAAAAACATCACCCGGAATTCCTGCGATATGTTCTTCAATCAGAGAATTTCCGTCGACCAGATAATTAACCTGGTTTGGAGAAAAAATTTCTTCCAGTTCTAGACCGTAAATCCGGGATGCATCTGCCTTTTTTACATAAAAATAATCGTAGATATCGTTAAGCCGGTTCACAATCTTGATCCGGAAAGGATTCGAATTTCCGAAAGTGCAGTATTCGATTTTATCAATATACTTATGTTCAACAATGCGCAGATTTCCGGAAGCTTTTAACATGGCATAGGCTCTTTTTAAACCATTATGCAAACGCTCAATATCATGCGGCGGATAAAGCGGACTTTGCCAAAGTGTATCTTTGCCATTTTTATCAATCACAGGAAAAGATTCGTAAAAATTCAGCAAGTCGTTGTAGCCAACAGGAAGCCGGGCCTCACGCTGGTAAGAACGTAGATATTTTCTTAACTCGACACTCACCGGATAAATTGGCTTTTTCTTTGAAATTTTTACATCCGCATTCTCCATAGGTATATTTAATAAAAATTTAATTCTGGTAAAAACTGCTAGAAATCAGAATCTTATCTGTGCGATTATCTGTTAAAATATAAAGTTAAGTTTTAAATTGAAAGATAAGGTTCAACCCAAATCACATAAGCCAGATTGTAACGTTATATTGACTTAAAAAAAGTGCATTTTACAACAATTGATTCACTCCTGCTTTAATTCAGAATCTTTGATGAAAAAGGAATTGTATGGACTTGTCATTTGCGGCGGACAAAGCACGCGCATGGGGACTGACAAAAGTTTGATCGACTACCACGGGAAACCGCAGCGATATTATGTATACGAAATGCTCGAATGGATCTGCGACAAAGTTTTCATTTCCTGTAACAGCAGTCAAAAGGAAAGTATTACAGAACCTTATAAAACGCTTCCGGATTTGCCTCAATACGAAAAAATAGGGCCGATGGCTGCTTTGCTGACAGCCTTTAATTATTACCCGGACCATAATTTCCTGGTTGTGGGTTGTGATTATCCTTATCTGACAACCAAGGATTTAAAGGAATTTGCGAAGTCGGTCAAACCGGAAGAAATTGCCTCTGCTTTTTATAACCACGAAGAGAATGTATATGAACCTTTGCTGGCCTGGTATTCGCATAAATCCAAAAACGAAATTCAACGTATGTATGGAAATGAGGAATTTTCATTGCAGCGTTTTTTAAGAGAAAATGAAGCTGGAAAATACCAGACAATGCGACCGAAAAATCTGGTGAGTGTTGATACGCCCGAAGATTGTCAGATTGCGAAAGAAACGATTATCCGTAAAAGCCACTTTTGAGTTATACAATTCATGTTAAGAGATTCGGTCAAACATATCAAAATCATAAAAGTTGCTGTCAACGGGATGACCGAAGCCGATGATCAGCTCGCGGTGGAAGAGCCTTTGGAAATTCAGGTAAAGTATAATCTGGATGGCAGTCAAACTAAAAAAAGCATTTCTGTGACGATGCGTACGCCGGGAAATGATGAGGAACTCGCAGTTGGTTTTTTATTTACGGAAGGTATTATCAACAACACAAATCAGGTTGAAAATGCAAAAACCGATTTGTTTGATGAAAATAAAGTAAGCGTGACTTTGGCTGAAAATGTGACGCCAAAACTCCAGACATCTGAACGGAATTTCTATACTACATCCAGCTGCGGCGTTTGTGGAAAATCAAGTATTGACGCGATTAAAACGGTTTCTCATTTTCAACAAAAAGAAGATAATATTCTGGTTCCTGCAAATTTGTTTTACACGCTGCAACAAGCTTTAAGAAAAGAACAGGAAGTGTTTCAAAATACCGGCGGTTTACATGCTTCGGCGCTTTTTGATTTGCAGGGAAATTTCCAATTGTTACGTGAAGATGTCGGCAGACATAATGCGCTGGATAAAGTGATCGGCGCCTCTTTTTTATCTGATCAATTACCGTTATCCAATACGATTTTACTGCTTAGCGGAAGGGCAAGTTTCGAGCTTATTCAAAAAGCCAGTATGGCAGGAATCAAAATCGTGGCTGCGATTGGCGCTCCATCAAGTCTGGCATTGCAGCTGGCAGAAGATTTTGGTATTACGCTGATTGGTTTTCTGGGTAAAGAACGGTTTAATATTTATTCAGGAAGTCAGAGGATAACGTTCTGATTCAAAGAAAATAAAATTATGAAAATAAGAATTCAGGGAAATTCAATACGGATACGGCTATCAAAATCAGAAGTTGATAAGTTGTGTACCGTTGGTTATATTGAAGAAAAAACATCGTTCGGAAAAAATGCTTTTGGTTATTGTTTACAGAAGAAGACAGGAATCTCAGAACTTACTGCTTCCTATAATGATGACAATATAACGATGTTTGTACCTGAGAATTTGTTAGCTGACTGGCCGGAAAATAATGTAGTCGGCTTTGATGCGAATATGCCGATCGGCGAAAATGAAAGCTTATATCTTTTGCTTGAAAAGGACTTCAAATGTCTGGATAATGTGACCGAAGATCAATCGGACAACTTTGAAAATCCTAATAAAACCTGCTAACCATGGACTCAGATAATTCGTTAATACCAGACGCAGAAAATCCGGAAGAATTTACGGGATTGAAACGCGGCAAGATCAAAACCATCGCTGCCGGCATTCCGGCGGTCGTTTCCAGTATGGAAAAAGTGGTTGGCGAAGCTGGTTTAAGCAGAGGAATGAAGGCACTCTGGAGTCTTAATAAAAAAGGCGGTTTCGATTGTCCAAGCTGTGCCTGGCCAGATCCTGACGATGAGCGCTCACCGATTGCAGAGTATTGCGAAAACGGTGCAAGAGCCGTAGCAGAAGAAGCGACAGCCAAAAAGTTAACCCCTTCTTTCTTTGCAGAAAATTCGGTTCCAGACTTGGCAAAATTATCTGATTATGAAATTGGAAGTAAAGGGAGGGTTGCGCAGCCTATGTTTTTGCCAAAAGGTGCCACATATTATCAGCCCATAACCTGGGATGATGCTTTTGGTAAAATTGCCAGATCTTTGAAAAATCTGGACACTCCGAATGAAGCAATATTCTATACCTCCGGCCGTACAAGCAACGAGGCTGCTTTTTTATACCAACTTTTTGTAAGGGAATTTGGCACAAACAACCTGCCCGATTGCAGTAATATGTGCCATGAAAGCAGTGGTGTTGCCTTGGGAGAATCGTTGGGGATCGGAAAAGGATCAGTGAAATTGTCTGATTTATATGAAGCGGAAGTAATCATTATTCTCGGTCAAAATCCGGGCACAAATCATCCGAGGATGCTGTCTGCTTTACAGAAAGGAAAGCAGAATGGAGCAAAAATAATTTCTGCTAATCCATTACCGGAAACAGGATTGATGGGTTTTAGCAATCCACAAACGGTTAAGGGTGTTTTGGACATCGACACCAAACTGACCGACTTATTTCTGCATATTAAGATCAACGGAGATATGGCTTTGCTGAAAGCAATTCAGATGTTGTTGATTGAAGAAGACGAAAAAAATCCAGGCTCAGTTTTGGATCTCGATTTTATTGAAAAAAATACAATAGGCGTTGAGGATTTTAAACAGCATATCAAAGAACAAAATCTTGATGAGTTAATTAAAACATGCGGAATTTCTCTTGCTCAGATTAAGGAAACGGTTGAAATTTTAAAACATAAATCGAAGATAATTGTCTGCTGGGCAATGGGGTTGACGCAGCATAAAAATGCTGTTGATACGATTAAAGAAGTTGTCAACTTGCTTTTGCTTAAAGGCAGCATTGGAAAACCCGGTGCAGGAACGTGTCCCGTACGCGGGCACAGCAATGTGCAGGGCGACCGGACGATGGGGATTTTCGAAAAACCTACCGACGCATTATTAAAAAAAATAGAGGAAAATTTCGGATTTGTACCTCCGAAAGAATATGGTCTCGATGTGGTGAACAGTATCAAAGCCATGCACGCTGGTAAAGCCAAAATATTTTTTGGCATGGGTGGAAACTTTATTTCCGCCACGCCAGATACGACTTTTACCGCAGAGGCGCTAAGAAAATGCAGTTTAACCGTTCATGTTTCGACAAAGTTGAACCGCAGTCATTTGGTTCATGGCGAAGAGGCGATCATTTTGCCATGTTTGGGACGAAGTGATATTGATACGGTTAACGGCGAAAAACAATTTGTTTCTTGTGAGAATTCGATGGGCGTAATTCAGTCTTCAAAAGGAATTTTAAAACCTATTTCTGATGATTTGCTGAGTGAGCCTGTAATTGTTTGCCGGCTTGCGAAAGCAATGTTTGGTAATACCAGTACGGTGAACTGGGATGAATTTGAAAAACATTATGATACGGTCCGGGATGCAATTGAAAAAACAATTCCGGGATTTGAAAAATATAATGAGCGCGTTAGAATTCCGGGAGGTTTTTATTTACCAAACTGTAATCGTGAAGGCACGTTTGATACTCCTACTAAAAAAGCACATTTCAATATCGCTCCGGTAACTACCCTTCCGATGGAAAAAGATGATCTGATGATGATGACGATCCGAAGTCATGACCAATTTAACACGACCATTTACGGATTAAATGACCGTTATCGGGGAATTTACAATGAACGCCGGGTTATTTTGATGAATGAAAGTGATATCATTAATCGTGGATTGAAAGATGGCGATGTTGTCGATCTGGTCAATAATCATGATGGGATAGAACGGGTTGCTAATAAATTCATTGTTGTCAAATATCCGATTCCGGAAGGTTGTTCGGCTACTTATTTCCCTGAAACCAATGTGCTGGTTCCGGTGAGTAGTGTGGCGGATAAAAGTAATACGCCTACTTCTAAGCAGGTGATTTTAAAAGTAAAAAAGCACGAAGAAAAGATATCTGAACTGTCAGTAGCTCATGGCTAAAGCCGGAAATACTGTCGCCTGTTCCACCCAAGGCTGAAGCCTTGGGTTAGTATTCTCACGGCCCAAAAACTAACCCAAGATTTCAACCTTGGGTACCGGAGTTCGCCAAGTTACCTTGGGCTTTAGCCATTCCTTTTCCGGCGTAGAAAACTAACCCAAGGTTGAAACCTTGGGTATCGCAGTCCGACAGGTGCCCCTGGGCTTTAGCCATTGCATTCCCCCATACTCAAAAAGCCATTTCTTAACACATACCTAACACACCCATTCTTAAAATCCATTACTTTCGCGGCTGCTTACCAGAGCTACATTGGTAGAAATCGCAGCAGGAAGTCTTGTATTAAAAGTTAAAATCTATTAAAATGAAAAAAAATATTCTGGCATTTGCCGTTTCGCTATTTTGCCTGATCTCGATTGAAGGTATGTCTCAAAATAAAATAAAAGTAATTGCCCATCGTGGGGCCTGGAAAAATACAGGTGCAACAGAAAATTCAATTGCCGCTTTGGAACACGCAATTAAGTTGGGTTGCTATGGAAGTGAATTTGATGTGCATATGTCGACGGACTCTGTACTTTTTGTTAACCATGATCATACCATTCAGGGAATGGACATTGAAAAGGCAACTTCTGAGGAATTGTCAAAAATAAAATTGGCCAATGGCGAAACATTGCCAACGCTTGAAGCTTATCTGAAAACAGGAGGAAAACAGAAAAACACGCGGTTAATTCTGGAAATAAAAACCTCTTCTATCAACAAAGAACGTTCGTTGGCTTTGGCTACGAAATGTGTTGAAATGGTGAAAAAGTTGAAAGTTGAAAAAATTACAGATTACATCGCTTTCGATTTTGATGTTTGTTTGAAAGTGAAACAACTGGCTCCAAAGGCACATGTGGAATATCTGAACGGAGATAAAACACCAGCAGAAATTTTGGCAGCCGGACTTTCAGGAATTGATTACCACTATTCGGTTTACAAAAAGAACGAGAATTATATTGACGAAATGCACAAGGAAAAGTTAACAACCAACGCCTGGACAGTTAATGATAAATCTACAATGCAGTGGTTTATTGACAAAAAAGTTGATTTCATTACCACAAATGAACCTGAGCAATTATTTGAATTGCTGAAATAAAAGATAAATATTAAAAAGAGAGCAGCGCTACCAATTGGTGTCGCTGCTCTTTTTATATTCGGGTTGAAATAAATTACAAATTCATTCCACCTGACGCTTCGATACGTTGTGCATTAATCCAACCTGCTTCTTTCGAGCAAAGGAATGCTACAACACCGCCGATATCTTCCGGCTCACCAACCCTTCCAAGTGCGGTAAGAGAATTCATATATGCTTCCAGTCCTTCGTGAGAAAAAGCACGTTTTGTGAAATCCGTACGAATAATACCCGGTGCAACTACGTTCGCAGTAATGCCACGATGACCCAATTCCTTTGCCAGATAACGGGTAAAAACTTCAATGGCACCTTTGATTGAACCATAAGCAGCGTAACCTGGTGTAGCAAATCTTGCCAAGCCGCTTGATAAATTTACTATTCTACCACCGTCAGCTAGTAATGGCAATGCTTTTTGTGTAAGGAAATAAACACCTTTGAAATGAACATTGATCAACTCGTCGAAATCTTCTTCCGTTGTGTCGGCAAAGGCAGACGACCGGTCAATTCCCGCATTATTGATAAGAAAATCGAAAGTTTCACGTCCCCATTTTTCTTTTAGTATCGATGACACCGTTTCAAAAAATCCTTTAAAAGCTTTTGTATCTGCCACATCCAGCTGAACTGCTGCCGCAGCTCTTCCTAATTTTTCAATTTCAGAAACTACTTCGTTTGCTTCAATTTCATTGGTGCGGTAAACGATAATCACGTCGCTACCTTTTTGCGCCAGACTTAGCGCCATATTTTTTCCTAATCCACGGCTTCCGCCTGTTACAAGAGCAATTTTATTTGTCGATTCCATCTTTATGATTTTTATATTTTGATAGAACAAAGGTATTATACCTCAACCTGTCCTACCTTGCAGATTTCAAATCAGGAATTACAAAATTCAAATCTAGGCTCTGAAAGATTTTGGCGTAAGACTGGTATGTTTTTTAAACAGATTATTAAAATGTGCAGGCTCCTCAAATCCCAGACTGTACGCAATTTCAGAAATATTCCAGTCGGTATGTTTAAGCAGAATTTTCGCTTCCTGAATAATTCTTTCCAAAATGAGCCCGGTAGTCGTTTTGCCGGTCATTTCTTTTAAAACTTTATTCAGATAATTCACGTGAATTGATAATTGATCTGCATAATCTTTTGCTGATCTTAGTCTCAATTTCTGATTTGGCGGCTCAACAGGAAACTGCCTTTCCAGTAATTCCATAAATAAAGAAGAAACGCGGCGAACCGCATTTGTTTCTGTATTGAGGGCTGAAACGGGTTGTAATTTTTGTCCGGTATGAATTAATTCCATTACGTAATTCCGGATCAAATCGTACTTATAAGCATAATCCGATTCCAATTCTCGCAGCATCTTATTGAAAATCAATTTCACTTCATCAAGCTGTTCATCCGTAAGGAAAAAGATTGGATTTCCTCCCGGCTGGAAAACCGGCATATCCGGAATTACAATCCCTGTATTACTCTGAACAAAAAAATCTTCTGAAAAAATACAGAAAATTCCAGTCTGGTTATCGTCTAATGAATGGTAGTTGTATGGTATTTGAGGTGTAGCAAAGAGCAGTGCATTCTTTTCAATTTCAATTACTTTATCCGCATATTCTGCACGATTTCTTCCAATAATCAAACTTATCTTGTAATAAGCTCTCCGGTTGTAAGGCATTTTTGTCTGCTTCGCACCAAAAATCTCTTCGGTCCTGAACACGTTGAAATGGCCAATTTCTTTCTGTATCCGTTCCGGAATCAGTAAAGATGCTTCTTTATAAAAATCCTGTAAATTCGTAAGTTCTGGCATGACTCAAAATTACGAAATTCAAATCTGTAATAAAAAAGAAGTTTGAAACTTTGGAATTATTGGTCGGATACTTGATTCGATTTGCTGTATTTCCGAACGGTTATTTTCACATGATCAATCCTGCTTTCGGATATGGGATGTCTGTTTAAGAAATCCGTTTCATCAGACTTTTCTTTCAATACCATTAAAACTTTGGATAATGAATTTGGATTGTATCCGGCATTAACCAGATATTTAATACTGAGATCATCAGCCTCTTCCTCTTCTGTCGCGTCAAAAGTCAGTTTCAAAATATCTGAAATGTAGTTGGAGATTTCCGAGGGAGTATATTCCAAGGTGACACTGGACGAATCTTTAAATGATTCCAAAATATCAAATCCGGATAACTTTTCAGTGGTATGCCTGTTGATTACGTGCCCGATTTCATGACTTAATACAACGGCGATTTTATCATCTGTTTGGAGTAATTTGAGCAATCCATTTGTGATAAAAATCTGTCCGCCAGGAAAAGAAATGGTATTACTTGTTTGAGAATCAGCCAAAACATGAAAGTCAAACTGATAAGGAGATTTGCTTATCTGCTGAACTGCAACAAGCTTTTGACCGATATTTTTTATTCTGTTTTGAATTTCAGTATCAGGATGAAGTCCGCCATATTTCGCTGCGATATCCGGTGCACATTGCAGACCTAATTCAATTTCTTGCTGAATCGTCATACTGATACGCTGCTTTTTTCCGGTTATCGGATTTATCTGTGTTTTTCTAAATAAATGGAAAAACGAAAAAAGGAAGATTACGATAATCAGGACAAACCCTAGTGTGACTTTCTGGTTTCGACTGATTGTCATCCTGGTTAACTTTAAAAATTTGATTGATTGATTGATTCAAAATCAGATTTGGATAAAATCGATTCATTTCCCGTGGATTGAAATCTACGGCTACAATGTCGGTCTTACCTACGGCAATTTGATGTGGAAAAAATCAAAAATCCTGTGTTTGTACACAGGATTTTGAATACATGTAGCGGAAAAATTAACCAATTTTTGCAGTTTGTAATTGCCCGTTGGTTTCACGCCACGCGCGGATTACCTGCGTTAATTGTTTGTATTCGATCAAAAATCCATCGTGACCGTACAGGGAATCAATTTCCTGGAATACTGCGTCAGGAATATGACGGGCCAGAAACTGCTGTTCGGAAATTGGAAAAAGTAAATCTGATTTTATACCTAAAACAAGTGTTTTCGCTTTAACCAAACCAAGTGCATGCACAATTCCTCCACGGTTTCTTCCCACATTATGGGAGTCCATAATTTTTGAAAGCGTCCAGTAAGAATAGGCATTAAACCTTTTCACAAACTTGTCTCCCTGATATTGCTGATAAGATGATGCGCGGAAATCATCGATCTGATCAGGATTATCGCGGGCCTGGGTAAAATTGTATGTATCGTAATTCCGGTAAGAAAGCAAAGCCATCGAACGTGCTGCACGCATGCCCATTTTTCCGGAATCTTCGTGATCTTCCTTCCAACTCTGGTCTGCTTCAATCGCCATTCTCTGCGATTCATTGAAAGCCACCCCCCAGGGCGAATGCAAGGCATTTGACGCAATTAATATCAACTCTTCAAAAAGATCCGGAGCTTCAACAGACCATTCCAACGCCTGCTGTCCGCCTAATGACCCTCCGATACAGAGTTTAATTTTTTGTATGTTAAGCTCCTGACGAAGGATTTCCAGTGTCCCTACTACATCCTTAACCGTAATCGTCGGGAAATCCCGAAAATACGGTTTCTGTGTTTTTGGATTGATCGACAACGGTCCGGTTGAACCATAAGCAGAGCCGAGAACATTGACACAAATGATAAAATCCTTTTCTGAATTGATGTATTTGCCGTCACCCACCAAACCATCCCACCATTCGGCGGCATCAGAATTGCCGGTTAAAGCATGACAAATCCAGACAATATTATCATCCTCCGGATTTCTGGTACCGTAAGTCGAGTACGATAATTCAAAACCTGGTAGTTCACGTCCCAATTCCAAAGGATAGGCGTAGGGATATCTAAAAATCTTGTGTTCCGCTTGCATACGTGCCAAAGCACTAAGTTTAATTACTAAAACTATTAAAAGTCAGAAAGTTGAATCCAACTTCCTGACCAAGTGTTATTACTTCGCAGCTTCAAAAGCCTGCTGAAGATCTGCTTTTATATCATTAATATGTTCAATCCCAACCGATAACCGCAACAATCCCGGTGCAACACCCGCCTGCTCCTGTTCCGTTTCTGAAAGTTGTGAGTGCGTTGTACTTGCCGGGTGAATGATCAGCGTTTTGGAATCACCAACGTTAGCCAAATGGCTTGTCAGTTTTACTGAATTCACAAAAGTATCCGCTGCTTCTTTTCCTGCTTTCAGTTTGAAAGAAAGCACAGATCCTGCTCCACGGCTAAGATATTTCTCAGCCAAGGCTTTGTATTTATTGCTAGCCAAGCCAGGATAATTTACAAATTCTACATCTGGATGCGCTTCCAGCCAGGTTGCCAGAGCCAAGGCGTTTTCACTCGCACGTTCCACGCGAAGTGTCAGCGTTTCTAAACCTTGTAATAATAAAAAGGAATTAAACGGACTTTGTGATGGGCCCCAGTCACGAAGACCTTCTACCCTTGCACGAATGATAAATTGAATATTTCCGAACGGTCCATTTTTACCAAAAACATCATTCAGTACCAATCCGTGATAACTTGGCGATGGCTCCGTAAATTGTGGATATTTTCCATTCCCCCAATCAAAAGTACCGGCATCAACAATTACTCCGCCCATCGTAGTACCATGACCGCCAATCCATTTCGTGGCGGATTCAACAACAATATGTGCGCCCCATTTGATCGGCTGACAAATAGCACCAGCGGCACCAAAAGTATTATCGACAATAATTGGCAAATCATATTTTGCTGCCAAGGCAGAAAAAGCTTCAAAATCCGGAATGCTGTAACTTGGGTTACCAATGGTTTCCAGATAAATCGCTTTTGTTTTACCGTCAATCAATTTTTCAAAACTTGAAATATCGTCTCCATCCGCAAAACGCGCTTCAACGCCAATATTCTTGAAGGAATTTTTAAACTGGTTAAAACTTCCGCCATATAAAAAAGACGTAGAAACGAAATTATCGCCAACTGTGGTAATGTTATTAATAGCCAGAAACTGCGCAGCATGCCCCGAAGCAACACCCAAAGCAGCCACTCCTCCTTCCAGTGCAGCCAATCTTTTTTCAAAAACATCCGTGGTCGGATTCATGATCCGGGTGTAGATGTTTCCAAATTCTTTCAATGCGAACAGATTTGCTCCATGTTCGGAGTTATTGAAAGTGTAGGAAGTTGTCTGATAAATCGGTACAGCACGGGCATTGGTTACCGGATCCGGCTCCTGACCTGCATGTAACTGAAGTGTTTCAAATTGATAAGCTGTGTTTGACATAACTGTTTGTACGGTTTATTTGTGCGGCAAATATTTAGGAAATACAAAATTCAGTGTAAATCGACAGCGTTCCGGTGGTAAAACAGCATACGAAAATAGTGTTGAAAAGCTTTTGCTAATCAAAACCAGATACGAGGACAAAGCCCTCCGGCTTGCGGAAATAGTTACTAAGTTCATGCGCGTTTGATTTTATATCTCCTAAAACAGCTTAGGTAGGAATTAGCACCTTTCTCCGACGCAGGAGTAGGTTGCCAGAGGTTCGTAGAGCCTATTCTCTCGCCTCTTCTTTATAAATCAATCGCTAAAAAGTGAAGCAAATTGACTTGATGGTGCAATAATAAGCCCGGAAGCCGGGAAAAGCAAATATACCCGTCAAATTTTAGTATGAACCGTATGCTTACGTTTACTCTTGTACCGGGTTTTTACTCTTTTTTATCATTCTTTTATTTTCTCCTTCCAGCCTTCCCCGCTTTGTTCTATATTTGTATAAAGTACAGTTTTATGGCAATGCATTATCGTTTCGACAAAGAAAAATCTTCCCGCAAACCTGGGATTACTCCGCTTAAAGAGGCGATTGATATGATGATTGACCGTTATAAGCTTAGAAGCCGGTTTGATCAGTCGTATGTGGTTGCGCATTGGGATAAAATCATGGGATCAGCCATTGCTTCCCGGACCAAAAGTATTTATATCAAAGACCGTATCCTATTTCTTCAAATCGAATCTGCTCCGTTGAGAAGCGAACTTATTCGTGCAAAATCTAAAATTATCGAACTGATCAATCGTGAAATGAAATCCAACCTCGTGGAAGATGTCATTTTTATCTAATCAAAATTGATCTGTTCAATACCAATTCCGAAAAAATCAACCACCAACTGCATTCCAGAACTGCGCACTCATTTATATGCCCACCATACAAATTCCCCCTTTTTTACAACCAGGCGATAAAATAGGTATTGTTGCGCCCGCCAGCGCGGTTCGCTACGAAGATTTACTTCCGGGAATCAACTTGTTTCGGGACGAATGGAAATTAAAAGTTGTTGAAGGAAAAACCTTAAAATCTTCCTATAATCAATATTCTGCAACTGATGAAAACAGGCTTGCAGATTTACAATCCATGCTTGATGATCCCTCCATCAAAGCGATTATCGCGGCTCGTGGTGGTTATGGCTGTTCCAGAATCATTGACAGACTTGATTTTACAGATTTTATAAAATCTCCAAAATGGATCGTTGGATTTAGCGATCTGACTGCAATCCTTTCACAATTATATCAATTAGGTTATGCCAGCGTTCACGCGCCCATGGCAAAATCCATCACTCTGGAAGGTGCAGAAAAAGCTGCCGAATCTTTGAGATCCATACTATTCGGTGAACTTCCCGGTTATTCTGTTGAGCCAAATCCATTGAACAGAAATGGCAGTGCAGTTGCAGAAATTGTGGGTGGAAATCTTTGTTTGCTGGCACATCTGATCGGTTCAAATACGCAAATTGATACAGAAGGAAAAATACTGTTTATTGAAGATCTAAACGAATATTTATACAATCTGGACCGGATGATGATCCAGATGAAACGTGCCGGAAAACTTAGTCATCTGGCAGGATTGATCGTTGGACAATTTACAGATATGAAGGATAATTCGAATCCGCCTTATGGAAAAACGGCTTATGAGATTATTCATGAACATGTTGCAGAGTACGATTATCCATTAACGTTCAATTTCCCGGTCGGGCATGTGGCTGACAACCGTGCCATTGGTGTTGGTATGAATGCTTATCTTGATGTTAACAAAGAAGGTGTGGAACTCCACTTTTTATCCTCCGCTCCTACCATTATATAAAGCTGAATTTTTAGCATGGATACATTTCAAAATAAAGTTGTCTGGATTACCGGTGCATCTGCCGGAATCGGAGAAGCCCTGGCGATGGCATTTGCAAAAGAAGGTGCAAAACTGGTTTTAACGGCAAGAAGAAAAGAAGAACTTGAACGCGTAAAAATAGCAACCGGTTTACCAGATTTGTCCGTTTTGATTCTTCCTTTTGATGTTACAGAATTTGACAAAGCAGAAGGAGCCGCGGCTGAAATTATTGCCAAATTTCAAAAAATTGATATTATGGTTCATAATGCCGGAATCAGCCAGCGTTCCTATATAAAAGATACCGATCTGGATGTTTACAAAAAATTGATGGATGTCAATTTTTACAGCACGGTAGCGATCACAAAAGCAGTTTTGCCATATATGATCAAACAGCAAAGCGGCCATTTTATCGTGATCAGCAGCGTGGCCGGAAAAATCGGAACAATTATGAGATCTGGATATAATGCTTCAAAACATGCTTTGCAGGGTTTTTACGATTCTTTGCGTGCCGAATCTTATAATGACAATATTAAAGTGACAACGATTTGCCCTGGTTATATCCGTACAAATATTTCCGTCAATGCGATCAATGAAAAGGGCGGAAAATTCGGCAAAATGGATGCCAATCAGGAAAAAGGAATTGCCCCGGAAGAATGTGCGAGACAGATTTTGAATGCTGTAAAAAAGGATAAGAAAGAAATTTATATTGGTGGTTTGAAGGAGGTTGCGGCGATTTATGTAAAAAGATTCCTTCCGAATTTACTGTTTGACCAAGTGCGCAAAAATATTCCTGAGTGATAGTCAATGGTAAACAATCAGAAAAAAATTGACTTTTTCTTCAAAAACTTTTTTCACAACGAAGTTTGAAGGAATTATTTGACGACAAATTAATAACGTCCAAATCATCAGGAAGAAGAAATGGTAAAGAAAAAATATTTAGACGCCTCAAAAATGCAAACAAATAGAAGCCAGACAACATTTATTCCTCGGCTACTTCTATCAACGATTTGCCCACCATGGAATTGAAATACCATTTCTCGTCATAGATAGATGAGAATAATATTCTGAATTCAACATTTCCTTTATCAATTTCATCCCGTAGTGATTGGGCTCCGGGGCCGGAAAGCTTGATCCAGTTAAATTGTTCACCGGGAGATATCACGCGTCCTTTCCATAAACTGGAAAAAACGCGTGAAGTCGTCGTATCTTTTGCAATTAATGTCCTGATCAGGGCATTTTCATTTTCTACTTTTTTCTTCTTATACCAGATTTCCAGTTTTTCAATTTTTGCTAGTCCGACACCTTTATTACTTACTTCCAGGGTATATTCCGGTGTTTTATCTTCGGAAAAATTAGTAATCGAAACCATCAGATAAGGTAATGCAGCCGCATAATGTTCTATTCTTTGCAGATAAACCTGATAAAAGGTAATACCTATGGCGCAAAAGCTTGAAACAACAGCCAGAATACTTAGAGAAGTTTCCAGACTAAAACGAAATTTTTGGAATCGGGAAGCCATGTCGGTGAATTTCGGACAAAATCAAGATATTAACTCGGTCTGACATTAACTTATTTCTTCGCTTTTTTCTCCATGTAATCTACTGTCAAGCGACTCAAAGATCTAACACCCAATAACATGCCACTATCATCAATAAAGAAATCAGGCGTGTGATGCGCTGATGCGGTCAACGGATCTTTTCCAACCGGCATTCCGCCTAAAAAGAAGAAAAATCCAGGTACTTTTTGTTGAAAGAAGGAGAAATCTTCTGCTCCCGAAGCAGCCGGAACCAGTTTTACATTATCCTTGCCTGCTACATCCTTTAAAGTACCAACCATTTCTTCTGTCAATGGAATATCATTATATGTAACAGGATAAAGAATTCCGATATTAACATCCGCTTTTGCTCCCGCACTTTCGGCAATATTTGTAGCAATTTCTGTAATACGTTTGTGAACTTTCACGTGCATATCTTCGTCAAAAGTCCTGATCGTACCGATCATTTTTACTTGTTCCGGGATAATATTCTGGCGAATTCCACCATTGATTGCTCCAATTGTTACAACCGCCGGCGCTTTGGTGAGATCGAGGTTGCGACTTACGATAGTCTGTAAACCCATTACAATTTGTGAAGAAGTTACAATCGGATCCACACCCGACCATGGATAGGCACCGTGCGTTTGTTTTCCTTTTACATCAATACTGAAAAAATCGACAGCAGCCATTGTGGCACCTGGCTTGTAACCAATTTTACCAACTTCTGTCTGTGAGTTAATGTGAAGACCAAAAATCGCGTCCACCTTTGGATTTTCAAGCACGCCTTCTTTAATCATCAATTTTGCACCGCCTTCTTCACCTTCTGGTGCACCTTCTTCGGCTGGCTGGAAAATAAACTTAACTGTTCCTTTCAAATCACCTTTCATGGAAGCCAAAACCTCGGCAACTCCCATCAAAATGGAAATGTGCGTATCATGGCCACAAGCGTGCATAACGCCAACTTTTTGACCATTGTAATCTGCTGTGACAGTGGATTTAAAAGGTACATCTACTCTTTCTGTGACCGGCAATCCGTCCATATCCGCCCGTAAGGCAACAACCGGACCAGGTTTTCCACCTTTCAGCAGACCTACAACACCCGTATGTCCAACACCCGTCTGCACTTCGATTCCCAGACTTTTCAAATGCGCTGCGATTTTCTCAGCCGTTTTGAATTCACGGTTTCCCAATTCAGGATTCTGGTGAAAATCACGACGCCATTCGATAACTTTTGGTTCAAGCGCTTTTGCTTTCTGATCAATTTTTGTACTAAGCGGAGATTGGGCAAAAGAAGAAAATCCAGCAACCGTTAAGCTGGTTAATAGTAAAAGCCTGCGCATAATAAGAGTGACGTTTATTAATTAGGTAGAAATAATTCTTTATTCAACCAAAGTAATCAGAAATTATGATTTTTTCATTCTGATCTGATTCTAAAAAACCATTGCCCGCGCAGCTTCCTAATAACAATTGATCTTATTTTACTGAATTTTAGATAGCAATATAAATATTCCGTTCACTACCAATTTCCACAGACAGAATAGAATTCGGAAACACCAAACCACATTCTACTTTTAGTATCTACGAGCCAAATCTTATTTTGTAGAAAACATTCTTATAAGTTGCAATAAATAAACTAAATATTATTTTTGTAATAAAAGTTATATTCAACCAAACACATGTCCTAATCGTCAAAGTATGAGGAAGTTTTTATTATCACTATTGGGTATTACACTGCTGCTCAGCAATCAGCTTTATGCCCAGCAAGTCAATGTAACCGGAAAGGTTACAGCAGACGACGGCTCCACTCTGCCGGGAGTCAATATTGCTGTAAAATCATCAACAAATGGTACGACAACCGATGTTCAGGGTAATTATAGCTTGCAAGTAAATCAGGGCGCTACGCTTATATTCAGCTTTATCGGATTTGCGTCTAAAGAGATTGTTGTTGGAAACCAGTCAGTTATTAACGTAACACTTGCTGCCGGCCCCAACCAGTTGAGCGAAGTTGTTGTAACCGCCCTGGGTTCAGTTCGTGAAAAACGATCGCTGGGATATGCCGTTTCAGATTTAAATGGTGACCAGCTTGCAAAATCGGGTGAAGCCAATATCGTCCAAAGTCTTGCAGGTAAAACTGCGGGGGTTATCGTAACCGGTTCATCTGGTTTGCCAGGTGCTTCCAGTAAAATTGTTTTGCGTGGTCCGGCCACTTTTACAGGTGAACAACAGCCACTTATCGTTGTCGACGGAGTTCCCATCAACAATGAGACCGTTACATCTTCGGCTGGTGATTATCCTTTTAATGCTAATTTGAGCGGTGTAAATAACTCAAACCGTGCACTTGACATTAATCCGGATGACATTGAATCGGTAACTATTTTAAAAGGCCCGGCTGCCTCTGCATTGTATGGAGCCCGTGCTGGAAATGGTGCAATCCTTTATACTACCAAAAGAGGAAAAAAACAGAAAGGAATCGGGGTTACTGTTAATTACCGTCTTGAACTTTCGGAAGTCAACAAACTGCCTGACTTGCAGAGAGAATATGCACAGGGAACATCTGGAAATTATATAACAGCTGATCCGGGTCCGGATTTAAGACATGGTACAGATGATGATATTTCTGCCGGAACAGCCAGCAGCTGGGGACCAAAAATTTCCTCTGATCCTTCGTTAAAATCTTACGACAATCCGGGGAATTTCTTCAAAACTGCGGTTTCCCATAACACCAACGTAACACTTTCCGGAGGAAATGATAAATCATCTTTTCGTTTGTCCTTGGGAAATCTTACTCAGAACGGTATTATTCCAAACACGGATTATAAGAGAAATTCGGTTCGTTTGACGGCTGATAGTTATCTGACCGATAATTTCAAAGTGGGTGGAACTGTGAATTATATCAATTCCGGAGGTATCAAATCTCAGAACGGTAGTAACGTGGCAGGAACTATGCTTAGTCTTTTGCGGACACCGGCTTCTTTTGATCTAAGACAATATAAATATGATAACGGTTACAACCGAACGTATTTCTCAGCTTATGACAATCCTTTGTATTCAGCATATGAAAACCCGTTCAGAGATGAAATCAACCGTGTTTTGGGAAACATTTATCTGAATTATCACCTCAACAAATATTTTGATGTGACTTATAAACTTGGGGTTGATTCCTATTCTGATCGTCGCCAGCAGATTTATGCGATTAGTTCTAATGGTGATGACAACTCGGTAGGTTATGGTCAGGTTAATTTTGATAACGTTAACAGCCGCGACATTTACGGGGATTTGATTTTCCGCGGAGAAGTAAAACCGTCTGATAAATTCGGAATTAATTATACCGTTGGACATAACGTTACCTCAGCCAATTTCTATGATAACTTCCAGAGAGGACGAAACCTGACGGTGCAGAATTTTTATAATCTTGGAAATGCCTCTGAACTTTATGCTTCTAATGATACGCAGCGGAAGTTTACCACAGCCGTTTTCGGACAGCTGGATTTTGATTATGCGAGCCAGATCTATGTTTCCCTGACCGGAAGAAATGAGTGGTCTTCAACTTTTGGTAAAAGCAAAAATAATTTCTTTTACCCATCGGCAAACGTTTCCTGGGTTTTTAGTGAATTGTTTAGTTCGGATATCGTAAGTTTTGGAAAACTGCGCTATGCATATTCTGAGGCCGGTATTTCCCCATCAGCGTACAGAAATCAAACCTATTTTGGAAAACCATCTTTTACAGACGGATTTACAAATGGTTTGAGTTTCCCTTACAACGGAGTAAACGGTTATTCATATTATAACCAAATCGTTGGGAATACCAACCTTAAACCGGAGCGGGTTATTGGTAACGAAATCGGATTGAACCTGAAATTTTTGAAACAACGTTTCGATCTTGATCTTACCGTTTATAACCAGAAAACCGAGGATATTTTACTAAACAGACCAACCGCTCCTGCCTCAGGTTTTACAGCAGAATACACAAACTCGGGCCAGCTTCGTAACCGCGGTGTTGAAGTAATGATTTCTGCAAACGCAATAAAAACACCGAATTTCAGCTGGGATATTAGTTTAAACTGGTCGAAAAACGTAAGCAAGGTTTTGAAACTGGCAGAAGGCGTACAGGAATTAAGTCTTGAAAGTGCCTTTACCGGAATTGGCGGTTATGCGATTGTGGGAGAACCGCTTGGTGTTCTTTACGGATCAAAATGGCAGCGTAATGATAAAGGCGATCTTATTATTGGTTCAAATGGAATTCCATTACAGGAAACTGCACAGGGAAATATTGGAAATCCTTATCCAAAATGGCTCAGCAACTTACGCAACAGTTTCACATATAAAGGAATAACATTAACCGCACTTATTGATGTAAGACATGGCGGATCAATCTGGAACGGAACCTATGCGCGTCTGAACCGTATTGGTGTGACCAAAGAATCTGCTGATCGTGAAAGAACTTATGTGATTCCGGGTGTTACTGCCAGCGGAGAACCTAACACAAAAGAAATCACAGCTCTAAGTTATTTCAGCAGTTATGTTGGCGACGGTGGTGCCGCGGCGGAACAATTCGTAGAAAATGTTAACTGGTTCCGCTTGCGTGAAGTTGGTTTGAGCTACCGCTTCAAGTTTAAGAAATATGCCAATTATGTGGATGTTTCTTTCACAAGCCGCAATCTGTACCTGAATACCAATTATAAAGGTGTGGATCCGGAAACGAGCCTTACCGGTGCAGGATCAAACCTTCAGGGCTTTGACTACTTCAACAACCCGGGCAGCAAGTCATACATTTTCGGCGTTAACATCGGATTCTAATTTCCATAAAGCATTTCAATTATTATGAAAAAGATATTATTCACATTTCTCGCCCTGACCGCTGTCGCAACGTCGTGCAAGGATAAATTTGACGAATATGGGGTTAACCCCAACGATCCGGAAACTGTTACCGCGGCTTCGCTGCTTACAGGTGCAGAAGTTTCAACATTTGCAGCCTATGGCGGGCAGCTCGGACGCGTTACGAGTATGCTGGTGCAGCAGACCGCCGGAACTTCGGAAGGATCTCAAACACAAGCCTTTGCAAATTACACAATCACAGAAGCTGACGTTGTCAATGAATGGGCCAATTTGTATAACGGTTCATTAAATAACAGTCTGACGCTGATTAATGATTATGGTGCGGAGAATCCTTATTACGCCGGGATGGCAAAAATTATTACTGCACTGAATCTTGGCGTAGCTACTGATCTCTGGGGTGATGTTCCGTATACCGAAGCCATTAAAGCACTCTCCGGAAATTTCAATCCAAAATATGACAAACAGGAAGACGTAATCAAAAGTATCCAGACATTACTTGATGAAGCAATTACCGCGCTTAGTTCAGCGCCGACGGCCAATAAATTCATTCCCGGATCAGATGATTTAATTTTTGGAGGTGATACCAAAAACTGGATTAATGCGGCTTATATTATCAAAGCGCGTTATGCCAACCGTTTAAGTCAAAGCGATCCTTCCGGAAGTGCTACCAAAGCTTTGGAATATCTTGCCAAAGTAGACCCTACCCTTCCTGATATGAATGCGGTCTTTTTCAATACGGGTAATACATACAATCAATGGTATGACTATTACAACAACCGTACGAATTATCTGAAAATGGGCAAGTTTTTTGTAGATTATCTGGTAACGACAGCAGATCCGCGCCTTCCGTTTTTTGCCACAAAAGATGAGGATGGAAACTACTCCGGAACGCCTGCGGATGACCAGGATCAAACTACAACCTCAGATCCGGGACCGGGAATTGCCTCGGCAGATTCTCCAATCGGACTGGCAACTTATGCAGAAGCCAAGTTTATTGAAGCCGAAGCTCAGTTGAGATTGGGCAAAACGGCAGATGCAGCAACCGCATTCAATGAAGCAGTGGAAGCATCTGTGGAACGTGTAACGGGAAATGCAATTTCCGCAGCTTTTAAAACCAGCACCGCCTCAGAAACTGCCGCAACTTTGACATTGGAAAAACTGATTATGCAAAAATACGTTGCGCTCTTTACACAGATCGAGCCATACAATGATTTCAGAAGAACTGGTTTCCCAAAACTTACAGCAAATCCAAATTCATCGAAACAGCAAATTCCTGTACGCCTGCCGACATCCCAAGATGAGCGCGTGAACAATCCGAATGCCACTGTTGTAGATGATATTTACACGCCGGTTTGGTGGGACAAATAGGATATTTCAAAGTTTTTAACTTCATAGAAGAGTTGCTCAAGATTTTTGGGCAACTCTTCTTTTTTATGGGTTATGAAAATATTTATTAAAGAATTTGATGGTTCGTGTAAAATTTGGTGACATGTGATGATTCCCAAATTAAATTCTGAAATCACTTCCAAAAGGTAACTTCTTTAACATAAAAAGTTACCTTTTGCTCCTTATAGACGATCATTAAACGTATATTATATTAATTTGAAGTATTTTCTTCTATTAGAATGAAATTGGCAATAATAAGATCGTATTTCATTACGATTCGCAATTTTAGCTTCCGCTTTCCCTTTGTGCTTCATTACAAATACGTTCAAACACATAATTTAATAATGTCATTTAAAAATGGTTTCGTTATATTTTTAATGAAATCATAGAATCAAAATTATATTGTAAAACATCCCCTTTAAATGAAAATATTGCAGTGAAAATCATATATAGCCAAAGTAAATTTTGATCTTATCGAAAAAAAACCTTGTTTCACTTGAAACAATACTTACTTTTATATCGTTGAAGTTCCAAAACAAACCTAACTACCTATACTCATAATGTCAAAAATTATACTTTCACCAGAAGGAAGTTTGTGCATGGATGCACAAGTATATTCCAAATTTCGAGAAGCATCAGGCACTCGGTTTCTTTTGAGTATCATCTTTCAGAATAAAATTCAGAGATTTCTCAAACCTTAAATCATCCCCCTAGAAACAAATTTTTAAAGAGAATTACTAAACCGTTTTAGTTTAGTAGACCTGCAATTCGAAAATAACTTTTCGAATTGTCTTATTCCATTATGTCCTGTTTTTCATGTAACCGAATTTAACATCCTGTATTTAAAGTTTGCGATTACCCATAATTTGTATTACCAACCTAACTTATAATTATAAATGAAGAAAGTTTTACTGTGGAGCATCCTCTGGATATGCTCCTGCTCATCTTTGCTATGGGCTCAGGACAGACAGGTTACAGGTACTGTAACGTCTGGGGAAGACGGGTCATATTTGCCCGGTGTAAACGTTGTCTTAAAAGGTACAAGTGTAGGAACTACAACGGATACAAAAGGAAGCTACAAAATCAGTGTACCGAACGGAGGAAGTCTTACTTTTTCCTTTATCGGTTTTAAAACGCAGGATGTTGTTTTGGGTAATAAATCGGTGGTTGACGTAGGTTTGGTTCCCGATTTTCAGCAGTTGGGAGAAGTTGTTATTACCACAGCAGGTGGTTTTCAAACTAAAACCAAAGAATTAGGTACAGCCGCGGCGGTGGTTACCTCCCAGGTTCTTACCGCCGGAAAAGCAGTGAATATTGCAAGTGGTTTGCAAGGTAAAGTAGCCGGTTTTCAGATTAGTGGGACAAGCAGTGGGGTGAATCCGGAATATCGTCTTGTTTTACGTGGACAGCGTTCACTTACCGGTAACAACCAGGCACTTGTGGTTTTGGATAATGTGATTGTTCCTTCCAATGTATTGAGCAATTTGAACCCAAATGACGTTGATCAGGTCGTAATTTTGAATGGTTCCGGAGCTGCTGCACTTTATGGTTCGCAGGCGTCAAATGGTGCTGTTTTGATTACCACCAAAAGAGGTAAAAACGGTAGAACTGAAATTAGCTTATCTCAAACAGTACAGGCTCAGCAAGTTGCATTTTTACCAAAAATCCAGAAAAAATTTGGTGCGGGTGGTAGCGCTTATGGAATCAACGGCGTGGGTTCTCCTACGTATAGCTATTTGGAAAACCAGTCGTATGGGCCCGCATTTGACGGTGTTGTAAGACCAATCGGTTCTCCATTAGAAGATGGAAGCCAGGATTCTACTGCTTACTCCTATAAAAACGGACATGACAAATTCTGGAATGTCGGCCTTACTAGCCAGACTGATTTTTCCCTTACCAGCGGTGATGATAAATCAAGTTTGTATGTATCCGGCCAGTTTGTAAAAACCCAAGGAACAACCCCGGGTGACAAATTCAACCGTGCCAATTTACGTGTGAATGGTTCACGCAAAATTGGTAAAATCGTGAATGTTACATACAGTACTTCTTTTGCTCCAAACCGTTACGATATCACTTCCCAAACAGGAACGATTTATTCAAGTATGTTGAATATGCCGTCGAACGTGGATATAACAAAATATAAAAACTGGCGTACTGACAAGTTTGCCAACCCGAACGGATTTTACAATCCATGGTATCTGAACCCGTATTTTGTAGCTGAAACCAATCGTGAAATCGATAAAAATGATTATCTGACTGGTAACCTTGAAATTAAAATTACTCCAATCAAAGGATTGGATCTGATTGCACGTCAGGGTATTTCAAGCAGATATTTTACAAATAAATACACAAATGAAGGCTTCACTTATACTGACTATGCAAAAAATACCGAGTCAAGCTCGAAATCGGATATTCCTGCATCAGTAACAGAAACAAGCAATAACACTATGCAGCTTTTGACTGACGTGCTGGCGCAGTTCAACAAAACGGTCGGCGTGTTCAACTTCAACCTTATTGCAGGCGGTCAGTTAACTCAAAATGATGCAAAATATTTGACCACCGGAATCAGTGGTCTTGTTGTAAAAGATTTGTATAACCTGAGCAACGGTACTGGTTCACCTTCTTATGCAGAAGCTGATTTCAGAACACGTCAGGTGGGTGCTTACGGAAAATTGACTGTTGGTTTTAAAGACTTCCTTTTCCTGAATGCAACTGGCCGTAATGACTGGGATTCAAGATTGGCAGCAAACAACCGTTCGTTTTTCTATCCATCGGTTGATCTTTCGTTTGTAGCAAGTGAAGCAATTCCTTTGATTCACCAAAGCAAAATCATCAACTATTTGAAAATTCGCGGCGGGTTGTCAAAAGTTGGTCAGGTAAACCTTGGAAATGGTTCAGATCCTAACAATTTCGGTGCTTACCAGCTTCTGCCAACATTCAGCAGTAACACAAGTTATGGTACAGCGAATGGTTTTCCTTACGGAAGCCTGGCCGGTTATTCCCTAAGTAACACGCTGGTATCAAACAACTTGAAACCTGAAATTACAAAAGGTTATGAAGTAGGTTTTGACTTAAATCTTCTTGACGACCGCATTACAACCAACGTTACCTGGTTCGATACAAAAACCGATAATCAAACTGTGACAACGTCTTTGTCCAACAGTACAGGTTTCAGCAATTTGCTTACCAATGTCGGACAAACACAAAGCAAAGGACTTGAATTAAGCCTGCACGTAACTCCGGTAAGAACTGAACACTGGAATGTAACGCTTGGTGGAAATTACACTTACCTGAAAAATACAGTTAATTATATTTCCGCAGATTTGCCAACTCTGACGCTGTCAACTTCTGGTAACGCTATTTCTTCTGCCGTTGCGGGTATGTCTTTCCCGGTAATTATGGGTTATGATTATGAAAGAGATCCACAAGGACGCGTGATCGTTAACTCTTCAACTGGGTTGCCAACACAAACGGAAAACCTTCAGGTTCTTGGAAATGCTACTGCGAAAAACCGTGTAGGTATGGATGCAAACATCAGCTACAAATCACTTCGTCTTTCAGTTTTGTTTGAATACCGTGGCGGATACAAAGTATTCAACGGTATCGGTACAGAAATGGACTGGTCAGGAACGGGTTACAGAACTGCTGTTTATAACCGCGAAAGTTTTGTATTCCCAAATTCTGTGTACCAGGCTGCGGACGGAACTTACGTAGAAAACAAAACAATTACCATTGCTAACGGAAACGGAAATAATGGATTCTGGTCTGACGGTATCAACCGTAATGTTACTTCAAACTACGTTACATCCGGTAATTTCATCAAACTAAGAGAGATTTCTCTTTCTTATTCTCTGCCTTCTTCATTGCTGAGCAAATCGCATTTTATCAAAGATGTTACCATCAGTGCTCAGGGACGGAATTTATTTCTTTGGATGGCAAAAGACAACTTGTATACAGATCCTGAATACAGCAGCGCAGGTGCAGGTAATAACGGTACAGGTCTTAACAGCTTAAACCAGACACCTCCTTCACGCTATTTTGGTGGTACGGTGGCGTTTAAATTTTAACGATCCAATTCAGATCTCGATTTAATAAATTGAAAAAAATGAAAAAAATACATATAGCTACTTTTCTGATTTTATCAGTGCTTGGTACGTCATGTAATGACTATCTGGATGTTAACACCAATACAAACCAGGCTACAACGGTTTCACCTGAACTTGTACTTCCACAGGCAATTGCAGCAACAGCTCAGGTTTTGAACCGATACAATACCTATGGAATGGAAACCGGCGGCTATGGAGCCAATGCGGGTGGATATGGAGGTTTTAATGAATTGGTTACTTACAACTACAACTCTAACAACTTCTCTGATCTTTGGCCAAATACCTATGACAATCTTCAGGATTTTCAATATATCATTGATAATACCGAAGGAAAAGATAGCTACGGTTTTTACAACGCAGCAGCAAAAATCATGAAAGCACATGGTTTTCAGTTACTTGTTGATACTTATGGCAACGTTCCCTACACTGACGCTTTAAAAGGAGCAAATCTTTTGACTCCTAAATATGATGAAGCGGCGGCAATTTACACAGATCTTGCAGCACAGCTTGACATTGCCATTGCTACAATTAATAAAGGAAACGCAGCAAAAGAAGCAGGTACAACCATGATCAATCTTGGTGCGGCGGATGTTCTTTTTAAAGGTGACATGACAAAATGGTTGCAGCTGGCAAATACAATCAAGTTAAGACTTATTGTACGTGCGACGGGTAAAACTACTTTTGCAAATACCGCTTTTGATGTAGCAGGTTTCTTAAAAGAAGATGCATTGATCAACCCTGGATATACAAGAGATGCCAACAGACAAAATCCGCAATGGAATCAGTGGGCATATACTTACACCGGATCAGCTGCTACAAAATCCTGGATCCCGACCAACTTCATTTTGAGTTTTTACGATGGAAGTAAGTTGAAAGATGAAGGAAGAGGAAGTGCTATTTACTACAAATTTCCGGCGACAGGCGTAAACCAGCTTGGTGTTGAAAATAACTCTGTACCATCAAGCCCAACCGGTGGATTCTGGTATTCAGGAACGGACCGCACAGGAACTACCGCGGGTGACGTGCCAGGTACTTTAAAAGGTCCGGATGCAGGTTATCCTGTGATCACAGTTGCTGAAAGTGATTTTCTTCAGGCGGAAGCAGTTGTAAGAGGAATATTGAAAACCGGAGATGCAAAAACGCTTTTTGAAAGTGGAATAAAAGCTTCTTTTGATTATATCTACCAATTACCGGATGGCACGCTTTCAGGTGATGCAGCTGGTGATGCAGCAAAATACATCGCCGATAATCAGTCAACTTATCTTGCAAACTTTACGCTGGCAACAACAGACGCCCGTAAAATCGAAGCGATCATTACCCAGAAATATATAGCGCTGAATTTTGTAAACAGTAATGAAGGCTGGAATGAATATCGCCGGACTGGCTACCCTGCTGTGAGTGGTACAAGTGCACGCGGAACTTTTGCATCAACAGTTTCTCAAAGCCCTCGCCCGGACAGACTGCCTACCAGAATATTGTATCCGGCTTCAGAAGCTTCATTCAATGCAGCTAATTTACCGCAAGGAATCAGTCCTTTCACAACACTTATTTTCTGGGCAAAATAAAAAAGAAACTTATGAAACGATCCATAATAAAATCTATATTTTTTCTGGCAGCGGCATTCAGTCTGACATCATGTCTGGACGGTGATGACCAGAATATTCCAGCTGATTCTTCACAATCAATTCTTGAACTTTTGTATGTACCACCAGGAGGAACTACCATTAATTCAGGATTGACCTACTATGCTGACGCCGCATTAACCTATCCGGCAACGGATGAGGCTGATACTGCTACTTTTGTAGTGTCACTTCAAGGATCAAAGGAATTAAGTAAAGACCTGACTATAAATCTGGTTGTGGATGCAAATGCTGCGAATGATAATTTTGCCAGTGATTCTATTGACTACAAAATAATGCCTGATAGTCTGTTTACCTTGATCAGCAAAACAGCTGTGATCAAGGCTGGGCAACGTTCTGCGGAGTTTAAGGTAATTTTCTACCCGTCCAAAATTAATGCAACTGAAAATTACGCTTTGCCGGTTACTGCGACCAATGACGGAAATATTGACATAAGCTCAAACTTTGGCCATATCTATTTCCATGCTATTGGAAATCCAATTGGTGGAGCTTATTCCTGGAATTATGACCGGTACAACAGCCAAGATAAATCAGGTGCATACAGTGGCTTTCAGGACGCGACTATTTTCTCTCCTGTAAATCCAACTACCGTAAAAGCTGAATCAGGTTATTTGGCAGTACATTATCTAATATCATTTACAAATACAGATGGCATACTATCCGACTTCTCTGCGGTAATTGATCCTGATGACGTAGCCGATATTTTTGCCGCAAATACAGTTACTATTATTACCGCACCTACAATTACTGTAAGTGAAAACAACACCAAGTTTGTTTTAAACTATGTTGTATTTAACGGTACTGCTTATAGAAATATATCAGACACTTTCTACAAATAACAAAAGCAGGATTAAATAAGAGCGGGGGAAGAGACACGAGTCATGTGTCTCTTCCCCCGCTCTTATTTGTAACCTTTATTTGTAATAAGTAAACTTTATAAAATTAAAATTACAGAGATTACTTTTATTCTTAAAAAAATATTACGCTCCAAATATAATTCTGAAAAATGGCTTCAAGTGCGCTTTTTTACCGACTTGTAACCAAACTTAGAAGAACAAATTGTACCATTAAACGTAGATTATAGAAGTTTAATGATTTTGTTAAAATAAAATTAAAAATTGGCAATGTTTGAAGCCATTTTTTGGATGATTCGCAATAAGGACTGACAATTATTGATTTACGTATCCTGCTTACCGTTCAGGATATGACGTCATTTTAATTTAACAATATATTAATAATCCTATTTTATCAGGGATCTGAATGACTGAAAACACAATTGCAATTTTCACATTTAATACTGGATAATTACTAAGATTTATAATATTATTTTATGAAATTAGGTATAGTACCAAAGTAAATTTTGATAATTTGCAAAAATACCTTGTAATGGTTGAAACAATAATTACTTTTGCAACATTAAATTTTCTTAATAAAACCTAACATAATTATTCTAAGTATGAGGAAGATTCTATTATCTTTATTGGGATGCTTGTTGCTTTTAGGCCTTCAAGCGCACGCCCAAGATCGCACTCTGACTGGAAAGGTCGTTGCAGAAGACGGCTCGACTCTACCCGGTGTTAACATTTCGGTTAAAGGTACTAACCGTGGATCGACAACAGACGCAAAAGGAGAATATTCACTTTCAGTTTCACAAGGTGCAACCCTTGTTTTCAGTTTTATCGGATTTCAAAGCCAGGAAGTTCTTGTTGGTTCTCAATCCGTACTAAATGTTACTTTAAAAAATGACGTTAGCCAGCTTCAGGAAGTTGTTGTAACAGCTCAGGGTATTGAAAGAAAACGTAATGAACTGGTTTATGCTGCACAACAAGTTACAGCTGATCAAATCACGCAAACACGTAACCCTAACTTAATGAGCGCATTATCAGGAAAACTTTCTGGTGTGGATATTAAAGTAAGTAACACGATGGGTGGTTCTACAAACGTAGTTATCCGTGGTTTCAAATCCATTACAGGAAATAACCAGGCTCTTTGGGTAATTGACGGGGTGCCAGTATCAAACGCAAATAACAACACAGCTACACAACAGACCGGTGGAGCAGGTGTCGATTACGGTAATGCAGCTTCTGATATCAACCCTGATAACATTGCTTCTATCAACGTACTTAAAGGTGCAGCAGCAACTGCTCTTTATGGATCTCGCGCTTCAAATGGTGTGATCATGGTTACAACCAAAAAAGGCAAGAAAAACAGCTTCGATGTTACAGTAAACAGTGGTGTGACGTGGGGAAAAATTGACAAAACTACTTTCCCAACTTATCAGAAAGAATACGGTGAAGGTTATGTAAGTACTTTCAAAACAGCAGACCTTGGCGCTGGTGTTGGTGCTGTTGCTCCTTTTGATGTGGATGCGTCTTTCGGTCCTAAATTTGAAGGACAGCCTGTTTATCAGTGGGATGCTATTGATAAGTTCTCTCCTAACTATAAAAAACAAACTCCTTGGTTAGCAGCGAAAAATGGTCCTGATACTTTTTATAAAACTGCTGTAACTTCTAATCAAAGTATCAACATCAGTGGTGGTGGTGACGCTTCTACTTTTAAAGTTGGATTTACAAGAAGTGATGAAACAGGTGTTTTGCCAAACAGTTCTTTGAAAAAGAATTTGTTCAACTTTGGTGGATCTTATGACCTAACTAAAAAATTATCGGTTTCTGCATCTGTTAACTTTTCTAATGTAAAAGGAATGGGCAGAAACAACACAGGTTACAATGGTAAAAACCCTAACCAGGGCTTTAGACAATGGTGGCCGGTAAGTGTTGATATTCAGCAACAGAAAGAAGCATATTTCAGAAATCAACAAAACGTAACTTGGAACTGGGCAAACATCCAGGGAACAAACCCGATTTTTGCTGATAACCCTTATTACAGCCGTTACAAAAACTATTCAAATGATACACGGGATCACTATCAGGGAAGTACTGCTGTGAATTACAAACTTGCTGACTGGGTGAGCTTCACAGGTAGATTCTCTTACGACGGAACTAATGATACACAGGAAGAGCGTATCTCTGTTGGTAGTGCCGCTGTTCCTTCTTATGCAAGATTTGACCGTAATTTCCACGAAACAAACCTTGACCTTTTGATCAATTTCCGTAAAAGCATTACGAAAGATCTTAGTTTCACTGGTTTGTTGGGAAGCAACATGCGCAGATCCAAAGAATCATCAATCAGAGCTACAACAAACGGAGGTTTGGTAGTACCTAATCTTTATTCTTTATCAAACTCGGTTAGTGCGATTGAAGCACCTACGGAAATTGTTAGACAAATTGGTGTTGACGGAGTTTTTGCAAATGCTTCTTTTGACTACAAAGGTCTTATCAACCTTGAACTTGCTGCAAGACAAGATAAATCTACGACATTACCAACTGGCTCAAACACGTATTTCTATCCATCAGTTGGAGCTAACTTTAACTTCTCTGAACTGGCCGCTTTAAAAAGCCAAACATGGTTAACACATGGTAAATTAAGAGCTAACTATGCAGAAGTAGGTAATGATGCACCTTGGGGAGCTGTTTATGACACATATGATAAACCAACTGGTATTGGTACAATTCCTTATTTCTCTTTGCCAAATACAAAAAACAACGGTCAGCTTAAATCTGAAAGAACAAAAAGTTATGAAGCTGGTATTGAAGCCGCATTCCTTAATGATCGCGTAGGTTTTGACTTTACTGCTTACAAAACAAGTACACAAGATCAGATTTTGCCAGTAACAGTGACTTCTGCAACGGGGTACACAGCTCGTTATGTAAACTCAGGGGAAATGCAGAACAAGGGTATCGAGATTTCTGCTTATGTAACCCCAATCAAAACGGAAGATTTTTCATGGACGATGAACGTGAATTTTACCCGTAACAGAAATAAAGTTGTAAGCCTTTATGGTGATGTAACGAACGTTCAAATTGCTTCTTTGCAAGGTGGTGTAACATTGAACGCAGGTTTGAAACTTGATCCGGTAACAGGAAAAGTAATCGGCGGCCTACCTTTCGGTGTAATCAGAGGAACAAACTTCACTTACTTGAACGGAGAAAAAGTTGTCGGAACAAACGGTATTTACAAACCAACTGCAAGCTCAGGCGAAATCATTGGCAATCCAAACCCGGATTGGTTGGGTGGTGTTACCAACACAGTTAAATACAAATCACTTGCTTTGAGCTTCCTTGTTGACGTTCGTCATGGCGGCAGCATTTTCTCACTTGACCAATGGTATGGTGAAGGTTCAGGTCTTTATCCGATCACTGCCGGAAATAACGAATTGGGAAATCCAAAAAGAGACGACGTGTATCAAAGAGACGCTGCCGGTAAATATCTTTTAGATGCTGCTGGCAAGAAAATTCAGGCTGCAAACCCAGGCGGAGTTTTATTCCCAGGTGTTCAGGCAGACGGGCAACCTAATACTGTAAGAGCTGAAAACATTGATGGTAACAGCTTGTCAGCGTATGGTTATACCTCCAATGCTCCTCGTGCCATGTATGTTTATGATGCGAGTTATGTAAAATTGAGAGAAGCTTCTATCTCATACAATCTTCCTCAGTCCGTAGTTGGTAAACTTAAAGCCTTCAAAGAAATCAGTGTTTCCGTGATCGGCCGTAACCTTTGGATCATTCACAAAAACATGAAGTATTCAGATCCCGAAGATGGTTTGAGCTCAGGTACATCAAACGGCGCAGGTGGTTACCAAAGTGGATCATACCCAACAGTAAGAAGTTATGGTTTCAATGTTAAATTCCGTTTCTAGAAATAATAATATGAAAAAGTCACTAGTCATTTTATTCTCCTTCATACTGCTCACCAGTTGCGTAGACAGTCTGGACGATTACAATGTCGACACCAAGAAGGCTACGGTTGTTCCTGCGGTTACATTGTTTTCAAATTCACTTAAAGGTTTAATTGATGCGATTACAACACCAAACGTAAGTAATAACAACTTTCGTTTGTACGTTCAGCAATGGGCAGAAACGACGTATCTTGATGAACAGCGTTACAACCTTACTGCTCGTGCAATTCCTCAGGCACTATGGCAGAGCATTTACCGTGATGTTATTTCTGATTTGACTGAGTCAAGAAGACTGATCAATGCTGATCCATTAATTACTGCTGAATCGAAAGCAAACCAGTTAGCTCAGATTGAGATTATTGAAGTACTTTCATGGTCAATTCTCGTGAATACTTTTGGAGACATTCCTTATACTGAGGCAATGAACCCATTGAATCCGCTACCTAAATTTGACGACGCTAAAACTGTTTATTATTCTCTTTTAGATCGTCTTGATGCTGCATTGGCCCAGCTTAACACAACAGGAACAGCTTTTGCCGCAGGAGACTTGATTTACAAAGGAGACATTTCAAAATGGAGAGCATTTGGTAATTCTTTGAAACTAAGACTTGCACTTGTCATTGCTGACAGCGATGCTGCAAAAGCAAAAACACTTATCGCAGCAGCAGCACCAAATGTATTCAAAGCGAATACTGATAAAGCGGCTTTTCCATATGTTGGCACGCCCCCTAATTACAATCCAGTAGCAGCAAACCTTAACTCTTTGTACACAACACGTCAGGATTATGTTGTTACAAGTGTTTTTGTTGATCCGATGAATGAACTGAATGACCCAAGAAGATCAAGTTACTTCACAACAGTTGGAGGCGTATATAAAGGAGGAAACTACGGTTTTGCCAATACTTACGCAGATTTCTCGAAAGTGGGTACCAAAATCGTAGACCCTACGCTTGAAGGACTATTCATGGACTATTCAGAAGTTGAATTTGGATTAGCCGAAGCCATTGAAAGAGGTTTCATCACAGGTGATGCAGCAGATCATTACAACAAAGCAATAACAGCTTCTATCACATATTGGGGAGGTACAGCTGCTGATGCATCTACTTACCTTGCACAGCCAAAAGTTGCTTATGCTACTGCCACAGGTGATTACAAACAAAAAATCGGTTTCCAGAAATGGCTTGCGCTATACAACAGAGGATGGGAATCGTGGGTGGAATGGAGAAGACTGGATTACCCTAAGTTGCTTCCTCCAACAGGCGGAAGTGCTCCGGCAGGTCTTCAGATCCCGGTTCGTATCATTTATCCAATCAACGAACAAACGTTGAACGGTGCTAACCTGAAAGCGGCGGCAACTGCCATCGGTGGAGATTTAGCTTCTACTAAATTGTGGTGGGATAAGTTCTAATCGAAAGTTATTCTTACAATAATTGAAACGGGCAAAATTTAATTTTGCCCGTTTTTTTATATATTTGAACCCTGTACATTACTAATAAAACGCATGGAATTCTTAAAAAGTCAGCGCCTTAACAATCTCAAATATGAAATTCGCGGGGCTACTTATGAAAAAGCATTAGAGCTGGAAAGCCTTGGCTTCAAAATTCATAATCTGAACATTGGGAATCCCGCGCCATTCGGTTTCGATTCTCCTGATGAAATTGTGCATGATATCATCATGAATATCCGTAATGCACAAGGTTATTCTGATTCACGCGGATTGTTTTCTGCCCGGAAGGCGGTCATGCATTATACCCAAACCATCGGAATCCAGGATGTTGAAATCAATGATATTTTTATTGGAAACGGTGTCAGTGAATTAATTCTGCTATCCATGCAGGCATTGATAAATCCTGGCGATGAAATTCTTGTGCCTTCTCCGGATTATCCCTTATGGACTGCCGCCATTGCTTTGAGCGGAGGCACGCCCGTACATTATGTATGTGATGAAGAAGCCGACTGGAATCCGGATCTGGAAGATATGGAAAGTAAAATCACTTCCCGTACAAAAGGAATTGTAATGATCAATCCCAATAATCCTACCGGCGCCGTATATGAAAAAGATGTGCTGATGCGCATCGCTAAAATGGCAGAAGAACATAAGCTCATTATTTTTTCTGATGAGATCTATGACAAAATATTATATGACGGAGCGGTTCATTACCCAATGGGTACCATGGTTCACGATACGCTTTGTGTGTCTTACGGCGGACTTTCCAAAAACTACCGTTCGGCAGGTTTTCGTGGCGGCTGGATGATTTTGAGCGGCGCTAAACAGAAAGCAAAATCTTATGTTGAAGGTTTGTTGCTTTTGGCCAGCATGCGTCTCTGCGCCAATGTTCCTACTCAATATGCGATTCAAACTGCCCTGGGCGGATATCAAAGTATAAAGGAACTCGTAGTTCCAACCGGAAGATTACACAAACAAATGAATCTGATCTACGATAGGTTGGTTTCCATTCCGGGCATTACCTGCGTAAAACCAAAAGGTTCATTATATGTTTTTCCAAAAATTGATTTGAAGAAATTTGGTCTGGAAAATGATGAAAAATTTGTTTACGATTTACTAAGTGAACAAAGAGTACTTGTTGTTGCTGGTACCGGTTTCAATTATATTTCTGATGACCATTTCCGGATTGTTTTTCTTCCAACACTGGACGAATTAAACCAGGCGATGGACAAACTGGAATATTTTCTTGAAACAAGACGGGTATTATCAACCCGTACAGTTGAAGAAGTAATAGGGAATTAGGCTTTCGGCAGTCGGCTACCGGCCGTCAGATTTGGGCGAAAAATATTTAGTCGCTTAAATCTGAATGCCGATAGCTGACTGCCGAAAGCTTTTTTATTTCCGCCTGGCTTTTTTCATAACCTTCTACCTAACCCACTTCCTCATTCCATGATTCAACAATCAGTAGCAGAGCAGAAAAGACAACGTCTTTTTCTGGTGCTTTGCGGAATTTTCCTGACCAACGCGCTTATCGCTGAAATCATCGGCACAAAAATATTTTCAGTTGAATCACTCTTAGGTGTAAATCCTGCCCAAATACCCATTGGAGGCACCAAACTGGATTTCAATATGACAGCCGGGGTTGTAAACTGGCCAGTCGTTTTTATTACTTCTGATATTATTAATGAATATTTTGGCACGAAAGGCGTCAGAAGAATTTCCTATCTGACAGCTATTTTCATTGTTTATACTTTCATAACTATATATTTCGCCACGCAATTACCTCCTGCACAATTCTGGCTGGATGTGAACAGCACGGACAGCCATGGCAATCATTTCAATATTAACGACGCCTTTAACAAAATTTTCAATCAGGGACTAGGGATTATGATCGGTTCCATCGTGGCATTTCTTTTGGGTCAGATTCTGGATGTTTTTGTTTTTTCCTGGTTGAGAAAAAGAACAGGCAGCAAACATATCTGGCTTCGTGCAACTGGTTCTACGATGTTTTCCCAGCTTGTCGACAGTTTCGTGGTTTTAACAATTGCATTTTATGTTTTTGGAAACTGGGATATGAAACAGATTCTTTCGGTGGGTAGTATCAATTATTTATACAAAGGTTCTGTTGCGATTTTGCTGACGCCAATCCTGTACATCGCTCATTATTTTATTGACGGGTATTTGGGAAAGGAATATGCGGAGGAGCTCGCGCATCATGCTGCGCATGATGGGGAGGTTTTGTAGGTTTAAAAAATTATTTTCCCTGTTTGATATTTATTTTTTGGGAAATTGGGAAGTTTCCATACGCCTCGGACGGCTTTTTCCGCCGTCGACAGGTATGGAAACTCCGAATAAGAAAATAAGTTTCTTACTTATAAAGTACAATCTTCACCCAACAATCCGCCTCATATTATCCAGCATCACCGCCGTAGCAATCCCGACATTCAAAGATTCCGCCTCTCCTACTCTCGGAATTGTAATTCTATGCGTAATAAAAGATTCAACTTCCGGGCCTACGCCATTGGATTCATTTCCCATCACCACATAACCGCCTTCCGCAGAAAATTTGTGATCATAAATTGAATCTCCATCCAAAAATGCGCCAATAATAGTACGATCTTTTCCGTTTTCAGAAAGAAATTCAGGAAGATAAGTATAGTAAGTTTTAACTCTGGTAAAAGATCCTTTGCTGGCAGCAATTACCTTCGGATTGTAAAAATCAGTTGTGTCCGGCGAGCAGATTATTTTCTTCACACCATACCAGTCTGCAATGCGGATGATCGTTCCCAAATTTCCCGGATCACGAATATCATCTAAAATCAATGCATATTCCTGCATATCTGCGCTTAAAAAAACGTTATCTTTCGTCTTTGCCACAGCCAGACAAGAATCATTGGTTTGAAATAATCCCAGACCTTCAAGTTCTTTTGGCGTGACAGTTTCCACAAGAGTTTTATGGTCAGATAAAATACTTGAGTATTTTTGTTGAAAATCCGGAGTAGATAATACAAATTCAACTTCAAACTCTGAAGCCAACAATTCAAGCACACTTTTAGCACCTTCAACGATGAAAGCCTCGTGAAGCTGGCGGTACTTCTTGATTTTCAGAGAATTAATATATTTTACACGATTTTTAGACAACATTGAATATTAGTTGTAGGGTTACATATTTCGGATATCTCTTCCTTTTCTTCCTGGGAGTGACAGGTTGCGCCCGGAAAACAAGCACTTCGACAGGCCAGTACTTTCTGGGTACTTCTACTTTTAAAGGTAACAAAGTCATCAGTGATTCTGATCTTGATGCGCTTATTCCGCAGAGACCCAACAGCCGTTTCCTCAGTTTGCCCATTTTTCCAAAAGTTGGAATTTACCAGTTTGGAGAGCTGTTTTACAAAAAAGAAGAAAAGCAGCGCAAGGTTATCGAAGTGACGCAAAATTATCAGAAAGAATCGCGTTTACACGAAAATAATATCAGACAATTAGAAAAGATTCAGAGAAGATATGCCAAAAAACTGGCCCGTGCTCAAAAAAGGGTCGATGAAGGCAATTTCTGGATGCGTGTTTTGGGAGAAGCACCAGTTTATTATATCCAGAGCGAAGTAGTAAAAAATGCTGAAAAGATGCAAAAGTATCTTTATAATAATGGATTTTTTCAAAATACGGTCACATATAAAAACGACACCACTTTTAAACGGATTCAGGTAAAATATCTGATTAATGAAAACCGTCCTACGATTCTGGACAACATTAATTATCAGGTAAGAAACCAGATGATTGACAGTTTGTTAAAATCCTCATCCAAAGATGCGATGCTGATCAGCAAAAAAAGATACGATGGTGATGCTTTTGAAGAAGAAAGAGTAAGAATTGAAACTTTGCTCCGCAACCAGGGCTATTTCGGTTTTTCCCGTCAGAATGTTACTTTCCTGATTAATGATACCATTACCAAACCAAAAACCGATAGTCTTTTCAGGACAGTTGATGTAAATGTAAAAGTAAGTTTGCCGGCAAAAGAAAAAAATCCGGTTCCCTATTCCATTGAATCTGTCCGTTTTGAGGTATTGCCTCCGGCTGGATTACCGGATTCTCTTTTTAGAAAAGACACTGTTTATTCACAAGGAATCCAGTATATTTTTGCCGACAAAAAGTTTGCGCCCAGGATTCTGGATACCAAAATAGTCGTTCGTCCCGGCCAGCTTTACAGTCAGAAAAACGAAAGAGATACGCAGCGTCAGCTTTCCTTGACCGATCAGTTCCGGTTTGTAAATTATAGTTTTGATTCAACAGGACACAATCTGAAAGTGCATTATCAGGCCATTCCTTTGGAAAAATATCAGGTTTCGGCGGATGTTGGTCTGAACGTTATTCAGCTCCAGGGCGCTCCCGGACCTTTTGCAAACCTTTCTTATAAAATCCGGAATGTATTTCACGGTTTGGAAAACTTTGAAGCAAATTTACGTGCCGGTATTGAGCTGGTACCCGGTTTTGTAGAAAATGGCGGAATTTATAAAAGTCAGGAAATTGGATTGAATACCTCGTTGACTTTTCCTCGTCTATTAATTCCATTCCGTTCTTTTCGTAATACCTCAGCTAAATACAATCCACGAACGCAAATCGGTTTGGGATACAATTATGTTGAACGGCCGGAATATACCCGTACAAACGTAAAAGTTGCCATGAGCTATTCCTGGCAGCCAACTGTTAAGACTTTATGGACATTGTCCTTTATTGATCTTAACATTTTGAACACAACGAAAATACAGCCAGCTTTTCAGAACCTGCTTAATGAATTGTTCGAACAGGGAAATAACCTCAAATACAGTTTTAACAAATCTTTTGTTTCGGACGTTAACCTGACTTTCGTTCACAATACAAATTCCATTATAGGTCCCCAAAAAAATGCGCATTACTTTCGGGCGTCGATGGAATCTGGTGGAACAAGTCTGAATGTTTTACCTGGCCAGGAAAAATGGATCAGAAATGTTTTTGGAGACACTTTGCAATTTTACAAATATCTGAGAGCAACGATTGATTATCGCCGTTACTGGCCAACCGGAAGACGATCTTCGTTTATTGCCAGGGTAAATACCGGTGCCATTTACAGTTATGGAAACAGCAAAGTACCGCCTTACGAAAAATACTTTTTTGCGGGTGGATCCAATAGTTTGAGAGCATGGCTGCCACGCAGACTTGGTCCGGGTTCGGCCGCTCCGCGTATTACCTCTAATAATTTATCCATTGAAGCACCAGGAGATTTCCTGCTGGAAGGAAATCTGGAATGGCGCGGGCATCTCGCGAAATTTTTCGGAGATATCAATTATGCCCTTTTCATTGATGCCGGAAACGTCTGGAGCCTGAATAAATCTGCTCCCGAGGCCCAGAAACTGAAAGCAGATACCTTTGTAAAAGAAATCGCAGTCGGAACCGGTTTTGGTATCCGTTATGACCTTTCGTTTTTTATATTAAGATTCGATTTCGGAACAAAAGTTTACGATCCGTATACAAGCAAATTCGTCCTCGACAAACTTGAATTCAGCAAACTTTTCAACAGAAGACAAGAAAACTTCCTGAACGTAAACCTGGGCGTTGGCTACCCCTTTTAATCATACAAATTATATTACAGCGTCCACCCTCCCTACCCCACACTTTCAACTTTCAATTCTCCGCTTTCAACTAATTTAACGAATCTTAACACCCAACTTCTCTGCCAGTTTGTCAGTTTATGCCGTTTTATTTGTAGCTTTGCAGTTCGTCCCCGGAACAAATCGTGATTACAAATCATTATAAGAAGACTTCCGAACATAGAGATACACATCGTTCAATTTCACGGACAAATGGAGAACAGAATTGCGCAGACATTAAAAATATTAACCGAAACGGACAAAGAAGCATGTGAGACCGTGCGTGTTTCGGAAAATGAGCCTATAACCAGTAAAAAACGTTTATTCATAGAAAGTTACGGCTGTCAGATGAATTTCGCAGACAGCGAAATTGTGGCCTCTGTAATGCGGGAAGCAGGTTTTGCAACAACATCTGATGCAGAAAACGCAGATCTTGTATTCCTGAATACCTGTGCAATCAGAGATAATGCTGAACAGCGTGTGAGAACCCGTCTGAAACAGCTTAATGTATATAAGAAAAAAAGACCGGGTATGCTCATCGGCGTATTGGGTTGTATGGCAGAAAGATTGAAAGCCAAACTTCTCGAAGAAGAGAAAATGGTGGATATCGTTACTGGTCCCGATGCTTACCGCGATCTTCCAAGATTGGTTGAAGAAGCCGAAACAGGACAAAAAGGTGTCAACGTTTTTCTTTCCAGAGAAGAAACTTACGCAGATATTTCTCCGGTAAGATTGAATTCAAATGGAATCACGGCGTTAATTTCAATCATGCGTGGCTGTGATAATATGTGCAGTTTTTGCGTGGTACCTTACACAAGAGGACGCGAACGCAGCCGTGATCCGGAATCGATTTTAAAAGAAGCGCAGGATTTGTTTGACAATGGTTATAAAGAAGTAACCTTACTTGGACAAAATGTGGATAGCTACAAATATGCAAATCCTAATAACAAAAACGAGATCGTTTCTTTCGCCAGATTATTGGAAAGCGTAGCGCTGATCAGTCCTGAACTTCGTGTTCGTTTCAGTACTTCGCATCCAAAAGATATTACGGATGAAGTGCTTTATACGATCAAAAAATACGATAACATTTGCAAGTATATTCACTTACCGGCACAAAGCGGAAATAGCCGTGTGCTGGAAATCATGAACCGTACTTATACCCGCGAATGGTATCTGGAAAGAATCGACAGTATCCGGAGAATTCTTGGTGATGAATGTGGAATTTCACACGACATGATCGCTGGATTCTGTACTGAAACCGAAGAAGAACACCAGGACTCGCTTTCGTTACTGGAATACGTACGTTTCGATTTTGGCTATATGTTCTCTTATTCTGAACGTCCGGGAACGCCTGCCGCGAAGAAATTCAAGGATGATATTCCTGCGGATGTAAAACAAAGACGTCTTGCAGAAATTATCGAAGTACAGCAGCGGATTTCTACTGAACGCAATCAGAAATTGATCGGAACGATACAAAAAGTTTTGGTTGAAGGCACTTCAAAACGCTCAGATCAGGATTTTTCGGGCAGAAGTGATCAAAATAAAGTGGTTATTTTCCCAAGGGAAAATTTCAAAAAAGGTGATTATGTTAATGTGTTAATTACAGATACTACCTCTGCCACGTTGCGAGGAAAAGCAGTAGTTGAGGAAGAAATAATACAGTTAGCATAATTAAGAATAGTCCGTTGCATTAACCAACAAAAGGCTAATTGCTATAAGCTAACAGCCAATCGCTATTAATGAATCCAACAGAGATACAAGCAATAAAAAACCGGTTCGGGATTATAGGGACGTCGCCGGCGTTGAATCATGCTATTAATGTGGCGGTTCAGGTGGCGGCAACAGATCTGACCGTTTTGATAACAGGAGAAAGCGGAAGCGGAAAGGAGTCGTTTTCGAAAATTATACATAGTATCAGTGCCAGGAAACATGGTCCTTTTATAGCCATCAACTGTGGCGCAATTCCGGAAGGAACGATCGATTCCGAACTTTTCGGTCATGAAAAAGGTGCTTTTACCGGTGCTCTTGATTCAAGAAAAGGTTATTTTGAAACAACAAACGGAGGAACAATTTTTCTCGATGAAGTTGGAGAAATGCCTTTGGGTACGCAGTCCAGATTACTTCGGGTGCTGGAAAACGGTGAATATATCCGCGTTGGTTCCTCCAAAGTTTTGAAAACAAATGTGCGCGTAGTGGCTGCCACCAATGTGAATCTTTTGGAAGCAGTGAACAATGGAAGATTTCGTGAAGATTTATATTACCGCTTAAATACTGTCCCGATTTACGTGCCGCCTTTGCGCGAACGTGGTGAGGATGTACTTTTGCTTTTCAGAAAATTTACCAATGATTTTTCTGAAAGATATCGTACAAAAGCAGTCAGACTGGATGCTGACGCACGTGAATTGTTGATGCGTTATGAGTTTCCGGGAAATATTCGCCAGCTTAAAAACATTGCTGAACAGATTACGATTCTTGAAACTGATAAGGATTTGCCGATCAACGCAACAACGTTAAATAATTACCTGAACCCGTTGCAGCCTTCGAGCCGGAAAGCACTTGTTCCGCTTAGACAGGGGGAAGATTCGTCAACCTCATTTTCTGAAAGAGAATTGTTATACAAAGTTTTATTTGATATGCGCCGCGATATGACCGAGCTTAAAAAGCTGGTGCGTAACGTATTGGAAAATGAAAAATATGGCGGTGATATTTTGAAAGATCATCAGGAATTGTTCAGTTCTATTAATAATCCGGAACCTGTTATTTCAACGCCAACCAGTGAGCCAACAAGATTACTTACACCGCCGCAGCAATCCAGAGTCGTTGATCTTGACAGATATTCTGATGAGCGTGGAGAAATTGAGGATGTTCTGCACGTAGCGGCAGAGGAAGAATCCCTTTCTTTGGAAGACAAGGAAAAGGAAATGATTATTAAGGCGCTGCGCAAAAATAATAACAAACGAAAATACGCAGCCAGTGCATTGGGAATTTCGGAACGTACGTTATATCGGAAAATCAAGCAATACGATATCGAGGAGTAAAAGTTTGTTATGAAAATTGAAATGTCAAAAATGAATTTTTCAGGAAAAATATTGAGAAAAATAAACCTGCCCTCTTTGGCTGCCAAAAGGATATTGACGTTGTTTTTCATTGTAAATCTTTCTTTTCTGATTTCGAGCTGTGGTGTTTATTCTTTTACGGGAACGAGTCTATCTCCTGATATCAAGACTTTTACGATTATTAACTTTAATATGGCAACTGCCGGTGGACCGTCAGATCTGCCACAAAAATTAACAGAACAGGTTAAAGAATATTTCCAGAAAAACACCAATTTGACTTTGCAGCAAAATGGAGGAGATCTTCTTTTGGAAGGAACAATTACCGGATATGATGTTTTGGCGGCGGCTCCGACAGCGAATGACCAGGCAGGACTTAACCGTTTGAATGTAACTGTTCAGGTAAGGTTTACGAATGCAAAAGACGAAACAAAAAACTTTGATCAGTCATTTACATATTACGCTGACTTCCCTCAGGATCAAACACTTAACCAGAACGAATCGAGATTGTTACCCATAATTCAGGAAAACCTTGTTCAGCAAATCTTCAACAAATCTGCTGCGGACTGGTAAGAGAAACCTGTTTGTTTTAAATTCACTTATTATTTTTTCAAAATCAAAACATTACGGTTTAATGGCCATCGTTGATAAGGAAACGTTTAGTCGTCTGGTAAAATACCCTAACGACCTCGACGTGTCGGTAATTCCAAAGCTTGAAGCGACGATCAAGGCTTTTCCGTATTGTCAGATCTCTTATTCTTTGCTTGCCAAGGCATCAGTTCAAACGGATACAGACCACTTAAATGATGCAACCCCACGTGCGGCTGCTTATGCACTGAGCAGGATTGCGCTTCAACAGCTGGTTGAAGGAAAATTCAAAGCAAATGATTCCGGAATTTCATCAAATAATGTTGATGTGTTGACGGAAGAACTACCTGCAACGGTAAGCGAAGATATTCTTGAAGTACTGGAATCCAGGGAAATAAAGGTAAATCCTGTATCCAGCATTTCAGAATTACAGAAAAAACAACAGCAGATTATTGAAGGTTTTATCAAAAACAACCCACGTATGGGCGCGATAAAACAGGATATGAATGCAGAACCTTTAGCTTTGGATCTTACCGGAAGAGTTGCACAATCCAATTCTTCGGATTCTTTCGGGGGAGGAATTGAGACAGAAGCATTTGCCAAAATTCTGGTTCGTCAGGGCAAAACAGACAAGGCAATTGACATCTATCAAAAATTGATTTTGAAAAAACCAGAAAAAAAGGATTACTTTGCGAAAAAATTAAGTGAACTGATTCACAGCCGATCTTAATTACTACTTACTTTTTAATTGCGTATTCATTCATTCTATATTATATACAAGGCATGTATTTGGGTTTGATTATTCTGGTTGCGATCGTCGCAGTATTATTGATTCTGGTGGTATTGGTTCAAAATTCAAAAGGAGGAGGTCTTTCCAGCGAATTTAGTGGCGCGGGTACTGCACAAATGTTCGGTGTTAAAAAAACCACTGATTTGCTTGAACAAATCACCTGGGGATTGGCAACGGGTATTATCGTAATTTCACTTGTTTCCTACATCGTTGCGAGCGGTGGCGCTACGGATGCTGGTGGAATCAACAGTGTAAACATTGAAAAAGCACAAAACACAGTAGTTCCTGGCGCGAAATTGCCATCAGCTCCTGCTTCAACGGCCCCGGCAGCAACCACGCCAGCGGCTCCTGCTGATACAACAAAATAATAAAAACGTAACGTTTTTACGTGCAGCTAATATCGACAGATCGATTTGTCTTTATTAGCTGCATTTTTTTTAATACTATCAGTTAGAAAAATAAGTCATGAAAAGGATTACAGTATTCTGCGGATCAAGTTTTGGAAATGATTCCATTTACCAGGAACAGGCAACGTCACTTGGTCATGCTTTGGCACAAAGAAATATAGAACTGGTTTACGGCGGAGCCAATGTCGGATTAATGGGCGCCGTAGCTGACGGTGTATTAAATGAAGGCGGAAAAGTGATCGGCGTTTTGCCGCATTTTCTTCAATCCAAAGAAATTGCGCATGCAGGTTTAACAGAATTAATTTTGGTAGAGACCATGCATGAAAGAAAAACCAAAATGAATGAATTGTGCGACGGCGTTATTGCACTTCCGGGTGGTTTCGGAACAATGGAAGAATTTTTCGAAATGCTGACCTGGGCGCAGCTTGGTCTTCATAAAAAACCGATTGCTATATTAAATATTGACGGTTTTTACGATTCGCTGAAAGCTTTAACGCAGGTAATGGTCGACAAAGGTTTTCTTAAACCTGTAAATCAGGAAATGCTTTTGGTAAGTGATAATATTGAGGAACTGTTGAACAAAATGAGTGAATATGTAGCACCGGAAGTTGGTAAATGGATTAGTAAAACAACTTCCTGATAATAATATTTTCGAAGATAAAGTTTGATTGCCGCCAGCCGAAAGCCGACGGCGATCTTTTTTATGCCACATTCATTTGCTTCACCATAAGCCTTTGAACTACCGGAAGCAAAGTTTCTTTCAACGGATAATCGTATTTCGACTGGATCATATAGGTCGCTGGATTCGGCCAGGCCTGAAATCTTCGTGTCAGGTCAATTTTTATTTGTTCCAGTGTAGTTCCGATACTTATCCGCACAGAATCCACAAAAACCGTCTTCAAACTTCTTTCCCGCATTTGGTTATAAAGTGCCAGCTCATATCTGAAAATGGTAATCATTCTTTCGTAATTATTCAGAAAAAAAAGATAACCTTCCTCAACGCGAAGCGGAACAATACCAACAGGAGAAATTTTAATATTTTCTCCGACCTCAGAAAACTTTTCGGAGCCCTCTTCTACGGATTTTGAGAATCTGGGAATAGCAAAATCAAGGATATAGTTTAATTGAGAAAGATAAGCGTCATCGTGAAGCGTATCTTCATAAACAAGTTTTGCGGCGGACAGATCCATTCCTTTCAACTTTTTAGGAAAAGAACCCTGAATCGCATTTTTATTTGCCTGCAAATTCTGGCAGGAATCCAGGTGCAGTTTAAGTTCCTGTAAATAAGGATAAAGACGATTTGAATTAAATTCACCGTCGATATGCTGAAGATATGCCATCAGCACATACTTTTTGTATTCAAAATCAAAAATACCTTCCGTCAACCAATCATTATTAAGCTTCGTCATTGTATTCGCCCGTTTTGATGCCTGCTAAAATTTAGTCATTTCTGACGATATACCAAACGAATGTACTTCTCTGACATATACATTATTATAAAATTCATATCGAAGCAGGTTTACATACAAAATTGTCAGACAGCTCCTGAAAAAATGTCAGACGAAAAGTGCTGGCATAGATTGTGCTTTATGTTTGCAAGTCATATCAATACTGACAACTTAAAAATAAACGTTTAATATCTATGTCAACTTTAGCAGAAATACAAGTGAGCGTACAACCTCTGGCTGATCGTGTTCTTGTAGAACCAGCCCCAGCCGAAGAAAAAACAGCATTTGGTATCATTATTCCTGATACTGCAAAAGAAAAACCACAACGCGGTACAGTAGTAGCAGTTGGCCCAGGCAAAAAAGATGAGCCTTTGACGGTTAAAGTAGGAGACACCGTATTATACGGAAAATATTCAGGTACTGAACTGGCATACGAAGGGAAAGATATCCTTATTATGCGTGAATCAGATATCTACGCTATCATTGGCTAGTCATCTGACAACCTCGGTAATTAAAATCTTAAAAAATTAAAATCAAAAATTGAAATGGCTAAGAAAATATTTTTTGACATTGAAGCCCGCGATAAAATAAAAAAGGGTGTTGACACTTTGGCTGACGCCGTAAAGGTAACTTTGGGACCTCGTGGTCGTAATGTAGTTATTGATAAAAAATTCGGTTCACCTAGCATTACAAAAGATGGTGTATCGGTTGCGAAAGAAATCGATTTGAAAGATCCTTTCGAAAACATGGGTGCTCAATTGGTTAAAGAAGTAGCTTCTAAAACTGCTGATTCAGCTGGTGATGGTACTACAACTGCAACAGTTTTGGCTCAGGCTATCTACTCTATCGGAGTAAAAAACGTAGCTGCTGGTGCTAACCCAATGGATTTGAAACGCGGTATCGAAAAAGCCGTTGCTGCTGTTGTTAAAAATCTTGAAACACAGAAAAAAGATATTTCTACTTCAAAAGAAATCGCTCAGGTTGCTACTATTTCAGCTAACCATGACGAAGAAATCGGTAATATGATTGCCGAAGCGATGGAAAAAGTAGGTAAAGAAGGTGTTATTACTGTTGAAGAAGCGCGTGGTACTGAAACAGAAGTTAAAACTGTTGAAGGTATGCAGTTTGACCGTGGATACCTTTCTCCATATTTCGTTACAAACACTGAGAAAATGGAAGCTGATCTTGAGCGTCCATTTATCTTAATCTCTGAGAAGAAAGTTTCTTCAATGAAAGAACTTCTTCCGGTTCTTGAAGCAGTTGCTCAAACTGGCCGTCCTTTGCTTATTTTGGCAGAAGATGTAGATGGAGAAGCTTTGGCTACATTGGTAGTGAACAAAATCCGTGGTGCTTTGAAAGTAGCTGCTGTTAAAGCTCCTGGTTTTGGTGACCGTCGTAAAGCTATGCTTGAAGACATCGCGATTATCACTGGCGGTACTGTAATTTCAGAAGAACGTGGTTTCAAATTGGAAAGCGTTACTTTGGATTACCTTGGTACTTGCGAAAAAGCGATTATCGACAAGGACAACACAACTTTGGTTAATGGTTCAGGTAACTCTGAAGACATCCAGAGCCGTGTTAACCAAATCAAAGCGCAGATCGAAAACACAACTTCTGATTACGATCGTGAAAAACTTCAGGAACGTCTTGCTAAATTGTCAGGTGGTGTTGCCATCTTGTACATTGGTGCAGTGACAGAAGTTGAAATGAAAGAGAAAAAAGACCGTGTTGACGATGCATTGCACGCAACTCGTGCTGCTGTTGAAGAAGGTATCGTAGCAGGTGGTGGTGTTGCTTATATCCGTGCAACTTCTGCTCTTGAAGGACTTGTTGGAAACAACGACGACGAAAATACAGGTATCAACATTATCCGTATCGCGCTTGAAGCTCCATTGAGAACAATCGTTTCTAACTCAGGTCAGGAACCATCTGTTGTTGTTGCAAAAGTGAAAGAAGGAGCTGGTGCTTATGGTTACAATGCTAAGGACAATGTTTACACAGACTTGTTAGAAGCTGGTATCATCGATCCTAAGAAAGTTTCACGTCTTGCTTTGGAAAACGCAGCGTCAATCGCAGGTTTGTTGTTAACAACAGAATGTGTAATTGCTGACGATCCGGAAGAAGCTGCTGCACCAATGGGTGGCGGTCACGGCGGTGGAATGGGTGGAATGATGTAATCATCCCCAAGTCATATAAATTAGGCAAAAAAACAGCCGTCCGGAAATTCCGGACGGCTGTTTGCTTTACTCAACGTTATGAAAATCTCCAACCCTTAGGAAATTTGATATTAAGACGGACGGAAAATCGACAGGTCACACAGGATTTAAAAATATTTCAAATTATTTTTTCGATACAAAAAAAATGGCCGTCCGGAAAATCCGAACGGCTATTTACTTTACTCAACGTTATGAAAAACTTCTCCATTATGACGTGGTCATATCGGGGAAGTCACAGTTAAAACAAAAAAATTTAACAATTTGTTTACTTATCTGTATTTTATTGCAACATTTTTCCATCCTGCATCACAATTCGCCGGTCTGCCATCTCTGCTAAATCCTCATTATGAGTGACTATGATGAATGTATGGCCCAGTTCGTCTCTTAACTTAAAAAATAACTGATGAAGCTCTAAAGCATTTTGTGAATCCAGATTCCCGCTTGGTTCATCTGCCAAAACAATGGCAGGTTTGTTCAATAAAGCACGGGCAACGGCTACTCTTTGCTGTTCTCCACCTGAAAGTTGAGATGGTAAATGATTGATCCGGTCGGATAAACCTAATAATCCCAATAACTCCTCTCCTCTTTTCTTTATCTCTTTTTCACTCAATCCCGCATTGATATACCCCGGCATACATGCATTTTCCAGCGCCGTGAATTCCGCCAGAAGATTATGAAACTGAAAAATAAAACCGATCTTTTCATTTCTGAATCTGGCCAGATCTTTTTCTACCAAAGTTGAAACATTGGTATCGCCGATAAATACCTGTCCTTCGTCCGGTCTGTCAAGCGTTCCCAGTATATGGAGCAGTGTACTCTTGCCGGCACCTGATGCGCCAACGATCGCAACAACTTCACCACTATTGACCTCAATATCTATTCCTTTTAGAACCTGCAAGGCGCCATATGTGCGCTTTATTCCTTTTGCCCGAAGTAAATTCATATTATGAAAAGATAATTAGGTAAAAAGCTACCCCCGTTTTGATTAATTCCTTAATTTGCCGTGAAAATACCAATTTACTTTTATACTCATGAATATTCACGAATATCAAGGCAAAAGTGTCCTTAAAAAATACGGCGTACGTATTCAGGAAGGACTTGTTGCCGACACCCCCGACAAGGCGGTGGAAGTCGCCCGTGAGATTAGCCAGCAGACAGGTACCAAATGGTATGTGGTTAAATCACAGATTCACGCGGGTGGGCGTGGTAAAGGCAGAATTGTTGGCAGCGAACAACGCGGTGTTGCTTTGGCAAAATCTGTTGAAGATGTGCGTACAATAGCTAATAACATTCTGGGAAAAGTACTTGTTACGCACCAGACCGGCCCTGAAGGTAAGCGAGTGAACAAGGTTTTGATTGCTGAGGATGTTTACTATCCGGGTATCAGTGAACCGAAAGAGTACTATCTGTCCATTCTGCTTGACAGAGGCAGAAACTGTAATGTCATCATGGCAAGTACAGAAGGTGGTATGGATATTGAGGAGGTTGCAGAGCATTCTCCTGAAAAAATCATGAAAGAATGGATTGATCCAAAAGTTGGATTACAACCTTTCCAGGCGCGTAAAGTTGCTTTTGCTCTTGGTTTGGAAGGCGATGCTTTCAAAGAAATGGTTAAATTTATCACTTCTCTTTACAAAGCGTATATTGAGAGTGATTCAGCGATGTTTGAAATCAACCCGGTTTTAAAAACATCTGATAATAAAATTCTTGCAGTTGATGCAAAAGTGGATCTGGACGACAACGCTTTGTACCGTCACCCGGAACTTGCTGAAATGCGTGATACCAACGAAGAAGATCCATTGGAAGTAGAAGCAGGTGCAAACAACCTGAACTATGTGAAACTGGACGGAAACGTAGGTTGTATGGTAAATGGAGCCGGACTTGCGATGGCTACTATGGACCTTATCAAGCTTTCAGGCGGCGAGCCGGCTAACTTCCTCGATGTTGGGGGTGGAGCGAACGCACGGACCGTAGAAGCAGGTTTCCGTATTATTCTTAAAGATCCTAATGTTAAGGCTATCCTTATCAATATCTTTGGTGGTATTGTTCGTTGCGACCGCGTTGCGGCAGGTGTTGTTGAAGCTTACAAAGCGATTGGCGAAATTCCTGTTCCAATTATCGTTCGTCTGCAAGGAACAAATGCTGAAGAAGGAGCACGTATCATTAACGAATCAGGTTTGAAAGTTCAGTCCGCGATTGAATTTAAAGAAGCTGCTGCGAAAGTTTCAGAAACACTTGCAAGTTTAGGAGTGTAATTCTTTCGAATAGTATTGATGAAAAAGGGCGATCGCGAGGTCGTCCTTTTTTGTTTCAGGTCTTATTAAATGTCATATATTATTTCGGTGCGCTGCACCTTGCGGATATTTAGTCAACGTGGCTTCTACAAATATTTTGGTGCTCCGCACCTTTCCGATTGAAGTGTATGTGTTTAAAGGTGCAGAGCATCTCAATATTTGTAGAAAACGAGGCTGGAAAATCCCAAAAATTGAAGGTGCAGAGCACCCGAATACTTGTAAAAATGAACCAGGACATTCCAAAGACCAAAGGTGCAGACCACCGCAATCTTTGTAAAAAAGAAGCTAGGAACCCCAAAGTTTAAAGGTGCAGAGCACTGAATATTTGTAGAAACAAAGCTTGAAAATTCTAAAGTTTGAAGGTGCAGAGCACCGCAATATTTGTAGAAAAAGAAGCTAGAATATCCCAAGGCTAAAGGTGCAGAGCACCCAAAATACTTATAGAAATGAACCAGGACATTCCAAAGGCCAAAGGTGCAGAGCACCGCAATATTTGTCGAAACCAAGTTAGAAAATCCCAAAGGTCAAAGGTGCAGAGGACCGAAAATACTTGTTGAAATGAACTAGGACATTCCACAGACCAAAGGTGCAGAGCACCGCAATATTTGTAGAAAAAGAAGCTAGAATATCCCAAAGGTTAAAGGTGCAGAGCACCGCATTACTTGTAGAAACGAAGCTAGAAAATCCCAAAGGCCAAAGGTGCAGAGCACCGCAATACTTGTAGAAACGAAGTTAGAAAATCCCAAAGACCAAAGGTGCAGAGCACCGCAATATTTGTCGAAACAAAGCTTGAAAATTCCAAAGATAAAGGTGCAAAGCACTGAAATATTTGTAGAATCCAAGCTAAAAATCCCAAAGGCCAAAGGTGCAGAGCACCGCAATATTTCTTCCCCAATCTATTCATCAAACCAATACCAAATACAAAACAACCGTCATTAAAAAACTGACGACACCCTGCAATCCCGTCAAAATGGTATGAGTCCGGTAAGTATCTTTTGCCGAAATCCCTGTAAATTGAGATACAACCCAGAACCAGGCGTCATTAGTATGTGACACGATCATCGCCCCGCTTCCTATTGCCATCACAAGCAAGGTAATTTGAAGCGGAGTTACGAAGCCAAGTGTGGCTAATAGCGGTGCAATAATACTCGTTGTCAAAACCATGGCAGAGGTAGTTGAACCTTGTGCAGTTTTGAAAAAGGCTGCGATAAAAAAGCTGATGATTAACAGGAAAACACCCGACATTTCATTCCTTGTCAACCACTCACTAACCATTTCTTTCAACGGCGTTTCTTTTAAAACTGCACCAAAAGCACCGCCCGCTCCTACCAAAACAAGTGTCGTTCCGCAATGTTCGATACCACTTTTAAAACAGGAAATCATTTTCTCGGCTGCTTTTTCCGGAAAAAGAGAATAACTGAAAAATATTGCCAATAGAAAAGAAACCAAGGGACTTCCAAAAAAGCTCGTCCAGCGCATTACATTTTCCGGAAAGTGTAAAATTTTGGCAAAAGAAGCCAGTGTAATCAAAAGAATGGGAAGCAAAATCGGCATGAAAGCTTTCCAGGCTGCCGGTAATTTCCTGTCTTCCATTTCAGTTATTTTTGGGTTTATTTCTTCAATGATTTTTACATCCTTAGCATACTTCGCGGCAAACCAGGTTGACAGGAAAAGACTGGGAATAGAAACGATCAAACCAATCAGAATAACCAACCCTACCGAATCGGCAATTCCCAGATTTCCGGCTGCCGAAAGTGGTCCTGGCGTTGGCGGGACTAAGGTATGCGTTGCGAAAAGTCCACCGGAAAGAGACAATGAAATTACGGCTAATGGCTTATTCGTTCTTTTGGCTACGATCTGATTTAGTTTATGTAAAATGATATAACCCGAATCACAAAAAACCGGAATTCCCACAATAGCTCCGATTACTGACATGGCAAATGCCGGACGTTTCTCCCCAAATAATTTTAAAATTACATCTGCCACTTTAATTGCCGCCCCGGATTGATCCAGAATTGCACCAATCACGCAACCAAGAATTACCATCAAACCGATTTTTGACATCAGTTCTCCAAAACCTTTTCCAATAGTTTCGGCAAGTTTGTCAATCGGTAATCCTGCAAAAATCCCCACGCCTAATGCCGCCAGGAGTAATCCTGCCAGTGGATGCATTTTTAAAACCGTCGAACTTAAAACTATAAAAACAATGGCAAGCAAAACGATAATTATGATCATACTTTCGGTTCGGCAGATTTCGGAAATTTCCGATTATTATAAAAGTTTTAACACAGCTTCATCGCCCATTATCGCACTGGCTGGTCGTGGATGTGCGGTATTGAAAACTTCCAGATCTTTCTGATCTAATACTTTTGATGGATTTTCATCAATATTTCCTTGCGCGTCCAAAACAGATTTAAGATCAAGATTCAAATGTTTGGCCATAAAAACATACATTGCCTTACGCTTGCTTGGACCGTAATCATGTTTTTCATCAGCCAAATGAACATTTTCAACTTCACTTTTTTTCCCGTAAAGCGAATAAATATTTTGAATAAAGGGAAATTCAACTTCCGGAGTATTTTTTGTCCAGTCGCCACCATCAGAAGTTAGCAACATTGGTCTTGGTGCCGTTAAAGCTGCGATTTCTACATTATTTGTCTGAAAATCTCCTTTTTTATGAATAGACATTCCGCTTTCACAAACGCATCCGCCGAAGAAATGGGCTGAAACCATCACCGTCGGTGCGGAAACTTTTACGCGCTGATCAAGTGCAGCGAGTAAAAAAGTCTGCGTACCCCCACCCGACTCGCCGGTTACCCCGATACGTTCAGCATCAACGCCTGGCTGAGATATAAGAAAATCCAGCGCGCGAATGTTGTCGATTGTATTAAGTTTTAAAGCTTTTGAAAATTTATGCTCCGTTTGTTTCGCATCACCTTGTCCAACCATATCCACCACAAAAACAACAGCACCCATGCGCGCCAAAGTTGCACAGCGTTTTTGGGTTTGTTCACGGAAACGTCCGTGCGGATTTTCTCCATGCCCATGCGGACAAAGAATTCCGGCATATGATTTTTGTTTTTTTATGGGTCGATATAAATTCCCAGTCACATAAACACCAGGCAGACTTTCAAAAGCAACATTTTCGATGGTATATCCATCCATAGTACGTTTGCTGTGGATAATCGGGATAGATTTTGGCTTGGCAGGAATTGTTTCCAGCTCCATTCCTGCACGTATTTGTGCCTTAATTTTTTGCGCCCGGGTTTCCCATGCCAGTTTTGAAGCGGGAACATGACTATCCAGAAACGCTTTACCCTCTGCTTCTGTAAAATATGCTCCCTGGCATAGTTCTGCTTTTTGTGCAAAGGAATTTATCGACAAAGAAATTGCCGTAGAAAATAAGATCGATGTTAAGGTTTTCATTTTCAGGAATTACCAGTTATGTAATTACCAGAAAAGAAAACAACCAGTTTGGACTACTTATAAAAGTCAGAAATGAATTTTGAGCTTTCGGCAATCGGCTATCAGATTTTTTAAGGAAGAACTCCTCGATAAAAAATATAAACGTGATAAACAGGTTTTTTTATTTACAATTGAAAGCCAAAAGCTGATTGCCGACAGCTGTCACGGAACCGCGATTCTGACAAATCCTTTCAAAATTTCAGCAATTAATTCGCGCACTTCACCTTTATATTCCCCGTCAACCTGAAAATAAACTTCCCGGTCGATACATTCAATTTTTGCTTTTTCAACGGAAAGAAATTCCATCACGTCATGATTAAATTCAGTATTTCCCGTCAGGAATTTGGCAGTTTCAATGAAGTCGATTTTCTTGGCGATGACCAGTTCAAACTTTCCATCCGACATATCACCAAAAGGATTGATACTAATTCCAGTGCCATATTTTTTTGCATTGGCAATAATTACAACTAATGCTTCCGTTTCAATAACGCCTTCGTCCGTCGTGATTCTCACCTGAAAGTTTTCATGCTCATTCAGCGTTTTGAACATTTCCAGTGCATACCCGAGTTTTCCCCGTAAGTCGCCGTTTTCATAATTTTTCACCAAAAGAGCATTCAACCCTATGTCACTTAAATGCAGGCTTATATCTTCATTGATTTTTACAGCATCAATATGGACGAAATTTTCACCAAATGCTACATGGATGGATTCATCAATAGAAGTAGGCAACCCGAAATCTGCCGACAGACCATTTGCAGAACCAGCCGGAATGATCCCAAAAATCACCTCCAAACCCTGAACTGCTTCGGCTACCATTGATATTGTGCCGTCACCGCCAGCTACTAAAACACGACTGGGGCACAGGTTTTTTACCAGTTCTCTTATTTGAGTCAAATCATCAATTCCGGTTGTAGAAAAAATGCTCAAAACATAATCATCCTCCTCCGCCCTGGCGGCAACTTTTAAAAGAATTTCCTGTTTATCCTTATCTCCTGATATTGGGTTGACAACCAACAAAACTTTTCGTTCTGAAAACATATTCTCTAATTTAGGCAATTCAAGTGAATAAGGATCTGGCAATAATATGAAACGATGCGACTTAAAACTATACAGAGGTTATGCAAATAAAAAGGAAATAGTTGTTTTTGGCCATATCGTCGAAAAATATCCTGAAGGCGATCATAAATATACCCGCACAGGTTTTAGGTATGCACGCACCATTATCCAGTTATTTTCATTAAAAACTATACCAAATTTACGCGTCATTTTGCGCGTAGGTTCAGTGGTAGCCGAAACCATCGCAGAAGAAGACGGATATTTCCGATTCCAGATACCCTTCCACGAACCTATGGAAGGTGGCTGGCATCCGTATGAAGTACGTGTAGATGATGAAGTTGGGAAACATAAGTACAAGGTTACCAGGCAGGAAGAGTTTTTTATTCCTTACGAGAGCTCTTATGGAATCATTTCTGATATAGATGATACATTCCTCATTTCCCATAGCCGGCGTTCCTTCAAAAAATTATTTGTCCTGCTCGCAAAAAATGTCCAGGCCCGAAAACCTTTTGACGATGTGGTCAAACATTACCAGCTTTTATCGCTCGCAAGCCGCACAAATCCACAGCAGCAAAATAATATTTTCTTCTATGTTTCAAGCAGCGAATGGAATCTATATGATATGATTGTCCGCTTTGCCGAACTGAACGGATTACCCAAAGCAATTCTTAAACTTAAAAAAATCAAATCGGGACTCGATGATTTTATCATGACCGGCGCTGGCTCTCATGGCCATAAATTTCGTAAAATTCAGAATATTGTTGAATTTTACCCGGAATTGCAATTCATTTTGCTGGGTGATGATTCCCAGAAAGATCCCGAAATTTATGCTGAAATTTGCGCCATGTATGCGCCTAATATCCGGGCAGTTTATATCCGTCAGACGCGTAAAAGAAGTAAATCCGAGGTAACAATGCTTTTAAAAACAATACAGGAAATGAATATTGACACCTGCTATTTTTCTCACAGCAACAAAGCCATCATTCATTCCATAGAAACCGGAATTGTATTCAGACAGCCCACGGAAAATAATAAATTCAAATAAATGGACATCTCTTATATTCTGAATGAACTTGGTGAAGACCGCAGCCAGTATTTTAACGCAGTGGCCCCTCCGATCGTCCAGACCAGTAATTTTGCATTTGATACTTTTGATGAGTTAAGAAATGCCTTTGCCAATGAAGACGCCAACTTTCTTTATTCCCGCGGAAATAATCCTACCGTTGATATTTTAAGTAAAAAACTTGCAGCCCTGGATGGTGCAGAAGATGCCCTGGTTTTTAATAGCGGTGCCTCAGCCATTTATTGTTCCGTTATGGCCAATATTAAATCAGGCGATCATATTGTTTCTGTCCAAAAACCTTATAGCTGGGCAACGCGTTTGTTTGATAATATTTTGCCTCGTTTTGGTATTGAAACAACATATATTGATGGTACTAAAATCGAAAATTTCGAGAATGCACTGCGTCCTGAAACAACCGTAATTTATCTTGAAACGCCTAATACGCTGACTTTTGAATTACAGGATCTGAAAGCCGTAGCAAAACTGGCAAAAAGTCGCGGGATTATTACCATTGTTGACAATAGTTACAGCACACCCATATACCAGAGGCCGCATGCGTTGGGAATTGATCTCAGCCTGCAATCGGGTACCAAATACCTCGGCGGACATAGCGATGTACTTGCCGGCGTACTTACAGGTTCGAAAGAAATGCTCAAAAGAATTTTTAATGAACAATTATTAAATACCGGATCAGGAATTTCTCCGTTTAATGCCTGGCTGATTTTGAGAGGATTGAGAACACTTCCGATGCGGCTTGAACATATTTCAAAATCTACAAGAAAAGTAATCGCTTACTTAAAAAACCACCCGAAAATTGAAAGAGTAATTTTTCCTTTTGATGAAGATTTTCCGCAGCTGGAACTGGCGAAAGAACAAATGTCAGGTGCTTGCGGACTTTTCACGATTGTACTAAAAGCCAGCTCACTTGATCAGATTGAGCTTTTTACATATTCTCTGAAACATTTTCTGGTGGCTGTTTCCTGGGGAGGGCACGAGTCACTTATTATGCCACAGGCTGCCGGATTGGCACCGGAAGCTTTTGATGCAAGCAACGAAAGGCATCGTTTTGCGCGTATTTATATCGGTTTCGAAGATCCTGATTATCTGATCAAAGATTTTGAACAGGCTTTGGAAGTTCTAATCTAAGGGTTACTGATTAATTGTTAATTGTTAATATCACCCGGCTTAATCATTACCTTACTTTAATTTTGAAGAAACGACCTGACCATACATGAAAACCATACTCATTGTCGAAGACGACAGGCGCATTGCCCAAAATATTTACCGTGGACTGCATGCTGAAAATTTTGAAGCGGAAATTGCGTACGACGGTATTACAGGTAAAAATCTGGCTTTAAGTAAAAAGTTTGATCTGATTTTGCTGGATGTGAACCTTCCGGGTCTGAAAGGTTATGACGTTTGTCAGCAAATCCGTGTTTACAAACCTTCAATTCCAATCATCATGCTGACTGCTTATGGTGAAGTTGAAGATAAAGTTGAAGGATTGAACAAAGGAGCGAATGATTATATCGTCAAACCGTTTGATTTCAGGGAATTAATGGCACGTATCAATGCGGCTTTACGCGTCTCTGAATTGAATAATCCGGAAACAGAAAACCAGACCTTACGTATAGCTGATCTTGAATTAAACGTTGGTACCAAAGAAGTTATCCGAGCCGGAAAATCTATTGAACTGACGGCAAAGGAATTTGCCCTACTGGAATATTTTCTAATGCATCGCGGACGGGTGGTTTCTAAAATGGATCTGGCAGAGCATGTCTGGCATTTGAATTTTGATCCGGGCACAAATGTTGTGGAAGTTTATATTAATTATTTGCGTAAGAAAATTGACAAAAATTTCGATACCAAACTGATCCATACCCGGCCAGGTTTGGGATATATTATGAAAGAAGAATGAGTCGTTTACTAATAAAATAATTCTGGACCACTCCTTGAAATAAGCATATCAGTGAAAATAAAAGACCGGATCGCCCTGCAATTTACCCTGATGGTAGCTGTAATACTTCTGCTTTTTTCAGCAGCAATTTACAGTTTATCAGCACGTTACCGCCAGGAAGAATTTTATGACCGGCTAAAAAGTAAAGCACAAACAACCTGCCGGCTTCTGGTAAAGGTGAAGGGTATTGACAAAGATCTTTTGAAGATCATTGACAAAAATACCCTGACGGAAATGCTTGATGAAAAAGTATTGATTTTCAATAGTAAAGATGAATTGGTTTATTCGAGCGTTGACGACAAACTGATCACGTATCACGCTGAATTACTGAAAGAAGTAAGAGCAAATAAGGAAATGGAATTTTTGCAGGATGACAGCGAAACCATTGGCTTACTTTATCAGGAAGGTGATGAACCGCTTGTGGTACTGGCATCTGCTTTTGACAAATTCGGACGTAACAAACTTGATAATCTTTTACAGATCCTCGCCTGGGGTCTTGTTGGTGGTATCGGGTTAACCGTGGCACTGGGTATTTATTTTGCCAGTAATTCCCTGAAACCCATTAGTTTGATCAATCAGCAGGTTTCACAGATCACGGCGCATAATCTTGCGCAAAAGCTGGATGAGGGAAACCGGAAAGATGAAATTGCCCAGCTTGCAATTAATTTTAATACTGTACTCGACCGGCTCAACAAAGCTTTTGAACAACAAAAAAGTTTTGTTTCACACGCCTCCCACGAACTGCGAACGCCTCTGGCAGCGCTAAAATCAGAGATCCAGCTTGGCCAGCGTTTCACCAAAAATAATCCTGAACTGGAAGAGGTTTTTGAAAATCTATTTTCTGATACAGAGCGGCTAATAAGCATTACCAATAACCTACTTTTCCTGGCCCGGTCCATTGAAAATATGGGCAATATGAAGTCAACTTCGGTCCGGATTGAAGATATTGCTTTTCTGGCAAAGGAGGAGATTCTTTCTTCTTTCCCCAATTATAATATCCTGATCGATTATATCTCAATTCCTGAAAATGAGAATGATACGGTGATCGACGGAAATGAAGAATTACTAAAACGTGTGCTTCTAAACCTGATCGATAACGCCTGCAAATATTCTTCCAATCATACAGCTCGTGTTTTGATTGACACAAATGAATCAAATTGCGTTGTTAAGGTTATAGATGAAGGGATTGGTATCAGTCAGGAAGACATCCCTTATCTTTTTGACCCGTTTTATAGATCGTCTCACACCAGCGAAGTACCTGGCTTTGGTATCGGGCTTTCCATTTGTCAGCGCATTATTGATCTGCACCACGGTACCATAAAAGTAACCAGTGAGTTGGGGAAAGGAAGCGAATTTCAGGTCAGTTTGAGGCATGTTTAGCATTCTAATTTTTTTCTAAGGTTATTCTAAGCCTCCTGTAATACCCGGTGACGAATATCGCATCTTTCTAAAATGGAATTATGCGAACTTACTTCACCGTACTCTTACTTTTTTTCACTATCAGTTTACGAGCCCAGGATACGCTCCGGCTCACGATCCGGCAAGCGGACAGTATTTTCTTACAAAAAAACCTTGACATCTTAGCGGAAAAGTATCAGATCGATATTTCCAAATCCCAGGAAATTCAGGACAAACTTTGGGCTAATCCCACACTTTCACTTGAACTAAGTGCTTACAACCATTCACGTGGTGCTTTTGACGTTGGCCGCCAAGGACAAAAAGCGGTAACAATCCAGCAATTAATCACCACTGCCGGAAAAAGAAATAAGCGTGTTGCACTGGACATGGAATCTACCAGAAAAACGGAATTTCAGTTTTACGATCTGATCAGAACGCTGAAATTTGAGCTCCGGGAAATGTTTTTCGAAACCTATTATCTGAGCCAGACCATTGCGCTGTACGATACGCAGATTGCAACGTTGAACACAACCGTAACTGCATTTGACAAAGAATACAACCGCCAGAATATTTCGCTGAAAGAAGTGGTACGTTTAAAAGCACTTCTTTTCCAGCTTACCAATGACCGGGCGAATATTGTTTTCGAGCTGTCGGATAATCAGCGCGATTTGAGGACATTATTGAATACTGAGCTTCCTGTAAAACCGGTTGTTGACAGTACGGATATCAGCCGGTACCAGTTAAGAAATTATAATCTGACACTTCTTCGAGACAGAGCTCTTCAAAGCCGGTCAGATTTGAAAGTAGCTGAATCTGCTACCAAACAGGCGGAACTTAATTATACCTTACAAAAATCACTGGCAGTTCCTGATTTGCAAATCGGCGGAATTTATGACCAGGCAAGTAATTACGTCAACAACTATTTCGGATTAAATCTTGCTATGGATTTGCCTTTTTTTAATAGAAACCAGGGAAATATCCGGGCCGCAAAAACCAATATATCCTACTTCAAAACAGCCGAAACTGCCAAGCAGAACAGTATCAACAATGAGGTTAATGCAGCGTTGCAAAAAGTTTTTGTAGCTGAAAAAGCTTATCAGGGCGTTGAAAGCCAATTTACCAATCAGTTCAAATTACTGAGCAAAGGCTTCTATGACAATTTCCAGAAACGGAATATTACGCTGCTTGAATTTATTGACTTCATCGAGACTTACAACGAAAGCATCAAAGAGTTTAACCGGTTGCAAGCGGACCGGATAAAGGTATATGAAGAGCTCAATTTCGTAGTTGGCGAGGAGCTTTTTAATTAATAAACGAATTCAATTTCTTACATACTTACGGATGAAAGCTGAAACAAAGCAATTAGATCTATCAATTATCGGCAAAAGGCCAGGCTCGGGGAAAAATTTGGTTTATGTATGTTCACTGGCTTTAATAAGTCTTTGCTTTTCGTCCTGCCACAAAGCGGAAGAAAAACAGGAAGAATCAAAAGCGTTTATGCTGTCCGATACGATGATGAATCGTATACACATCGATACTGTCAAAACTGAAATTGTACGTAATGAATTAACGCTTGTTGGGAAGGTTGTTCCTGATGAAAATCAGGTGATTAAAATTTTCCCACTGGTTGGAGGTAATGTGGAGGACGTGAACGTAGAACTTGGAGATAATGTAAAAAAAGGACAAAAACTTGCGACTATCCGTTCAGGTGAAGTTGCCGATTTCGACCGCCAAATGATACAGGCGCAGTCGGATTTACTGATCGCTCAGAAAAATCTTTCGTCAACAGAGGATCTTTACGAAAGCAAACTCGTACCGGAAAGAGATGCCATTACAGCCAGACAAATGGTTGACAAAGCACAAGCCGAAGTAAGCCGTATGAAGGAAATATTTTCTATTTATGGTTTGAGCAAATCGACAAATTATACTGTAAAATCTCCTATTAATGGTTTCATCATTTCAAAAAATGTAAACCGCGGAATGCAGCTGCGTTCTGATAATTCGGAAGCATTATTCACAGTCGGACAAATTGCCGATGTGTGGGTTTTGGCTAATGTAAATGAAAGCGATATTCCACGGATTAAAGTAGGAATGAGCGCAGATGTACATACGATCAGTTTTCCTGATGAAACTTTCAAAGGAAAAGTTGATAAAATCTACAATGTGCTGGACCCTGAAACCAAGGCAATGCAAATAAGAATTCAGCTGAGCAATGTAGGTTATAAACTGAAACCGGAAATGCATGCAACGGTGAATCTGAATTTTGAAGAAACTGATAGAATGACAGCCATACCTTCCCAATCCATCATTTTCGACCGTAGTAAAAATTGGGTAATGGTTTTTCACAGTCGCACCAAAATTGAAGCACGTCCGGTTGAAGTGTATCGTACTCTTACAAACCGTGCTTACATCAAAAGCGGACTAAAAGATGGTGAACAAGTCATTTCCAAAAACCAGCTGTTAGTCTACAACGCTATCAACGATTAATAAAATGATAGAATGAGTGAATGTTTGCCCGTTCTATCATTCACTCATCGTACCGGCGACCCGGCCTATCATTCAATATTCTCTCATTCAAAATTGAATTTTAATGAATAAATTCATTCGGGGAATCGTAGGTTTCTCTCTCAAAAACAGGTTTTTCATATTCTTTCTAACGGGTCTCATGATCATTGCTGGTATCGCCAGTTACAGGAGTACGCCTTTGGAAGCATTTCCGGATATTACCAATACGCAGATTATTATCGTTTCACAATGGCATGGCCGGAGTGCTGAGGAAATAGAAAGGTTCGTGACGCAGCCGATCGAAATCGCCATGAACTCAGTGCAGCGAAAAGCCAATGTGCGCAGTGTAACCATGTTCGGTCTGTCTGTTATCAAAATTATTTTTGATGATGATGTAGAAGATTTTTTCGCCCGTCAGCAGGTTAATAATCAACTAAGAACTGTTTCCTTGCCTGACGGCGTTGATCCGGAAGTTCAGCCTCCTTACGGTCCAACGGGAGAAATTTTCAGATATTCTCTTGAAAGTAAAGACCGCGACAGCCGCGAATTGTTGACACTTCAAAACTGGGTAATTGACCGCCAGCTTCGTAGTGTTCCGGGTGTAGCAGATGTGGTTGCCTTTGGTGGACGGGAAAAGATTTATGAAGTTCAGGTAAACCCTACCAAACTGGTTAAATACAATATCACGCCGCTTGAAGTTTATGAAGCGGTTACAAAAAGTAATGTAAACGTTGGTGGTGATGTAATTGAAAAAAATGGCCAGGCTTATGTTGTGCGGGGAATTGGTTTGCTGGAATCCGCACAAGATATTGAAAATATCATTGTTGAGTATGTAAAAGATTATCCCGTTCTGGTAAAAGACGTAGCCGATGTCAAGGAGTCTGATTTGCCGCGTGTTGGTCAGGTTGGTCTGGGTAAAAATGATGATGTTGTTGAAGGAATTGTAGTACAGCGCAAGGGTGAAAATCCAAGTGAAGTACTGGCCAGAATAAAAGAAAAAATTGGCGAATTAAACACCAAAATATTACCTCCGGATGTCAAAATGGTCACTTTTTATGACCGCGATAATCTGATCGAATTTTGTGCGGATACGGTAAAACATAACCTCGTTGAAGGAATTGTTTTCGTAACTGTCATCGTATTCCTTTTCATGGCCGACTGGCGGACAACAATTATCGTTTCCATCATTATTCCACTGGCGCTTTTATTCGCATTTACTTGTTTGAAACTGAAAGGAATGTCGGCCAACTTACTATCGATGGGGGCGATTGACTTCGGTATTATCATCGATGGAGCCGTCGTGATGGTCGAGGGGATATTTGTAGCCTTGGATCATCTTGCCCACAAAAACGGGATGGATCGGTATAACAAACTTTCCAAACTTGGACTGATCAAAAAGACGGGTGGTGAAATGGGAAAAGCTATATTTTTCTCAAAACTGATCATCATTACCGCACTCCTTCCAATTTTCAGTTTCCAGAAAGTAGAGGGTAAAATGTTTAGTCCGCTGGCATTTACATTGGGTTTTGCCTTACTAGGGGCTTTGTTTTATACACTTACGCTGGTTCCGGTTTTGTGTTCTTTCTTATTGAATAAAAATGTTCGTGAGAAAAATAACCCGATTGTTAACTTTTTTGACAAAATCGTCATGAGTGGTTTCAACTGGTGTTTTGGACATAAAAAGATCAGTTTCATATTCGCTACCGTATTTTTAAGTGTCTCTCTTTTCTCTTCAACCTGGCTTGGAACCGAGTTTTTACCCCAGCTGAATGAAGGTGCACTTTGGGTTACTGCCGAATTGCCCATGAGTATGTCGCTGCCGGAAAGTGTGAAAATGGCAAGTGACATCCGGAAAGATCTGGCCACTTTTAAAGAAGTGAAACAGGTACTTTCTCAGGTTGGCCGTTCCAATGACGGGACTGACCCGAACGGATTCTATTTCTGTCAGTTTCAGGTAGATTTGGTACCGAAAAAAGAATGGAAACGTAAAATCACCAATGAGCAGCTTACGGATGAAATGAACAAATTGCTAAGTGTTTATCCGGGCGTTCTGTATAATTACTCACAACCGATTGTTGATAACGTAGCAGAAGCTGTCGCTGGTTACAAGGCAAGCAACGGTATCAAAATTTTTGGACCAAACCTTGAAGAACTTGAAAAATATGCGAACCTTTCCATGGATGCCGTCCGTGATGTGGATGGTATCAAAGATCTGGGACTTATCCGTAACATCGGTCAGCCTGAGATCAGCGTAATTTTGCATGATCACAAAATGGCTCAATATGGTGTCAGTACTGCCGACGTTCAGGCGGTTATTGAAATGGCGATTGGAGGAAAAACAGCATCCATCTTGTATGAAGGCGAGCGTAAATTTGATATTCGTTTGCGCTACCAACAGCAATATCGCCGCGATGAGCAGGATATTCAGCAATTGATGGTACCAACTTTGACCGGAGGTAAAATCCCGCTGAAAGAAATTTCATCAATCCGTAAAGTTACCGGACCGGCTTTTGTTTATCGGGATAATAACAAACGGTTTATCGGGGTTAAATTCTCTGTTCGCGGTCGTGACCTTGGAGGTACAATTGCAGAAGCGCAGCAACGTGTAAGAGAAAAATTGCCGAATCTGCCAAAAGGATATTCAATTGAATGGGTTGGAGAATTTGAAAATCAGGTTCGTGCTACGGCGCGGTTAGGACAAGTTGTTCCGATCAGTCTGGTTGGTATTTTCATCCTGCTTTTCATCATGTTCAGTAATGCAAAAGATGCCGGTCTGGTTTTGGTCAACGTGCCTTTTGCTTTGATTGGAGGTATTCTTGCGCTGCATGCAACGCATATGAACTTCGGAATTTCAGCAGGTGTTGGTTTTATCGCACTCTTTGGATTATGCGTCCAGAACGGGGTAATTCTGATTTCTGTCTTTAATAAAAATCTGGCGGCCCATATGCCGCTTGACGATGCCATTCGAGAGGGTGTTAAGTCAAGAATCCGGCCGGTAGTCATGACCGCACTCATGGCTGCCATTGGGCTGCTCCCGGCCGCTACTTCAACAGGTATCGGATCGGAAACACAAAAACCGCTTGCGATTGTAGTAATCGGTGGATTAATTACAGCAACTGTTTTAACGTTATTGATTTTCCCAATTATTTACGGGTTCTTCAATAAAAAGAAACAGTCAGCACATTCCTGATATTATTGTAAACTCTTCTTTGTCCCCGCTCTGAATCTTTGGAGCGGGGATTTTTTTGTTTTCAAATTCTCAGTGGCTGTTGGGCTGTACGTCGATAAAAAGTAACCATACGTCGACATTGCAAATCACTGATTAAACAAATGGGTTGTCTCTGTGTCATAGAATCACAAAACACAGAAACAAACTTTATAAACATCAGAAATCATGAAAAAGATAATCGCAGCCATGTTCGTTTTATTTGCAGCTATCACCGCTCCGCAAGCACAGGCACAAATCAGTGTAAATATCAATATCGGCCAGCAACCAGCGTGGGGTCCGGTGGGTTATGATCATGTAGATTTTTATTATTTGCCGGATATTAATGTTTATTATGATGTAGCCAGAGCGCAGTATGTTTATCCAAACGGAAATCAGTGGATTTATGGTCAAAGCCTTCCTGCCCGCTACCGTAATTTTGATATCTACAATAGCTACAAGGTGGTTGTAAATGAAGCAAGACCCTATTTACGTAACAGCGTATATGTTGCCAAATATGCGAAATACAAAGGTCAGCACAACCAGCAAATCATTCGTGATAGCAGAGATCAGAAATACTTCCAAAGCGCTCAGCATCCACAACATCAGCAATGGGAAAAACAACAAACAAAAGTTATTGTGAAAGCTAATAACAACAACAGAAATAATAATTCAAAAAACAATAACAACGGTCGCAATAACGGAAACGACAAAAGAGGAAATAACGGAAGACACTAATATTTCTTTATAGAACGGCTTACAAAAAATCAACCCTCATCCTGAAACCAGATGAGGGTTGATTTTTTGATTGTTGTATATGTAAATGACCACCTATTTAAAAATGGACTGCAAAGTAAAAAAGGAAAAAGGACAGATTATATGCTGAATGGAGTAACACAGCATATAAAAATCCATATTTCAAACGGACATAACCTAGCATAAAACCCAGACAGGTTTGGCGAAGTGTTATCACCGGCGTTAGTAAAAGCGAATACAGACCACCCTCAAAATTAGTCACATGGAGAAAACCAAAACTGATAACGGATACATAGAAGAGAACTTTGTGATGTTTCTCCCAAAATTTTTCCATACGACTATCCACATCGCTATGCTCATGCAGGAAACTATAGACGGCTGCCATTAAAATCAGGCCTAGTCCAATAGCAATAGAAGTTTGATCATGTTCACCAAAAAGACCATAACCGTGCATGAATTTATGCAGAAAATAATAAAACCAGATACCTGTAAACGCCGCAAATTTTATTTTGGAATAGTTAAGACAAAGGCGAAATTGTGTTTCTTCAACTATGGGCGCGTACAGCGAGGCCAATGCGATTTGATAAAACCAGGATCGTTGGGTAAAAGATTGTAGAAAAATATTTACAGGTTTTTCGAGATTAAAAATATCAAAAAAGAAAACCAGAATCAGTCCTGAGATGAAACTCAACAGCAACGCGAGCAGGTAAATTCTAAAAAAACCTATTATTCGCATATAGAGCCGGTTTTTCTCAGATTCGACTCTGCCATCTGACAATAATATACCTAATTCCGAAATAATCATTTTCATAATAAAGGAGTTATCAAGCTTATATCAATCTGTTATTTGACATAGGAAAAAACATTTGGTCACCACATGTAAACAAAAAAAATCCCTTTAACAAGGGATTCTTTTATCTAAATAAAACCGTGCCGATTTTGGTTAAATACCTGATTTAGAAAACAATTATTTTTCAGAGAAGCTAACAGTAAAAGTTGTCCCCTCACCTACTTCGGATTGCACGTCTATACGTCCATGATGTGCATGAAGAATATTTAATGTTGTGGCAAGGCCAAGTCCCATTCCGTTTTTCTTACCTGTAAAATAAGGTTCAAAAACCTTGTCCATATTTTCCTGACTTATGCCTGAACCGTTGTCCGCAAAAATAACCTGCAAAGAATCTGCCTGAATTCTGGTTGTGATTCTTAAAATACCTTTATCCTCCTCCATCGCTTCAATAGCGTTGGTAATTAGATTTAAAAATGCCATTTGCAGTGAAACGGAATCCAGAGGAATACAAAAATCCTCCTCCGCATAAGCCTTAACAATTTTAATTCTTTTCAACTGCATGCGGTCATAAGCAGCGGAAATTGCCTCATCGAGAATATAATGAATAGACTGATCCACCAAAACAATATCAGACGAGCTCGAAGGCTGTAATAATTGCGTAATCAGATCATTGATACGGGTACAATTTCGCTTGATGATCTGGGTATAAAATTTCTGGTCTTCATCCACCAGTTCCATTTCCAGCTGTTCTGCCGATAGGTTTACATTCGTCAGTGGATTTCTTACTTCATGCGCAAGCATTCTTACAAGACGGCTTGTCACAGCCAGTTTTTCAGAAAAAAGTCTTTCTCTTTCCGACTGCTTCCGTGCTGTTATATCATGCAATCTTCCCTGAACATAAGGATTATCTTCATCCATTTCCATGGAAGCTGAAAAAACACAATACTTTTTCTCACCGTCCGTCGTAGCAATCCTAACTTCAAAATCCTGTATCGCCCGATCTTCAATGCCATCCCAGACAATACCAAAATTAGGATCATCAACAATTTCCAGGATATTTTTTCCTTTCAATTCTTTTGGTAAATATCCCGTAAGCGTGCAGGCAGATGTGTTAAAATCGGTAATAATACCTTCCAGGTCACTGATAAAAAGAAAGTCATTAGATTCTTCAAAAACCCTTCGGTAACGTCTTTCACTATGGCGCAACGCTTTTAAAACGGAGGTCCGCTCCAAGGCGTAACGAATTGTCCGTTCCAGCTTTTCAGAATCCAGTTCGTTTTTTATCAGATAATCCACAGCTCCGAGGCGCAGTGCTTCAACGGCTATTTTGGTATCTCCTTTTCCTGTCAGAAGAATCATGGGTTCTTCACATTCGAGCGTAGTGGCTTCTTCAATCAGGTCAATTCCGTTGCGTTCGCCTAGGAGGTAATCAAAGAAGTAGAGATCAAATTTTTTATTTTGGATGGCGTGAATCGCTTCTTTATACGTTGCACACCAGGTTATATCGAATTTCCAATTGATAAGATCGTTAAAATACTCTCTGGTAAGAAAGTAATCATCTTCATCATCATCAACCAGAAGTACGGTAATCAATTTACTGTTCATTAGATGTAGGTGGGATAAATCTTAAATTAATTTTGGCTTACAGGAAGAATAATTTCAAACGTTGCTCCCTGATCAGGGATTCCAAATGCTTCAATAATTCCATGATGACTTTCAACAACTTTTTTACATACTGAAAGTCCAATGCCAGCTCCTTCAAATTCCGAGCGACCTCTTAAACGTTGAAAAATCGTAAAGATACGGGACGCATTTTCATTTGAAAATCCTATCCCGTTGTCTTTCAAGGTAATTTTTATATATTTTTTTTCTACAGGCATTTTTCTTTTCAACGCTTCTGAAACTGTTAATTCTTTTACCTGAAGCGAAATCACCGGAGCTGTATCAGGTTTTGTAAACTTCAAAGAATTGGAAATAAGATTGATAAAAAGCTGAGACATCTGGGTCGGGTTGGCATCAATTACCGGCAGCTTATCAATTTTCAATACAGCCTGTTTTTGCTGAATGGTTACTTCCAGATCGCTAAGTGTACTTCCTAAAATATCATTCAGATCTGTCGGTTCAAAAACATTGGATGAACTGGTAACTCTCGAAAATTCCAGCAGATTGTTAATCATTTTCTGCATACGCCTGGTAGCACTTAAAATACGGCTCAGATAAACTTCCTGCTCCTTATCCAGAATATCTTTTGTCTTGCTTTCCAGACGCTCCCCGAATGAAATAATTTTACGCAGCGGTTCCTGCAAATCATGCGAGGCCACGTAAGCGAACTCTTCAAGATCCTCATTGGATTTATTCAAATCCTTAACTTTTCTTTCCAGTTCACTTTGTATTTCTCTCAATGTTGTAACATTAAAAGCTGTTCCGATTGAAATATTGTGACCTGTAATTTCATCAATCGAATTGTGTCCGCGTACATACAGATATTTTTCTTCCCCATCTTCTGCTATAATCCTAAATTCCAGAATATAAGCATCGGTATAGGAAAGTACATTCTTTAATTTTTCTGAGATAAGCGCTACGTCGTCCGGATGTATATTTTTTTTGAAAGTTGCACTGCTTAATTTTTCTATGGGCAAACTTTCCGGGCCATAACCCATAAGCTTATACATTCCTTCCGTCCATTCATATCTGGCATTTTGTATGTCCCAGATCCAGCTGCCGAATTCCATGGTTTCTTCCGCCTCGGCCGACAATTTTTGCAGATAAGCCAGTTGAGCCTCCACATTTTTTTCGGCCGAAATATCGGTAAGCGTGTACAAATTATATTCTTCGTCTATTACAGACTTATCAATTTTACACCAGATTCCTGATTTATTAAATTGAAAATTGAGAGAATTGTTTTCCCTTAAAGTATTAAAGTCGAAATGCGCTCCGCATATCGACTTTAATGTAAATCCTTCAAAATCAGAAACTCCTGTTAATTGATGTGCAGCATTATTTGCATAAAAACACTCAGGATCTGCATTTGGCAATATTTCGTCATGGCTTCCGCAAACGAGGAATCCGATTGGCGATGCACTTAATATATCATAAAAGGAAAATGGATATAACTGATTTTTCAATCTATTAAATATCAAATTGTTTCATCTTGTTATAAAGCGTTTTACGGTCGATATTTAACAAACGTGCAGCTTTACTTTTGTTAAAATTAACATCTCTCAAAACCTGCATAATCATGTCATACTCAGCTTCGTTTGCAACTGTTTTAAGACTAGGTTTTGTGTCATCCGTTTCCGCGGCTTCAAGTGTTACCGGAGCTGAAACGACAGGCGCAGGTGCAATTTCTTCGTCCAGATCTTTCAGTTTGCTATGATTAACAATTTCAAAAGGAAGAGATTTTTCCTCGATCAATTCACCGTCAGATAAAAGCGTTGCACGTTTAATCACGTTTTTCAACTCTCTTAAATTACCTGGCCATGAATAATTGACAAAATCCTTCATTACCTCATCCGAAAATCCTTTTACGTTTTTAGACAATTCTGCATTTGTAGTTTCCAGGAAAGTCGTTGCAAAAAGCAAAAGATCATCCTTACGGTTTCTCAATGCCGGAACTTCAATCGTAAATTCATTAAAACGATAGTAAAGATCCTCTCTGAACTTACCATTTCTGGCCGCATCCAGCAATCTTTCATTACTTGCTACAATGATTCTAACATCTAGTTCAATTTCCTTCGACGCACCTATACGGCGCATTTTACGCTCCTGCACTACACGTAACAATGCAACCTGAATTTCATATGACAAATTGGAAACTTCATCAAGAAACAAAGTACCGCCATTTGCCATTTCAAAGTGACCAATTTTGGTTTGTAAAGCTCCTGTAAAAGATCCTTTTTCATGACCAAAAAGCTCGCTGCCGGCAAGTTCTTTTGAAATAGCACCGCAATCCATTGCCACGAATGGCATATCCTTTCTGCGTGATCTGTTATGTATTTCCTGCGCAATTGCTTCTTTTCCTGAACCACTTTCTCCATAAATAATTACGCTGAAATTGGTAGGAGCAACAAGATCAACCTGGCGGAAAAGGTTATCCGAAACTTCGCTCTGTCCCATTACGTAACCCGCTTTCATCTTGTGAGAAGTTTTACGGGCTGCTTTTGGCGCAACAGAATCTGAATTGCTGCCAGAAGTTACATATTCTGTTTCGCCTGTTCTTTCCGCCTCTGCATCTGCAAGGGCTTTTTTAACAGTAACTAATATTTCATCCGGAAAAAGAGGTTTTGTGATGTAATCATACGCCCCCAGTTTCATTACGTTTACCGCAATCTTTATGTCAGAATATCCTGTGATAATCAAAACCGGCACATGAGGGCGCTTGGATTTGATCGCATTCAGAAGTTCTGTACCGGTAATATCGCCCAATCGGAAATCCGTCATGACAAGATCCGGTTCGAAAGATTCAATTAGCGCAAGCCCGTCTTTTCCGGTCAGTGCTGTTTCAACAATAAAATCATTCTTTGACAAAAATCTTTTTAACAAGAAGCAAATATCCGCTTCGTCATCGACCACTACTATTTTTTTCATGTGGAATAAGTGCTTTCTTAATTAAATGGTAACCCGCAAACGTGCGGTTGGAATATTTAATTGCTCTCTGTATTTGGCTACAGTGCGGCGAGCAACGGAATAACCCTTTTCTGATAATAAGTCGGTAATTTGCTGATCATTGTATGGATGCCGTTTATCTTCAGCTGCCGTGATTTCACGAATCGCTTCCTGAATTTCACGGTTTGATACTTCTGTACCATCCTCATTGGTAACACCTTCTGTAAATAAGTCTTTCAATAAAACAATTCCGAAAGGTGTCTGTACATATTTATTTGTGGTAACGCGTGATACGGTGGAAATATCCATATCAATAATTTCTGCCACATCTTTAAGAATCATCGGGCGGAGTTTCTTGATATCACCCGTCTGGAAATATTCATATTGCAGTTTGACGATCGCTCTTAGCGTGCTAAGCATTGTATTTTCACGCTGCTTGATGGCGTCAATAAACCATTTGGCAGAATTCATTTTGTTTTTCAAAAACTGATTCGTTGCCTTATCAATTTTTTGTTCTGCCATTTGGGTAAATAATTTATTCAGACGTAACGCCGGGCTGTTTCCCCAGGTCAGCTGCACTTCAATTTCACTGTCTTCAATATATCGCAGCATGAAATCCGGTTTGATACTTTCATTAACAAGCGTATCGTTTCTAAGGCCGGATGCTGGTTTTGGATTAAGAGTAGTAATAAGCTGAATGGCCTTTTTCAGGCATTCTTCATCGATGCCTAAAACACGCATGATCTTATCATAATTCCTTGAACCCAGCTCATCAAACGTATCGGAAACAATCTTGTAAGCCCATCCCCAACATTCATCCTGATTTTCAATACGCTGAAGCTGAATCAGCAGACATTCGCGTAAATCCTTGGCAGCAATTCCGGGAGGATCCAGCTGCTGGATTACTCTCAGCATCATTTCCACTTCTTCCGTATCAATGAACATGCTGTTGGCAAATGAAATGTCGTCAGCAATTACTTCACTTTCTCGTCTCAGGAACCCATCTTCATCCAGCGAATCAAGGATAAAATCTGCAACAAGCTGCTGTCTTTCATCCAATCTTAAAAAATGCACCTGCTGCTTCAGATCGTCTCTGAAACCAATTGATTCCACCATTGGGCGGGTATACAATTCGTTATCAGCCGACTGATTATTTGCATAAGTTTTATAGTCCGGTATATCGTCGTCTCTGAACTCATCCCAGTCCTGATAATCCTGAACCGACGGATAGTCATCTTCCCCTGAAGTGCCGGCATCGTCGGCATCCTGAAATTCATCTGCTGTATCTTCTGAAGCTGTATCTTCCTTACCCTCTTCCAGTATCGGATTTTCCTCTAATTCTTCTTTAATTCTTTGCTCAAGCTCCATAGTGGTCAGGTGCAATAAATTCAGCATCTGAATCTGAAGAGGAGAATATTTAAGGGTTTGTCGTTGCGTCTGCGTTTGTCTTTGCATATAGCAATTAATTGTAATATTAAAAGTTCTCTTTAATGATATCGTTTGAATTGAAACCTGGTATATTTCGGATTGTCACCGAAACTTAACATCAAAAGGGTCCCTCTAGTTGACTTACTACATACATCTTTTAAATTTACTATACTTTATCCTAACTTACTTAACCATGATCAGCAAAATCCGAATATTGCGTACATATTTCCACAGACTGAGTATATTAATTCGAAATGTAGATTTTTCACACAACGCTTATTTATGAAACTTTCTACCTTTTCTCTCCTCAACCGTACGCTTAGTGAACATTCGCTTTCATTAATTACCAGATTCCTGTTTGGCACCTCACTGTTACTAATCATTGCTCTATCATACAGTTACAACGAAATTAACCGGGAACTTATCAATTATTCTGAAAAGGTTAATCAGACACAAAGGGTTATCAGCGGACTCCATCAGATTTCATCTGCAATTTATGAAACGACTCACCATACCAACAGCTTTTTATTTTTAAAAGATACCGCTTACATAAACAAAACTCTTGCCGCGCTTAAAATCATACCTCCGTTAACGCTTAAACTTGATTCGCTCATGAACGGAAATCATGCACAGCGTAAAAGATTAAGCGTATTTAAAGGACATTATACTCATTTTGAAAATTATACAAACCGATTGACAACAGGAGGAAATACCCTCAATACGGCTATTGTTTTTGTTCTGTCAAAAAGAAAAAATGCAGAGGTAGATTCTATGACAAAACTCATTGTCAGAATGCGTCATGTAGAGGATCAGCTCATGTACAACCGTATGCAAAGCCGGGAAAATTATACCGCTCAGGTTTATAGATATAACTGGATCATTATGCTTGTAGCAATTGTTTTCCTTTCCTCAGCTTTTGTTCTTCTGGATCGCGAATTAAGGAGAAATAAATTTTACCGGGTGGATCTTGAAAATAAAATCGAAAATCTGAACCGCTCAAATAGCGAACTGGAACAGTTTGCATATGTAGCATCCCATGATTTGCAGGAGCCGCTGAGGAAGATACGATCATTTTCGGATCGACTTGTTAGCAAATATAAAAATGAAGTTTCGGAAGAAATTTTTATGATGCTGGCCAAGATCGACGGATCTGCCCAGCGTATGCAGTTATTGATTAACGATTTGCTTGCCTTTTCAAGAATTGTTAAAACAGGTGCGGAAGTAAAAATGGTTAACCTCAACAATTCGTTGTCTGATGCAAAATCAAATTTGTCTGAAATGATTTTGGAAAATAAGGCAACAATACATGCTGAGGTTCTCCCAACCATTGAAGGATATGGCTCACAAATGGTCCAGCTCTTTCAAAACCTGCTTTCCAATTCCATAAAATATCACCAGGAAAATATCCGGCCTGTTATCAGGATTACTCATCGTCTGGTTGAAGGAGAAATTATTCCTGGAATTAAACCATCACACAGCGACATTCAATTCCATCAGATCAAGATTAGTGATAACGGAATCGGTTTCAAAAAAGAATTTGCCGAGAAGATTTTTATAATTTTCAAGAGACTGCACGGGCAGCATGAATTTGCCGGGACCGGAATAGGTCTCGCAATTTGCAAGAGAGTAGTGTCAAACCATAATGGCTATATCTTTGCAGAAAGTACCGGACAAAATGGAGCAAATTTTTATATATATCTTCCAGCAGAATCTTTGCTGAATTAATTTAAAAGTCTGGTTCCGAAAATCCTCTAATTATTTATCAAACACAGGTTCAAAAGGAATTTCTTCATCGGTAGCTTTTTTGATCCATCTTAAACCTTTCAGGAGAATCTCCCTGCCCTGTTCCACACCGTGTTTCAAAATAACTTTTTCAACAAGGATCGGTGCGATAAAGTTGAGCGGGACAGGCAAACGTTTCAAAACAGTTTTTGCCAGTGCAGCACCAACACCCATTTCAATTCCTTTTCCGGCAAGTCCGCCTGGCGCAGTTGCACCAAACAAATCCTTCACATAGGAAGAGGCGGTATGAAGTGAATCTTCTACTTTTTCCTTATTTATTTTTTGAGTTTTCATGAGATGAAGTGTAATAAGTTTGGTTATTCAATCCGGGTGATAATATTTTACCACCCGGACATTTCTTAATTATATTTGTCAAATTCGTCAGCAGCATCTTCTTTAACTTCTTCTGCTTTGTCTTTGAAATCATTTTTGTATTGCTCACCCTTCGCTTTAAGATCATCAGCCGTTTCGCCAGCCTTTTGTTTGCTCTTTTCAAGCGCATCGATCAATTCACTTGCCAAACTGTTTGTTTTCTTCTTAATCTTTTTGCGAGTCTGAGTTCCTTCTTCAGGCGCAAAAAGCATCCCTATTACCGCACCGGCAGCCGCAGCTGTTACAATTCCCCAAAACACTTTACTGTTTACCATGATAATATTTTTTTAATAATGGTTTTTGATAAATTAATTGATGATAAAACTAATTGGCTAAAATCTTGTACCCGGGTTTGCAAATTCGGGTGCTAATATTTATAACAATTTAAAAATCAATTGATTATACAATGTGATCAATTAAATTATCAATGAGAAAGCTCATTTCGGTTTTAAAAATCAAAATTACTACTATACATAAATGGGACGGGGTTCTACAAGATGGGGAAGAGCTTTCCGAAAACTCGGATTAAATTAATCTGTGCAGGTTTTGATTTGAAATTATACAAATAATATGGCAAGGTTATTGTCAGTGAAATTTAATAATTTATGAAAAGTGTGAAGGGGACATTTAAGTAAACGTTAAAACTACTAACCACTGACTCCAAATTTTACTGACTACTTATTTTAGATTGTAACCATGAAAATTGTAATTATTGAAGATGAAAAAGATTTGGGGATACTGATGCGCAATTTTTTGGTTAAACAACTTAATGTAAAAGCTCCTGACATAGTAAAAATAGCTACCACACTTCATGAAGGCATTAGTTTTATCAATCAACTGAATCCTGAGTGGGTTTTTATCGACAATAACTTACCTGACGGGAAAGGAATTAATGAGATAGAACAAATTAAAAACAGCGGGAAATTTTACAATCGAAAAGTAGTTATGATGAGTGCTATGACGAATCTTCGTGAAGAAGCACTAAGAAAAGGCGCCGATTATTTTCTTGACAAGCCTATTAGTTTTGTTGAAGTCAAAAATCTTTTCCCTCAGGATTAGGATCGAAATCCATTCTTAATCCATCCAATTTCAACTCATTTCCCGAAATGGGCAACCAAATCACACCTTTGTGGAGATTAATACACAGGGGAATATAATATTCTATTTAGGAATAAATAGAATTAGAAAACAGGGCACTGCGTCCCGCTTCGGGCCTTTTTACCAGGCATTTTAACTTTCTGTGATTTATACTTCCCTCGTTTAGTTTTCACCATATCTTTATGTTTCGGGTATGGAAGAAATTTGAAATCGTATTCCGGTATAAAATAATCCTCCTTATACTCAGCTACGGGCAACGGCATATAATGTCTTCCTTTGAACGCCAACGTATCATATTCGTAGTCATAAAGATAGATCGTCACAAAACCATCCCTGCTGTATTTTATGCCAATATCTGCAAAAGGTCCGTCATCACCCGCCGAAGCAACCAGCTTCATCATTTCATTTTGTTTTCCCTTCACAAGAATATTCATGTTATACTGAAATACACGGTGTAAAGAATCAATTTCAATCGCTACGCCAAGGTAATATTTCGCATCCTTCATTTTCTGTTGTCCCGCGTACATGACAGCGGTATTATTAAGCGCACTCTTATCCTGATAGGTCTGATAGCTCAATGAAGCTTCGTCATATTTCTGCCAGTATTTGTAGACATTTCCTTGATTTACATTATAAAATTTCCGGGCAGGTGCAACTTCCATGGCCATTTTAAAATCGAGAAATGAGTTTTCATACCGGGCATTTGCATCTTCAATCTGACGACGCTGCTCATGACGATTTCCCAGGTAAGCCTGTACAATGCCGCGATTGTTATACAAATAAGGCAATTCCGGATTTTCCTTTACCAGACTGTCAAACAACGCCATGGATTTATCAAGCTGATCATTTTCAAGCAAAGTTACGCCCCATCCATTTTGCGCTTTAATATTTTCAGAATTAAGGGAAATGGCTTTTTTGAAAACATTATAACCTTTCTTAAACATATCAAAATGTAAAAGCAGGTTTCCATAATTGCTCCACATACGGTCATAATTCTGTTCATAATTAAGCGCTTTGCTCAAAAATTGGCCAGCCTCAGAATACCTTTTCTGATCAATCATGATGCTGCTCATACCTGCCAAAGCCTCATAGCGTGCTCCATCCAGACGGATTGCGGTAGTAAAATCGTCCTGCGCCTCCTTTGATTTTTTCAAATAATATTGTGTAAAACCACGTGTGACGAACAAATCCGCGTAAAATTTATTTTCCGGATCCATGATCGATTCCGCCTTTTTGAAATCCGCTAACGTGAGTTCAAACTGTTTCATTCCATAATGCGCAACAGCTCTTCCCAGATAAGCAGGTAAGTAAGAAGTATCCTTTTTTATGGCGCGGTCAAAGGAATTAAATGCCGATTGATAATCGTGGTTGGATAAATGGGTGTTGCCAATACCTGAAAGCAAAGCAGGCGTTTCGCGCTTGATAGTTGAAGCCAGACGATAATATTGCTGCGCTTCTCTGATCTGGTTTAGTCCGTAAAACGCATGAGCAATGCCCAGATAAGCGTCGCCCCGAAATGTTTTGTCATCACTTTCCAGGTACCTTTCAAAAACTGCCTTGGCATTTCCAAACTGGTTTAACGCAAGTAAGGCATTGGCATATCGGATTTGCGCTTTGGCATGTTTGCGGGCAACTTTTTCAAAATCCTTGACCGCCTTTTTCTGATTTCCGGTGCGCATCAAAATATCGCCACGCTGCAAGCGATAAGCCATAATCTCGTCTTTTTGCTTGATAGCATTTGAGAATTCATCAGTGGCTTCTGGAAGAAGTCCGGTTTTTTTGTAGATCAAGCCAACATTATAACTCCATTTCCCCTCAGAATTCTTTTGCTGGTTTGCCTGGGCAAAGCTAAGACCATCCGAGAATTTCTTTTCTTTTCCGTAGGCGACGATAGAATTTACAACGCTGTAAGAATGATTGGATACGTTGGAAAAATCATCTCGCGCAGCCTGAAATTTCCGGCTCAAAAGATTGAACAAGCCTCTGTTGTATTGCAGCTGAGCATCCTGCCCCGACATGTCGACAGATTCCAGAATATGCAGTGCTTTTAAATAACTTCCGGAAAGCGCAAGTACAATCGCCTCATTATTCAGCCGCTGAACAGAATCTGACGGCATAAAAGATTGCTTGTCGTATTTTAAATATTCAGCCTGAAGTTCGCGTAGCTGATATTGGTACTCAGGTGTTTTTAATAATGCAGGATTATTTTCTTCGAAGGAGCGGTTGAAAATAACCAGCAAATCTTTCAGGTATCGCTGGCAAGCACTAAAATCCTGCGCTGATGCTGGCTGTTTTACACAAACCAAAAACATCACCGACATAACGATCAAGAACGAGCGGGTAATCTTCCTTATCATGACCCATGGGCTAGCGCGATTACTAACGTACTATAAATGAACAACATTATCAAAAATTACTTATTGACCGTGGCATTATAATTCTTTTGTCTAATTTTTTCTTGCTATATACTTATTAAGAATGTTTTACAACTTTTTCAATTTAATGTTGCGGTACCAAACGGTACTCCCCCAATCCTGCAAACCAATTCTTCCGGTGAAAGATCCTTTTGCGATCGGTGCAGCTTTTAGTCCGCTATTCGCAATACGTTGTTTCCAGTCGGCTCCTGCAAGGTCATGTTCCTGAACCATAAATCCGTTCTGGAAAACTGTCAATTTATTTTTCTGAATAATAAAATGAATCTGATTCCACTCCCCTTCCGGATTTCCTTCTCTTAAACGTGCATTGGCGACACTGAAAAAATCGCTGGCGCGGTGCGTATTTTCCTTGGCGCCTTCATAAATCTTGTCGTCAATAACCTGAAGTTCCAACCCTGTGTCATGCATGTTTTTATATTGAGGCAATTCTTTTACAAAAAAGAAAATACCGCTATTAGCATATTTACTGACTTTCCACTCAGCTTTAAATTCAAAATCGCCGTTTATGGCTTCATCAATTACAATATCCCCGCCGCCTTTTGCCTTGTTTCCTGCACGTTCAGGAACATTCAGTTTAATTGCTCCCTGCTCAACAATCCATGCCGGACCAACTTCCTTGGCGCCATACGCATGCCAGCCTTTGTAATCTTTCCCATCGAAAAGCAGTTTCCAGCCCTCTTTTTTCTCTTGTGCAGAAAGCGTGTTTAAACTTTGAGAATTGACCTGAAAACTTAATAGAAGAATGAAGAAAAAGAGGTGAGGAAATTTTTGCATGATAAAGTATATTTTATTGATCCGGTAAACACAAGTTCACCGGATCAATAAAATACTGATTTATCTTAAATTAATTATTTTCTCTCTGTCGAATTGGCAGCTATCAGAAGAGGTTCTCCTTTTATCAAAATAGTAACATCATGATCCGAAATATTTTCAACCGCCACGCCTTCCTGCGTTACCTCAACCCGAAGCAAAGCGCCACGGAAACCGATCCTGAAAGAATAAGAATTCCACTGTTCCGGAATGTATGGATTTAAAACCAATACGCCATCTTTCACACGCTGACCGGCAAAACCTTTCACAACGCTCATCCATGTGCCAGCCATAGATGTAATGTGTAATCCATCTTCGGTATCGTTATTATAATCGTCAAGATCAAGTCGCGAAGTGCGCACGTACATTTCGTAGGCTTTTTCTTTCAAACCGATCTTTGCTGCAAGAATGGAATGTACACAAGGAGAAAGTGAAGATTCATGAACCGTCATCGGCTCATAAAATTCAAAATTCCGTTTGATTTCCTCAGTTGAAAAGTCATCTTCAAACAAATACAAACCTTGCAAAACATCCGCTTGTTTGATAAAACAAGATCTCAAAATCCTGTCCCACGACCATTTCTGGTTAATTGGACGATGATCTGCAATATCGTTTACGGTTAATATTTCCTTATCCAGAAATCCTTGCTGCTGCAAATAAACCTGTTTTTCAGGATCATAAGGAAAATGCATGTTGTCAACAATATTTTTCCAATCTGCCATTTCACCATTCAGGTTGAAATGAGTCTGGAAAATGATTTCATTCAAACGCTCGGTACCCCAAAGTTTGCTGATCACTTCCAGCGTGTAACGAAGCGTCCAGCACGCGATGTAATTGGTATACCAGTTGTTATTGACATTATTTTCATACTCATTAGGCCCGGTGACGCCGAGCATAACAAACTGTTTTTTCTCAGCCGACCAGGTAATCCGCTGTTTCCAGAATCTGGAAATTCCGATCAAAACTTCAAGTCCATATTCCGACAAATAACTTTCGTCTCCTGTATATCTTACATAATCATAAATCGCAAAAGCAATAGCGCCGTTCCTGTGGATTTCTTCGAAGGTAATTTCCCACTCATTATGGCATTCTTCACCATTCATAGTCACCATTGGATAAAGTGCAGCACCGCCGCTAAATCCTAGTTTTTCTGCATTTTCAATGGCTTTCTGCAAATGTTTATGACGATAAACGAGCAGATTTCTGGCAACTTTTTCATCCGCTGTTGAAAGATAAAACGGGATGCAATAAGCCTCCGTATCCCAATAGGTACTTCCACCATATTTTTCCCCGGTAAATCCTTTCGGGCCAATATTTAACCGTTCATCTTCTCCGGTGTAAGTTTGGTTTAAATGGAAAATATTAAACCTGATTCCTTGTTGCGCAGCAATATCACCTTCAATGGTAATGTCATTTTTCTCCCATTTATCAGCCCAGGCTTTAACATGTTCCGCATACAATTGCGCAAAACCTTTTTCAGAAATGCGTTTGATATAGGACTTAGCTTCCGGAATCAGCTGATCTTTTTCATAATTGGTTGACGACAAATTGACCGCATATTTAAAAATCGTCAACTCATCGCCTTCCTTCACTTCAATATGCACAACGCCGGCAACATATTTTTCACGGCGCGCTGGTAAGGATTGGTAATCGGTTTTCAAGCCATTGATTTTTATATCAAAAGCCATCCCTGTTGCCACCTGAAATTGTTCTACACCATATGGATTTTCCTTCGTTTCCAAAACAAGATAACCCTCTGAAAAACTGGTTTCCTTATGGATTTCATTCCAGAAAGTTTCGTCATAATTAGAATCCCGGTTACTAATATTTCCATCCAGATAAGGCGTAACCGTAAAAGTATCCGTAAAATCCAGCGGCGTAATTGAATACTGTATCGCTCCGGATTCGTCATCTACCATATTACAAAACCGCTTGGAATAGATTTTCAACCGTTTTCCGCTGGCAAGCTGAACCGTGGTAATACGTTCCAGCGTCCCTTCCTGCATATTCAGCACCCGGCGAAAATCTTCAACCTGACAAGTATTTAAATCAAGTGTTTCATCTCCTATTTTTATGTCAATTCCTGTCCAGTTACAAGCATTAAGTACTTTGGCGAAATAATTCGGATAGCCGTTTTTCCACCAGCCAACTCTGGTTTTATCAGGAAAATAAACGCCGGCGACGTAATTTCCCAGTAAAGTTTTTCCTGTATATTGTTCTTCAAAATTCCCCCGCTGGCCCATTCGACCGTTGCCGAGGCTCATCAGACTTTCCGTGATTTCATTATTAGCAGCATGGAAACCATCTTCCACAATACTCCATTCGTCGTGTGTTATGTAGTTCTTCATTGGTTTTAGCTATTGGCTTTCAGCTTTTGGCGGTTAGTTTTGGCAGTTCGAATTCTGGTTGTACTGTTATTTTAATTTTTCGAAGAGATCTTTCACTGTGACGCCATCAAAACCGGGCATCACATAATCTGCTTCCGTCAAAACTGAGGCCTGCCCGATACCCACGCCAATCATTCCTCCCGCTTTTGCAGCCTGAATTCCTGCCACTGCATCTTCAAAAACAATACAATGTTCCGGTGCAACCGACAAATCTTCCGCGCCCATTAAAAAAACCTGTGGATCAGGTTTTCCTTTTGTTGCACGATTTCCATCAACGATTGTATCAAAGTAATCAAGCATATCCAGGTTTGTCAGGATGGTTTTGGCATTTTTACTCGCCGATCCCAACCCTGTTTTTATTGAATCTGCTTTTAATTCATCCAGAAAATTCCGTACACCCGGAAGTGCATCCTCTGGTGTTATTTGTTTACAAAATTCCAGATACTGCGCATTTTTCTCCGCAGCAAACTTCAATTTTTCTTCTTCGCTTAATTTAACCCCGCCTATCCCAAGCACAATTTCCAGCGATTCCATCCGGCTGATTCCTTTAAGCAACTCATTTTGTTCCAGTGTTAAATCGAATCCTAACTGGTTGGCTAGCTGGCGCCAGGCGAGATAATGGTATTTGGCGGTATCTACAATCACTCCATCCAGATCAAAAAGGCAAGCTTGAACAGTCGGCATATCATTTTAAAATTTAATATCTTGCAAAATAGTAAAAAGAGCGTTTTGCTCACGTAATCAAACGTTATTTCAAAAAAGTAATTCTATAATCAGCAATAAACCTGACATTAGCGCTACCTTACGAATTTTACTTGTCAAAGAAACGTTTCTTTTTATTTCAAACAAATAATAAGCCCGGTGCCTGTTGTTTGTATTTTTGTTTTATACACCGAAAACCTGCTATGCCTGCCATAAATCAAGATAAACATATCATCTATCAGATTTTTACCCGATTATTTGATAATCAAAATACAACCAATAAAGTATTCGGAACAATCTCCGAAAACGGCTCCGGGAAATTTAATAACATCACCACCATTGCGCTGGAAGCGATTAAAAAGTTCGGGATCACGCATGTCTGGTATACCGGAATTATTGAACACGCGACCCTAACTGATTATTCAGAGTTTGGCATAAAAACAGATCATCCGCTGATTGTCAAGGGAATGGCGGGATCGCCTTATGCCGTTAAGGATTATTATGATGTGGATCCGGATCTGGCCGTGGATATAGCTAACCGGATGAAGGAGTTTGAGGCTTTGGTAAAAAGAACGCATGACTCTGATTTGAAAGTGATTATCGATTTTGTGCCTAATCATGTTTCACGTCAATATCATTCTGATACAGCGCGTTCAGCAGGGATTAAGGATTTTGGGGAAGATGATGATACTTCTGTCAGTTTTAGTCCGAACAACAATTTTTACTACATTCCAAACCAGGATTTTATCGTTCCCGAAGGTCATAAACCGCCGGTTAACGTTACGGCTCCATACATGGAAAGACCGGCAAAAGCAACCGGAAATGACGTATTCCAGGCGCAGCCAAGCCAGTACGACTGGTATGAAACCATAAAACTGAATTACGGTGTAGATTACCTGAACGGGCATGCTACGTATTTTGATCCGATTCCTTCAACCTGGTTGAAGATGCGGGATATTCTGACTTTCTGGACTACCAAGGGAGTCGATGGATTTCGCTGTGATATGGCGGAAATGGTGCCGGTTGAGTTCTGGGGATGGGTTATTCCGGAAATCAAAAAGATCAATCCTGAAATTATTTTCATTGCAGAAATTTACAATCCGGCCCAATATCATAATTATCTGAGAAACGGGAAGTTTACTTATTTGTATGACAAGGTTGGCCTCTATAATTCTCTTCGCAGATTAATGGAAGGCGGCGGAACGGTTGAAGATATTACCAGATTATGGCAGCAGGAATCCGGCGATATCTCTGAAAATATGCTGCGTTTTTTGGAAAACCATGACGAACAGCGTATTGCCTCAAAATATTTTGCCGGTGACCCGTGGATTGCGATTCCTGCCATGACCCTTAGCGCCACTTTACATACCGGACCTTTGATGATTTATTTCGGACAGGAATTGGGTGTAAACCCAAATACATCCGAAGGTTTTCAGGGAGAAGATGGGCGGACAACGATTTTCGATTATTGGAGTGTTCCGGAAATCCAGGAATTTGCGAATGGCGGAAAATTTGATGGTGAATTGCTGGGCAACGATCAGAAAAAACTTCATGCTTTTTATGAAAGTCTGAACAAATTCGTCACCAAAAATGAGGCTGTTTATGCCGGAAGTTTTTATGACCTTCAATGGGTAAATATTGACGGACAGAGCCAGGATTATGATAAAACCCGCGTTTACAGTTATTTGCGCTACACCGACAAACAGAAACTTCTGTTCATTTATAATTTCGACAAAGAAAAATCCTGTCATACCAATGTGCGTATTCCGCAGGATGCCTGGACCGATACTTTGAAACTGAAATCAACAGGATCTTATATTTTGAAGCAGGTTTTTCCATTGCTGATATTAACACCCAACATCAAGCCATTAGAAATAACTTCAACCGGAATTGCGCTGACGTTACCGCCGGTCTCTGTTTATGTTTATGAAATTTTGGAAGATTAAGATCTCAAACGACGCAGGAAAACTGGCTTTTGGTTTAAAATGATAAACACAAAAATTATCATTTCCCGAGGCTGGTTTTCCTGTTTGAGATAAAAAGATATTTTATTTCACTATCCCAATACATCGTTGCACTATTGAAACAAAAGTCCTATCTCAATCAAAATAAGTATTAAATTCACGTTAATGGCATGGCATTTACTAATTCTGGCCGGTAACGAAATTGATATTTATTGAAAAGCATAACATTATATTTTTCATCAGCATCCCGAAATTACGGCCCGGCCAAAATATTTTTTGTCCGATATAAACGCTTAAATCTTTCTATCCTATGAGCAGCGTTTTTGATCCGAACCGTATCAATTATCTTGGGAAATTTATTGAGCTCATCCGAAGTTCATTTCAGGCGAAAACGAATAAGAACAAACCCTTTTCAGAAACCCTTTCCAGTATTCTGATGGACAGACGTGAAAAGGATCTTTTGGCAGAGCAGATTTATTCAATTCTCATTTCCACCAAATTCGTTTCCTTACTTACAGAAGCTGAAATTGGCGCAAACCGTGGCTTTTTTTCCGATGCTTTTGCCCGGTTAGGTTATAAATTTCTTCCTCCCGTTCATGAAGAAACAGAGCTTCGCACGCAATTTGACAATCTGTTTGATAGTAAAATAGACTACCAGTGGGTACAAGCCATTCCGGATGAAAACTGGTGTAATTTCTTTGAAGATATTTTCAGAGAAAACAGTCCGACACTTACGCATTACATAGAAAAAGAGCTTTTAAATTCTATTCTAGTCCTGGCTCAACGCGCCGCTAATTTAGGAATTGAGCCTGAAGTAGTTTCAAAAATCCCTCGCGTGGATGATCTGGATTCGCCTTTCCTTGGACTGAATCGGGAAGTGATGCTTTATGTTGAAAAAACATTAAACCAGTCCGACTACAAAAATGAAGACCGGGATAATGATTACAAACATATTCTGGTAATGATTAACCAGTGCAAAAGCCAGGTTACTTACATCTATAAACACAAAGATCTTTTTGGAATAAGTCTTCAACTGACCGCGCTGATCAGGCAGCTTGAACAATATCTCAAACGTCTGACGCAGTTGCTTGATTTACTGCAAACCGATGAAAAAGCCAGACAATGGCTTATTATCACACATTTGTTAAAAGAATTTGTTTATGCTGAAAACACAAAATATAGCCTGAGAAAACATTTTTCCATCAATCTGGAATTACTGACTTTCAAGGTTATTGAAAATACTTCCAAAACGGGTGAACATTATATTTCTTCGGACAAAGCAGGATACTGGAAATTATTTCGACGAGCTCTGGGCGGCGGTGTGGTTGTTGGTTTATTATGCTGTAACAAAACAAGATTGTATTTTCAGCACCTGCCCATTTTTTGGGAAGCGTTTTTTTACAGCATGAATTATTCGATCGGTTTCATGCTGATCCATATACTTGGCTTTACCATCGCAACCAAACAGCCCGCAATGACGGCTTCTACGATTGCGGCAAATCTTAGCAATAACGGAGAAAATCCTAATTGGCTGGAAACAACAACACAGCTTTTGATCCGGCTTATTCGCAGTCAGTTTATTTCACTGGTAGGAAATGCGGCAATCGCTTTTCCAGTCGCATACGGGCTCGACAGGATTTATTATTACGTTTATGGATACCACATTGCGGATGCCGCAAAAGCTATAAAACTGATCGGGGAACTGAATGTTTGGGAAAGTCTGGCGATTCCGCATGCTGCACTTGCCGGTGTATATTTAATGGTATCCGGTTTAATTTCAGGATATTATGAAAATAAATGGATTTATGACAAATATACTTTAAGAATAAAAAGTCATCCCGGCCTGATCCGGTTTTTTGGACAGGAAAAACTAAATCGGATTGCTACATATCTTGAACACAATTTTGGTGCTCTGGCAGGAAATTTTGCTCTTGGTGTATTTCTCGGATCAACCAGTGCTGTTGGTTTTACATTAGGCTTACCGCTCGATATCCGACACATTACATTTGCATCCGGAAATTTCGGGCTCGCTTTTGCCGGATTGCATAGCCATATTTCAACGGATTTGTGGATTAATTCCATCATCGGAATTTCCTGTATCGGTATGATGAACGTACTGGTGAGTTTCGGACTTTCAATCGCCTTCGCTCTGAAATCACGCAATGCAAAATTCAGCGAAGTGAAAAGTTTGTTAGGAAATCTTTCGTGGCAATTTTTTCACCATGGTTCTGCATTCTTTTTTCCAGTTAAAGAACCGGCCGCCAGCAATGACGAGCTGCCCGAAGCGTTTGTTAACAGATAGATGCCAAAGTGATAAAAGAAGTAGTTTTGATGAAGACCATTATATTTCCAAAATATGATAAATTTGTTTTAAATCGCGCTTTTGATGGCTTGGGCGATATAGATATTGCACAAAATTTACTTTATTGTTAAAAATAATTTCTCCTAAAGATTATCACGTTATGAACAGCGGTAAATTATTACCTGCAATGAAAATAAGAATGGCTTTTTTACAATTATTCACGTTTTCATTATTGATATTTTTTTCAAAAGAATCAAAGGCGCAATTAGCCACACAGAAAGTTTTTACCCAGAAAATGGAGCTTCCCGGCAATGGCGACCTGGGAACTCAAACTTTACGAATGGCAGAATCTTTTCTGGGTACTCCATACGTTGCAAGTACGCTGGAAGGAAATCCAATAGAAAGGCTGGTCTGCAAGTTTGACGGACTGGATTGTACCACGCTTGTTGAAAGTTCAATTGCCTTGGCCATTGCCAAAAGTGAAAATCTGAATTATGAGGGCTACAAAACAGAACTCACAAAAATCCGGTATAGAGATGGTGTAATTGATGGTTATCCTTCACGCCTGCACTATGTTTTGGACTGGATGTATGAAAATCAAAAACGTGGCCGCCTGGAAGACATAACATCCAAAGTCGGCGGTATACCTTACAAAAAGGAAATAAATTTCATGTCAACGCATGCGAATTTTTATCCTGCGCTGGATAATACCGAGGTTTGGGAAAAAATCAAGGAGCAGGAAAATATTATCAATAGCAGGGAATATTCTTACATTCCAAAAGCATCTCTTCAAAAAGCAGAGCCTATGCTGCGTGACGGAGATATTGTTGCATTTACCTCGTCTGTTGAAGGCCTTGATTGCAATCATATGGGCATTATTACAAAAATCGGAAACCGCGCATACTTATTGCATGCATCGCTGGCAGGAAAAAAAGTAATTTTATCTACCCTGCCGTTAGCGGAATACGTGGCATCAGTTCCCAAACATACGGGAATGATCGTGGCGCGGCTCACAGAACAATAAGCAATGAATAATTTTCTGGAATTACTGGATTACAAAAACTCTCCTTGGCTGATCATTTTAATGGCCACGCTTATTGGTTTGGTAATTAGTTTGGTCCTTGTAAAAACAATTGCGATTACTGCAAGAAAAAAGGAATGGCCCGTTATCCGGGCAATTCATCAGAACCAAACCAGCGTTCTGTATTTTTTCATTCCGCTGCTGATCACAACCTTAATTACCAAAACTTATACAGAATCACATCCCAGGTATGAATTCACGCATGGAATCAGCAAAATAGCGCTGATTGCGGTAAGTACTTGGCTGATGACAAGGATCGTTATCATCATTGAAAAAATCCTGATCGACAAACTGGATTTTGACACGCCGGATAACAATGAAGCAAGAAAACTTTACACCAAAATCAAATTTGTAAAACGCATTGTCATCATTCTGACAATCGTTTTTGGTGTTTCTATATTACTCCTGAGTTTTGACAGTGTTCGTCAATATGGAGTTGGGATTCTTACTTCGGCTGGTATTGTCAGCGTAATTATTGGTTTTGCTGCACAAAAATCGCTTGGAAATCTTTTGGCCGGTATTCAAATCGCATTTACCCAACCGATCAAAATTGACGATGTTGTGATCGTTGAAGGTGAATGGGGACGGATTGAAGAAATAAATCTTACCTATGTCGTTGTTAATATCTGGGATCTGCGACGGATGGTTTTACCAATAACTTATTTCATTGAAAAACCTTTTCAAAACTGGACGCGAAATGACAGCAGCCTGATTGGTACTGCATTTTTCAATTTAAATTACCACACACCTGTCGAGAAATTGCGTAAAAAACTGGAAGAAATCCTGTTGAATACGCCTCTTTGGGATGGAAAATCCTGGGCATTGCAGGTTACGGATACGCAGGCACAGTTTATGGTTGTTCGGGCAATTATGTCCGCCAGGAATTCTTCACAAGCATTCGATCTGCGTTGTCTGGTCCGGGAAAAAATAATTGAATTTATTAGAGAAGAATATCCGGAATCGTTGCCCGGCTTGATGATTGAAGAGCCAAAAAATTGAAATCATACCAAATTAAAAATGGACAGTACCTACTACCACGGACTTCAAATTTTCAAGCAAAAAAAAAATGGCCATCGAAACTCGATGGCCATTTTTTGTCTTACTACTCACCTCTCAATTTAACTTATTACAAGTTAAGCGTTGAGTCTTTCATGCCGCCAATAAAATTGAACAGCGTAGATAGCCTTGCTATCAGTTTCTATTTCCGTTCTCAGGTCAATATCAAAACGGATTATCTTTTTAGCCATAAGGGCTGTCTAAAACACTTTTACTATTCCAATACTAATGACTTATATTTCACCACTTTCTTCAATCAGCAAAATCATTAAACTCAACAACTCTTCAATTTAAAACGACAACAAGTCCTGCGGCCAGACCTTTATTGCCTACTTTGAATCAGTAAAATTGCGACAATTTAATTACTGCATTCTCTGGTATCAAAAGTTTATACATTGAAAACCAGTCATATCAAAATCCTTTTGAGCGATTTTATGATACAAATGACCTCAGACCTTGTTAAAGTCAGATTAATGCAGAATTAAAAACGAATTAAAAAGAAAGATACTTTCAGAAAGGGGGGAATTTGAGCGTAAATGTACTTCCAAGGCCTACTTTTGATTCGACCTCGATACTTGCGCCCTGCATGTTGATAATTCGTTTTGTAAGCGCCAAACCTATACCATAACCGGCTTTGCTCATCGTTGTGGCACTGCGGTAAAAAGTGTCGAAAACATAAGGTAGTTCTGCTGCGGCAATGCCCATGCCAACATCTTTGAAAGAAATTTTGATAAGGTCTTTGTGAATTTCAAGAAATACATTAACACTATGGTTGTCAGAATATTTACAGGCATTGTCCATGAGATTCATGAATGCTGTTCTTAAAAGACTTTCGTCTCCATAGCGTAATAATTCTTCTTCATTCTCCGGAATCTGGTCATAGTTGATATGCACCTGATAACCCGGATTTTTTTGCTGAATAGATGCTTGTGCCTGCCACAAAACTTCATCAATCCTGATTTTTGAAAACGTAACACGAAATGCGTGTTCTTCTGTTCTCGCCAGTTCAAGCAATCTGCTGACCAACTCGTTCATTTCCTTAACCTCTTCCAGAATTCCCTTTAAAGCTTCCTCGTAATATTCAACATTTCGGGCTTTCATAAGGGTAACTTCCACTTCGCTCATAATTAACGCCAGTGGTGTACGTAATTCATGGGAGGCATGTGAAACAAAATTCTTCTGGGCCACAAAAGCGATTTCAAGCCGGTTCAGCATGAGATTGAACGTTTGGGCAAGCAGTGCCAGCTCATCCTTTTCACGTCCAACTGAAACTTTATCATGAAGGTTTCCCGCGGAAATGTTGTTTACCTGCGCGATAATATCAGAAACCGGTTTTATGGCATCGGTTGCAAACTGCCATCCGGCGACACCCACCAAAATCAGCGAAAGCAGCCATCCAATTACCAGAATCTCACGCAATCGTTGTAGTTGATTTGTCCCAAGATGATCATTTGCAATGGCCACCACAACCCAGGGTTTTCGGTGATCCTGCAAAATATGGCGTATGACAATTACTTCTTTTTTGGCATGTTTCGTATGTATTTCCCGTCCGCTTCTGGCGTCAGTCAGCATTTGATGCGACAGGATGAATTCATAGGAGCCGCTGTTAAAAATTACTGAATCCGAACCGTCATAGATCGTTATTTCTTCATCCAGCAATACAGTATTATTTTCTTTTTCAATTTTGGCAATATCCGCCTTACTTATCCCATTACTGGCCTCCACCAACTGAGCAATTGTTTGTCCACGTTCATTCAGGAAAGAATAAAATTGTTTTTCCCGGTATTGATCATAGAAATAATAAATCGACAAACAGAAAAGAGCCATGATGGAACCAACCAGCATGGTAAAGAGTAAAGTAAGACGGGTTTTTATGTTCATTCTTCCTTAAAAATATAACCCATTCCAACAACCGTGTGGATTAATTTTGTTGTGTAATCCTTATCAACTTTTTTACGTAGGAAGTTGATATACACGTCAATAACATTGGTACCTGTGTCAAATCGGATATCCCATACCTGTTCTGCAATATCAACTCTTGATACTACCCTCCCCCGGTTTCGCATCAGATATTCCAGCAGCGCAAATTCTTTGGCGGTCAGGTCAATCCGGTTGCCGGCTCTCCTGGCTACTTTCTCGTCAAGATTCAATTCCAGATCAGCAAGTTTTAATATCTGGCTCGACTGCTCACGGTTACTGTTTCTTTGTGATAAAACTTTAATACGAGCGATCAACTCCCTGAATTCGAAGGGTTTCACAAGATAGTCGTCACCGCCTGCTTCAAAACCATCCAGTTTGTCATCAATCGTACCGAGTGCTGTCAAAAACAAAATTGGCGTTGCCAAACCATCATTTCTAAGTTGCTTTGCCAAATCGTATCCATTGAGCAATGGCAGGTTTACATCCAGAATAATTACATCAAACCTGTAATTAGACGCCATTTTTTTACCAACCTGACCGTCATAGGCAAGTTCCACTTCCCACGATTGTTCTTCAAGACCGCGTTTTAAAAATCCAGCCAGTTTTGGCTCATCTTCTACAACTAATATTTTCATACGCTTAGGGTTTTTCTGAAAAATCTATCAAATGTGGCACAGATTTCAGACATTTCATAAAAAAAGCCACTCGATGAACCGAATGGCTTTTTGACATATATCCACACCATTAAAGAGATTGTATTCGATGAATACTACCTTCAATTATTATGCAAAATAGAATTTTTTCTTAGTATTTAACACAAAGTTTCTAAGAAATACAAAATTTTCTACAAGTTGGATCAATAATAATCGTCACTGCCACCAAAATTTGCACGGTCGTCGAATGCGCCAAAATCATCTTCCTCTTCCAGCTGCATCCCCTTCAAAGCCTTCTTGATCAGGCCTATCTGTCCGGCATGATATACATCGTGCTGTATCACACCATGGATCATTGTATAGTATGAATAATCTCTTCCGGGTACAAAATCTTCCAGAAAACTGTCATTTTCTATTTTTTCAAGCTCAGAAATCAGCTCTTCCTGCGACAAGCTAAGCTCCATCTGAATAGCTTCCCACTCAAATTCGTCAACAATAGGAAACTTTTTCCAGTCTTTATCCTGTGTTTTAATATCAAATTCTTCGTCACCCTGGATTTTGCGCACGGCAAATATTCTCCATGTTGTCATGTGATAAACAATCTCTGCGATAGAGTGCGTGTTTGAGCTTAATCTCAGCTCAGCCATTTTTGGGGTAACATCGCGCAGTGCCTCAACTACGGACGGACCGTACCAGGCTTCTTCACTTTCATAAGTATCGTTGAGTACATCTATGATCCTTAAAATTTCCTCTTTTGTTTCCATATATAATTGGTTCGACTCTCGAATTACATTTCAGCTTGTGTAACAAATTTTTTGGTAATGCTAAAATAAAACAACGAACGGGACAAAATCAAATAAAGTTCGGCGGCAATAATTCCAATGTTCCAAACTACATAATTCCGTTTAAATAAAATTTATCTGACCCTGATATTTTATTGAAATCATTACAACCAAAATCTGTTCCAGATGGTCATTATAAATAGTATCTGACAAATAAAAAGAAAAAATAAATGTGTTAAATACGGAAAAGTAAAATGATCATTTTTAAAATTCGTTATTAAAAAACTAAAAACAGAAAATATCATCATGCTGAAAAAAGCTTCATTTTTAATTATTTCTGCCGCAATCTGGCTGACTTCCTGTACCAAAGATCCGGTGAGTGATTTAACAGATCTGGACTCTCAGGTTTTTATTACAAATCATGATAAGAGTATAGATTTCAAACAATTTAAAACTTTTAGTATCGCAGATTCAGTCGTAGTTGTGGAGGATGACAGATCCGGAACAGCACTGACGGATATGGACAAACAAATATTAAATACGGTAATCGCCAAAATGCAAAGTCTGGGTTACACCTATGTAGCTGCCAGCAAAAAACCCGACGTAGGACTTACCGTTGCCAGAATTACAAATAACTATTTAAACGTTGTCTCTACACCCTATTCCTCCTACTATGGCGGTTATTATGGTGGATATGGTTACGGATATCCAAGTTATTATTCCTACTACCAGACAAGCGAAAGTTACTGGTCTGTTTCCATGCTTGATCTGAAAAATGCAAATACGGCAACCAAGACGCTGAATGTAATCTGGGATGCGCAAATTCGTGGTGATGGACTTGGTAACACAGATTATTTCACAGAAATGATTGATTCCATCTTTGGTCAGTCTACCTATCTGAAAATTAATTAGACCAGGATTATTCTTCCTGACTCTGATCAGGAAATAAATTTCAAAAACATTATTTCAAAATGAAAAAATTAATCATTGCCGCTTTTCTTCTGGCAGGTTTTGCACCGGCATTTGCTCAGGAAGAAGCTCCCAAATTATATACATTGCCTTCTCCTTACGATCGTTATACTACTTACCTGGTAACTGCGCGTTTGACAAGTGCAATACCGCTTGGTTCGTTTAAAAGTGATTATATTGATAAAGCGTCGTTTGAAAATTATTCCATTTCTCTTGAATGGGTTTTGCAAAATTCCTTTTCGATCGGCGGAGAAATCGGATATTCTTATTTCAAACAGCGATTGCCACGAGCGCTTTATAATTCCGGTGACCAGACAATTTCTGCAATTCAAACCAGAACTGTATCCCAGTATCCGATTCAGGCATTTGTGAACTATCACTTTTTACCAAAAAGCTCATCGATTCAGCCTTATGTCCAGTTGAGTGCCGGAGGGAGTATTCTGGATTATACCGTTTATTACGGAAGCCTAGCAGACCAGAAACAAAAAGTCCGTCCTACTTATGGCGTCGGTGTCGGCTCTAAATTTTTGTTCAAAAAAGACGGTTCTTTTGGTGCTGATGTTCGTGTTAAATATGCGGGAACGTCATTCAAATATGATTACCTGACTAGTGGAATTTCTTCTCTTAACACTTCCATTGGTTTGTTTTACCGCTGGTGGTAATATATATTTAGCGGTTCACAGTTAATTTTCAGTTTTGAATAAAAAAAACATTTTGTCAAAATCAGCAATAATTTGGATCAGTACGCTGCTTCTTGTTTTTACCGGAGCGGGTATCTGGGCCTGGCAGCGATATGGGCCTTCGGAAGGAAAAGTTTTTGTTGAAATTCCCAATGAACTGCCGGTCGCAGTTACCATCGATTCTGCGTCAAATGCCTGTGATCTGACCGTAAGGCGCTACCGGCAAATTGGAAAAGAAATACAATTTGAACTTGCTGCCAACGCTGGTGGATTGGCACCTTATAACGTTGAAATCATTCAGAACGGAAAAGTACAGCGATTTGAAAAAGTCCCGCACCGACTTGGAATCTGGCTTACGCTGACTGATATTAATTTAAACGAAGGAAAAACTTCAATTAAGGTAACCAGCCTTGGTCAGCCAGGTTGCGAGACCAAAGCGGAATTTGAATACAATGCTTCCTTAAAAACACAGATACTTGACGCATCAAAATGGGTGCGTCAGGGAAGTAAGGATAACTGGCTTGATGTGCGCCCGGTTGTTAAAAATAACCGGATCTATTTAAAGGATTTTGCCAATTTTGAAGATGGCCGGACGCATGTGGTCATGATTGATAATATTGTGGTCACCGGACTGGAAAATGGCCTGGAAGTTAAGCCTGGTTATCTTTATAATGTAACTGCCAAATGGATTGATGCACCCTATAACGATTGGTGGAACAGTTTAAAAAACCGCAGCGTGCGTCAGCAAAATATCTGGATCGCGCCAAATGGTGTTACTGCAAAAGAAGAATCTACGCTGACACGTATTGATATCCCGGCGTGGTACGCACCGAAAAATGATATCAACGTTCACTTTGATACGGATTTCCCGGAATTTAAACCCATCGAAGGAAAACTGGTGATGCAATACCGGCTGAATAACTGGGTGCCGGCTCAAAATTATTTCAACCGCGGCATCACACATTTACCGGCCTGGGAAAAAAATATTCCTGCAAATAAAATGCACTGGACTGCATCTCCGGGTCTTTTCCAGGATAAAAATCAGGAGTGGTTTGCGGGCTTGTCCAGGGAGGAAGTGGAGAAATTTGGAAATGATATCAATGGTTTTGGAGCTTATGCCTTTGACTTCGAATTCTGGAACCAGATATATACTCCGGAAGTAAAACAGCGGCTGATCTGGTTTGCCGAGCGCATCAGAAAAAATAACCCATCCATGAATCTTTTTGATTATTGGGGTGGAAGCGCTTATACCAATCCGCATTTCAATACAATGAATGATAAAAAGCCAGGCTCGTTTTTGAAAGATTATGACAATCCGGCTCCAAATCATACCAATTACGATGTTTTGCCAAATGGCGACAGCTTTCAGAATGTCTTCAATGTTTCTCCAACAGATGTTTACCCAAGGCCTTCTTTTGGTGTAGATCAGCAAGGAAATACACCAAATAATTTTACTTTGCTTTCCGCAATCCATTCCTTGCGGATCAATGAAATGATTCCGTTTCAGAAGAAAAATAAATCAATATTTTACGCCTGGAATCGATACATGCCGTTATACAAGGATCCTGTTGTGCCCTGGCATTTGGAAACTACAAATCCAAAAGGAGATCTTATTTTCGGCCAGCTGGAAATGATGCCGGCAAGTCAGGCGCTAAGTATGTCTCTTTTTTCACTTATTCTTTTTGACGGTTATTACATCTGGCATGATAGTCAGGCTGCCGGAAGAGGCGCCAATTCTTATCGCATTACTCCGGAATCCATGGATTGGGGTAAAGAATGGTATCCGGCTGATGCAAAAACAAATATTTCAGCTTTCAATAGAACGGTTCCGGACGGAGAAGCACCGAGATATTGGGATTATCCAACGGAGTTTTACGTTTTGGGAAACTGGATGGCAAAACAGGTTGAAGACGTTCTCGTCGGTGGAACAAATCAGGATTTAGCCTATGAAATGAACGGAACCTGGCATGAACCAAAGAAGGGACAGGCAGCAATTGTTGCAGATAAAAAAGAACCTTTTGTTTCTGCTATTGTGAAAGGAAATAAAATTGTGGTGCTGGGTGTTGATAGTTTTCAGTCTCCAACGGCAACCAAAAAACTTACGGTCAGATTACCTGACGGAGAAAAAACTTCAATATTACTTTATGGAAACTGGCCTGCATTATACCGCGGGACTTTGAGGAAATAAAATGAATAAGCCGGAAATCGTAATGATTTCCGGCTTATTCATTTTCATATTATAAATCTGAAACTCTTACATAGCTGCCAAGCCATTTCAGGTGTGTACCATATTTGTGCATGATTTCCTGAACTCCGGGATCATTTACATGACCTAAAAATTCCACCAGAAACCAGTTACGAAAAACAGATTCACCTCTCAACGGGCGACTTTCAATTTTTGTAAGGTTAATTCCTCTGTCGTTAAAATCTTTCAAAAACTCGTACAAAACGCCGGGACGATTTGTGTTTGGAAGATTGGCAATGATCGTCGTTTTATCATCGCCGCTTTTTTGGTTTAATACATCCTTTGAAAGAATCAAAAAGCGCGTACGGTTTTGATCACTGTCTTCAATATTATCAAACAAAATAGGCACACCAAAAATATGCGCAGAAATTGATGAACAAATAGCCGCGGAATCAGGCTCGGCCGCAGCTAATCTTGCTGCTTTTGAAGTAGACTCAACCGGAATTAATTCTACGCCAAGCCCTTCCAGATATTCACTGATAAATTTACCACATTGACGAAAGGCGATATCCTTTGAATAAATCCGTTTGATATCCTTCAATGAATCCGACTGCGTGGCAAAAGTAAAATGAACCTGCAAAAGTACTTCGGCAACAATTGTTAGTCCTTTTTCTCTTAAAAAATCTGCGGTTTCGACAACAATTCCTTCCTGGTTATTTTCAATCGGAACCACACCAAATTTGGCACGTCCTGTTTCCACACTTTCAAAAACCGAATGAATTGTAGGCAGAACTAGATATTCGCTCATGCCGCCAAAACGACTTTCAGCAGCCTGGTGGGTAAAACTCCCTTCCGGTCCTAAATAAGAAATTCTTTCCGGTAATTCAAGATTTCTGGAAACGGCAAAGATTTCAAAAAAGATTGCATCAATGGCCGAGCGTGTCAAAAGTCCTGTATTTCTTTTTTCAAGACGGTCCAGAATCTGCTTTTCCCGCTCCGGACGATAAATCATTGATTTGGAAGAACGCTTTAAATCTCCGACACTTTTTACCAGTTCCATTCTTTCATTAAGAATATTCAGAAGCTGGTCGTCCAGTGTATCAATCCGTTCTCTTAATTGTTGTAAATCCACAAATAATCTAATTTATTAAACACTATTATTATCGTAATCCGGGAAGGTTAACTCACAATTGCCAGCTCTTCAATATTATTTTCAATTTTCAGATTATCAATAATAAACCGCTGACGTTCCGGTGTATTTTTACCCATATAATAGGTTAGCAACTTCTGAATTGACGTTTCTTTTTGAAGAATGATCGGTTCCAGATGCATATCTTCACCGATAAACTTACCAAATTCCTCAGGTGAAATTTCCCCTAAACCTTTAAAACGGGTTATTTCCGGTTTACTACCCAGTTTTGTTATGGCCGCTTTTTTTTCCTCATCCGTATAACAATAAAATGTTTCCTTCTTATTTCTAACACGGAATAAAGGTGTTTCCAGCACGTAAAGGTGTCCATTTCGAACCAGATCCGGAAAAAATTGAAGGAAAAATGTCAGTAACAGAAGACGAATGTGCATACCGTCCACATCTGCGTCGGTAGCAATTACAATCCTGTTGAACCGCAAATTTTCCACACCGTTTTCGATATCCAACGCATGTTGAAGAAGATTGAATTCTTCATTTTCGTAAACGATTTTTTTATTCAGACCGAAACAGTTCAAAGGTTTTCCACGCAAACTGAAAACAGCCTGGGTCTGGATATTTCTTGATTTGGTTATCGATCCGCTCGCAGAATCACCTTCTGTAATAAATAATGTACTTTCATGGCGTGCCTCACTTTTCAGGTCCGTTAAATGCATTCTGCAATCACGAAGCTTTTTGTTGTGCAGATTAGCCTTTTTTGCCCGGTCATTAGCCAGTTTTTTAATTCCAGCCAATTCTTTACGCTCCCTTTCCGATTGTTCAATACGTTTTTTCAACGCATCTCTCGACTCAGGATTCATGTGCAGATAATTGTCAAGTCGCTCCTTCACAAAATCATTTACAAATGTCCTGATGGTAGTACTGTTCGGATCAGGCGTAATGGTATTTGAGCCAAGCTTTGTTTTTGTCTGGGATTCAAAAACAGGTTCCTGAACTCTGATCGCTACCGCTGCAATAATTGAAGACCGGATATCTTCCGGCGCATAATCCTTGCCAAAATGTTCCCGAACCGCTTTTACAACCGCTTCCCGGAAAGCTGCCAAATGCGTTCCGCCCTGCGTTGTATACTGGCCATTGACAAAAGAATAATATTCTTCGCCATATTGATTACCATGAGTCATTGCAAATTCAATGTCCTCACCTTTCAAATGTACAATTGGATAACGAATTGCTTCGGCATCCGATTTACTCACCAGAAGGTCAAGCAAACCATTCTGCGAAATATATTTTTGTCCGTTGAAATTGATCGTCAGACCTGCATTCAGATAGCAATAATTCCAGATCATGTTGTCCAGATACTGTGGAATGTATCTGAAATTTTTAAATATCAATCCATCCGGTTCAAAAGCGATGTGTGTTCCATTGCGTTGGTTTGTCGCTTCTTCCTTGGATTCTTTCAACAAAACCCCTTGCTGGAATTCAGCATTTTTGGATTTTCCTTCCCTGAACGACTGAACTTTGAAATAATTCGAAAGCGCATTTACTGCTTTGGTACCTACTCCATTCAGCCCAACCGATTTCTGAAATGCTCCGGAATCGTACTTTCCACCGGTATTAATTTTAGAAACGCAGTCCACTACTTTTCCCAATGGGATACCTCTTCCGTAATCCCGAACTTCTACACGATGTTCTGAAATTTTTATTTCGATGGTTTTTCCGTTTCCCATCATATGCTCATCGATGGAATTATCTACAATTTCTTTAACAAGAACATATATACCATCATCAATCGAGGATCCATCACCCAACTTCCCAATGTACATCCCCGGCCGCAGACGGATGTGCTCTTTCCAATCCAGTGACTTAATGCTATCCTCGTCGTATTGTATGCTGACAGTATTTTCCATAATCTACGAATACTCTAGTTTGGATATTTATGATTTTAATATTGTATTTTAATATTTTGGGCCATTTATCGTTACCCTATTGTACCTTTGCTTGTCTGCTAGTTTCAAACCGAATACTAGAAATTCTTTAAAAATAAGAAAAATCTAATTTACTTTGCCTTAATTAAACAAAACTAACATCGAATTTAAGGTTAATTTAAGTGTAAAAATAGCAGTACAAACACATATTATTACTGAACAGGTTGCATTTCATAGTACAATAAACTTCATATGAACACATTCAAGTTGGCTAAAAACTGTAAATTTTTCTTACCTTATCTATTAAGCCTGATTATTACTTTACCCGCTTTAGCCCAGGTTGTAACCCCAACTGCACCGACAAGCGCGCCTACATCAACCGGAGCCGGAACCACGCAAAGCGGCCAGCAATCGGGTACAACAACACCGAAGGGAACACAACAGGGAAATCAGCCTGCAAATTCAAATCAGCAATCTAACACACCGAAAAGTACTGATCCGCAATCTACGGAAAAAGGAAAAGCAGCTGCGGCTAACACAGATCCCAACGCACCAAAAGATGCCTCAACGGATCAGAGTAAAATCAATACTTCAACTACCGGAACATTAACACCGGCTGAACAGGAGAAACTGGCTTTACGTGAAAAAATTTACGGATATTCTATTTTCGCCGATAAGAAATTCGATCCGATTCCTGATTTGCAAATAGCAACTCCAACAAATTATGTAGTTGGGCCGGGGGATAATCTTAATATCTACCTTTATAATTATGCAGAAGCCACCTATAAAACAATAGTGAGCAGAGATGGTTTTATTAGTATTGCAAGGCTGGGTAATATTTATGTAAACGGAAGGACGATCGAAGAAATAAGAAAAATATTAATTGATAAATTTTCCAAGTTCACACCAGGCCTTATTGGTGAAAATGGTGAAACAGCGAAAACCAAGTTAATGGTAACGCTTGGCGAGATACGAAATGTGAAAGTATTTGTAACAGGGGAAGTTATCAATCCGGGAACTTACGAAATTACTTCTCTGGCTTCTGCCTTTAATGCGCTTTACCAGGCGGGCGGACCAAATGAAATCGGTTCTTTCCGCGATGTACGTGTAGTACGTGCAGGAAAAGTGATTTCACACATGGACATTTATGATTACTTGGTCAATGGAAAAATTGACGGAGATATTCGTGTGCAGGACAATGACAATATTGTTGTTGGCTTTTACAAAAAGAGAGTTGAAGTTACAGGTGAAATGAAAAGACCTGGTATTTATGAACTGAAACCGGAAGAAAAACTGGCTGATGTAATTAAATATGCCGGTGGATTCACAGATCAGGCTTATCAGTCGCGTATTAAAATTGAACGTATTACGGCCAGAGAAAGGAAAATTGTTGATGTGCCGCAGGATCAGTTTGCAACTGCTGAGGTTGTTACAGGTGATTTAATAGATGTGGAAACGGTACTTGACCGTGTTGAAAATATTGTAACGATTGAAGGTGCTGTCATGCGCAGCGGGGATTTTTCACTTGACACAAGTCCTACATTAAAGACTTTGATAGAAAATGCACAAGGTTTAAGAGAAGATGCTTTTACGGGTAGAATCTCGGTTTTAAGAACAAGACCAGACCTGACTATTGAAAGTATCCAGCTTAACTTGGGCGATGTATTGAATGGAACTGTACCTGATTTGGTACTTACACGTCTTGATCAGGTTGTCATTCCTTCCAAATTTGACATGGCGCAATCTGCCATCGTAACTGTTGAAGGAGAAGTTAACAATCCAAAATTTGGTGAAAACGATGGAAAATATCCATACGTTGCCAATATGACATTGGAAGATGTTTTGGTAAAAGCAGGTGGTTTCAGAGAATCTGCTTACACTTCGGAAGTTGAAGTTATCAGAAGAAAAAGAAACAGTATTCCGGGAGCTGCGAACGCTCAAATTGCAGAAACTTTTAAATTTAATGTGAACCGCGATCTTTCGATTGGAAACAAAGAAACCAATTTTGTACTTCTTCCTTTTGATCAGGTTATTGTAAGAAAATCACCAAACTATGTTGAACAGCAGTCTGTTTTCCTTGAAGGTGAAGTTCTTGTACCTGGATCATATACCATTATCAACAAAAATGATAAGATCAGCGATATCATCAAAAGATCGGGCGGATTAACTGAGCTGGCATTCCCTGAGGGCGCCACTTTGTTAAGAAGAACTATTGTGACCAATGTTACTGAAGCTACAAATTACGAGCAGGAGCAGGAAAGTCAGGAAACTATTAAAAAAGGCAGAGCGGCAGTTTCTCTTCCTAACGTAAAAGAAGAGTCTATCGGAATCAAGCTTAGCGTGATTATGAAAAATCCGGGTTCATTTGAGGATCTGGTTGTTCAGGAAGGCGATATAATCCGGATTCCAAAAAGACTTGAAACGGTGCAGGTTACAGGAGAAGTTCTTTATCCTACAACTGTAAAATACGGAAAAGGATTATCATTCTCTGATTACATTTCACATTCAGGAGGATTTACAACAAGATCTTTACGTAAAAGCTCTTACATCAAATATCCAAACGGATCGGTAGACAGAACGAGGAAATTCATGTTCTTCAATGTTTATCCAAAAGTTCAGCCAGGATCAGAAATATTTGTTCCTGCAAGAGGAATACCTGCTCTGACACCACAACAGGCTATCCAGACGACAATTGGTGTGTTAAGTTCTGTAATGACCCTTATTGTAACTGTTCTTGCCTTCCGTACCTTAAAGTAAATCACAATAGAATGTCAAATATGACTAATCAAGTTTCTGAGGAACAAATTACACCGAGGGAAGTTATATTAAAGGTTGTTGCAGCAAAAAATGCCTTATTAAAGAGCTGGAAAGCTTTTATATTACTTATTGCATTGGGCTTTGGGATAGGTTATGCCATGGATATATATCTTATCAAACCAAATTCCTACGAAGCGACTATCGTATTTAACATGGGAGGCAGTGCTCCGGGGAGCGATATGGGAAATCTTGGCGCTCTTTTCGGTATGAGTTCTGCAACAGACGCTAATATTTTTACCGGAGAAAACTTTTTCTATTTTGTTGAATCCCGTCCTGTTATCGAAAGAGCTTTGTTGAAAAACGTAGTGGTTCATGGCAAGCCGATGATCCTGGCCAACTTTGTGATTGATTCAAGTGGAATCAAGGATGACGAATGGAAAGATCGCGAGACGCTTCATAATTTTCGTTTTACAAGAACTAATCCGGATTCTCTCAGCATGGATGAACGCGTTGTGCTGAATGAACTGGTAATAAAACTGAAATCACTTACGGAGATTGCCACGCTGGAACGGAAATCGTCATTTATTTCACTTACAGCAACAATTCAAAATGAGACATTGGCTGCTTTATGGGTCAAAACGCTTTTGAAAACAGTTGAAGAAGTTTATACTGAAAAGCAGACCAAAAAGTCGCGCAATACATTAACATTACTGCAAAGACGTGCAGATTCGCTTGCCATCATGTTAGGTAAAACCGAACATAAACTGGCAAAGGAAATGGATTACAGCACTCAGTTGATTGTTCCGGAAGCCAAAATTTCTGTAAACAAACTGGAAAGAAATACCAGCTTCTTACAGCAGCTTTACTATGAAGCCATGGGGAATGCTGAAAAAATGCGTGTTTCACTTGTAAGAGAAGCACCTCTGTTCACCATGATTGAAGATGTAAAAGTGCCTTTGGATCTTAAATCAGAAAGTAAAAGAAGAGCTAAAATCGGTGCACTGGTTGGGCTGATGCTGGCACTGATTTATGTATATGTAAAAAGTGTTTACGCCGCCATTGTAGAAGACACCGCAACCACCACACCACTGCCTAAAGCATAACTAATGCAGCATACGACTACTATTAAAGCCGGAGGATCGGAAAAAGATTACTGGAAAGATTTGTGGAGAAATAAACAATTGCTATTAATTCTTTCCAAAAGAGATATATCAGTTCGTTATAAACAAACACTTTTAGGAGTTGCCTGGAGTGTTTTGCGTCCCATTATGACAATGACCGTAATGGTTTTTGTTTTTAGTTATGTGGCAAAATTAAAAGGTGATGAAGGAATACCGTATCCATTAATGGTTTTGTGCGGAATTACAATCTGGACCTTTTTTGCCAATACATTTTCCCAGATTAGCAGCAGTATACTGATTAACTCCAATCTTGTTTCCAAAGTATATTTCCCAAGACTGCTGATGCCGCTTAGTTCGGTGGCTGTCGGATTTGTGGATTTTCTGATAACACTTGGGATCTTCCTTATTTTGACTGTATTTTTTCACCATCCGCTTAGCTGGAATATTCTTTATCTGCCCGCATTTTTGTTATTGGCCTTTATTACTTCAATGGGTTTCGGCCTTTTCTTTGCGGTTTTAAATGTGCGTTTCAGAGATATTGGCCAGTTAATTCCATTTATCGTTCAGGTTGGTTTTTACATATGTCCTATCGCTTACAGCAGCAGACTTGCAGAAGGTATGTGGTATGAGAAATATTATAATTTAAACCCAATGGTTGGGATTATTGATGGTTTTAAATGGTGCTTATTGGGTGACAAAGCTTATTTTAACCCGAACAGCGTTTACTCAACGGCAATAATTTCGGTTGTTATTCTGATATTATCCTTAATTTACTTTCGTAAAAAGGAAAATACTTTCGTAGATCATATTTAGAACCTGTTACTTTTGGCCATGTCTGTAATCACAGCTGAAAATATCAGCAAGAAATATATTATTGACCACAAGCAAAAAAGCAGTGGTCCGTCAACGTTTCGCGACATTTTTAGCGAATCGTTTGACAAAATGTTTTCATCAAAAAAGAAAAGTCAGTCTCATTTTGATGAAAAAGAAGAATTCTGGGCGTTAAAAGATGTAAACTTTACAATCGATCAGGGCGACCGGATCGGGATTGTAGGTCATAACGGAGCGGGAAAGTCTACACTGCTCAAAATACTCAGCCGTATTACTGAACCTAGTACCGGACAAATCACAATTGATGGCCGCGTAGCAAGTTTGCTGGAAGTAGGGACAGGTTTTCATCCTGAACTTACAGGCCGCGAGAATATTTATCTTAACGGCGCTATTCTCGGAATGGCAAAAAGTGAGATAAAACAATCTTTTGATGCCATTGTTGATTTTGCCGGTGTTGAGAAATTTCTTGATACGCCTGTAAAAAGATATTCTTCGGGAATGTATGTGCGTTTGGGATTTGCTATCGCTGCGCATTTAAATCCGGAAATTTTGATCGTGGATGAGGTACTTGCCGTTGGTGATACCGAATTCCAGAAAAAATGTCTTGGCAAAATGCGGGATGTTTCTGAAAGCGGAAGAACACTTTTATTTGTGAGCCATAACCTTACGGCGATACAAGCACTTTGCAACAAATCTTTCTATTTCGAAAAAGGAAAACTGATCGATCAGGGTGATACCACGCATATTGTTACCAATTACCTAAGCAAAGTTTCGCACAAAACGCTGGAACGTCATTGGGATGATGTAAATAATGCCCCGGGAAATGATCAGGTTCGCATAAAAAGTTTCAAACTTCTTGCCGACTATCAGGATAACCTGGTTCATATTGACGTGCGCACGCCGATGAATTTCCAATTTGAATTTTGGAATATGGAGGAAGGTGCTAATCTGAATTTAAGTATGCACCTTTACACTTTCACTGGTGAATGTATATTTAACGTAGGGACAACATCACAGCAATTTGGCAAAGGGCTGGTAACAGGTACCTGCGAAATTCCTGGTCACTTTTTGAATGACGGTTCTTATGTAGTTTCCATGATGATAGTAAAAGATACAAGTACTGTACTTTACAACATGGAAGAAGCGCTGATTTTTGACATTGAAGATTACCGTGAAAACGTAACCTGGTATGGCAAATGGCCTGGGTACATTCGCCCGAAACTTAATTTTTCTATTCGTCAAACTGAACATATAGTGAATGATTAACGTCACTAAGGCATATTTACCAGACCAGGAGCAGTACATCAAATACGTTCGTGAGATTTGGGATCGTGGATACCTTACCAATAATGGCCCATTGGTTCAGGAACTTGAAGCCAAACTGAAAGAATATCTCAACGTAGATTATCTCTATTTTTGTGGGAATGGCACCATTGTGCTGCAAATTGCCATGAAAGCTTTGGGAATAAAAGGAGAAGTAATTACAACACCTTTTTCCTATGTTGCCACTTCAAATGTAATTCTTTGGGAAAATTGTCTGCCTGTTTTTGTAGATATTGACCCGGAAACTTTCAATATCAATCCGGATTTAATTGAAGCTTCGATTACATCCGAAACTACGGCAATACTTGCTACACATGTGTACGGAAATCCATGTGATGTCGAAAAAATCGAAGCCATTGCAAAAAAGCATAATCTAAAAGTAATTTACGACGGAGCGCATGCTTTTGGTGTAACTTATAAAGGGAAATCTCTATTTTCCTATGGTGATTTGAGTACTTGCAGCTTCCATGCGACCAAGGTTTTTCATACTACGGAAGGTGGCGCACTGATTTCAAATCATCCCGAACTTGATAAGGAATTACATTTGCTACGCGCCTTTGGACACAAGGGGGATGAAGAATATTATTTTGCAGGAATAAATGGTAAAAATTCAGAATTCCATGCCGCTATGGGTTTATGTAATTTGCCAAATGTGCCGGATATCATTGCAGCCAGAAAAGAAATCTTTGACTGGTATGATGGTTTCCTGAACTGGGATATTTTGTCAAAACCAAAAATCAGTTCTGATATTGAATACAATTACGCTTACTATCCTGTTGTTTTCCCGTCAGAACAAATCCTGAGAAAAGTGCAGGCGGCGTTGGCAGCTGAGGATATAATACCGAGAAGATACTTTTACCCATCGCTGAACACCCTGGCTTATATGCCAAAAAATATTCCCTGCCCGGTTTCGGAGGATGTGTCCGTGAGAGTGTTAAGTTTGCCGCTTTATGTTGGCCTGCCTCTTTCGGACGTAGAGCGAATCAGTAAAATTATCAACGACCACATATCTCCATAGTCTCATGGCTATTCTTTATCTGCTTTCTTTTTTTCTGTTTATATATAGTGTTGGTTATACTTCAAAAAAAATAGCACAACCATCACTGACCGAATGGCTCATCATATCATTTATTCTTTTTGTCGGAAGCATAATCCCAACCGGGTTTGTGCTTTCAGCATTAGATCTTACGGCAAATGTCCCTGCCTGGATTGCAGGTAATTTTATTGCCATTGGACTTCATTTTGCGCTTTGGTCAAAGCTACTTCCAAATAAACCGGTATTCTCTGTCCGTGCCATAATCAGTAACCGGTTCAGCACTTTTAAATTGTGGGCCAGAGAATTATCTCCCTACCTGAAATTTATTTTCATTGTGATGTTTGGCACACTTGCCATCATTGGAATCACAAACCTGATATTGGTACTATTTACTGTTCCAAATGAATGGGATAGTATGACCGGGCACCTGAACCGCGCTGTCAGATATATTCAGCGGGGAACAATGGAGCATTTTGGAGGAACCAACTGGAATATGGATACCTATCCGAAAAGTGTAACAACTATCCAGATTTATTCTTACCTGATTACCGGAAAAGTTGAAAACGCTTTTAAGCTGATTCATCACCTGGCATTTTGGATGACGCTTGTTTCTGTTTTTGGAATTGCACAACGTATTGGTAGAAATCTGTCGGCAAGTTTTTTCTGTGCGCTGGCTTACAGCATGTTTCTGAATTTCCTGATGCAGGCCGTTACGACGGAAACTGATATTGTACTGACAGCATATTTAAGCTGTCTGCTTTATTTCATTTTTACATTTTACAGCACGCGGGATAACAGATATTTATATCTCGCCGGTATGGCATTCGGTATTGTCTTTGGCCATAAAATCACATTCGCATTTCTTTTGCCGTCTGTTTTTGTGCTTATGATTTATGCTGTGTTCATTTCACCAAACCTGAAAGTATTTTTTGACCGATTTATAAAATTGGCGATTCCCATTTTCCTTTCTGTTCTGATATATACTTTACCAACTGGTTATATAAAAAACATACAGGTTTTCGGGCATCCCATCGGGCCTGCTACTGCTTTGAAACATCAGTCAGTTGAACGTTTTGGTACGGTACGAAATCTTCTTAAGCAGGGTACCCGAAATGTTTTCCGTTACAGTTACGAATTTTTCAATCTGGATGGAATACGGAATGCACAGTGGGGATATGATCTGAATACGGAAATTCGGAAGCCGATTGTCGTTTTGGAAGATAAATTAAACCTGCGACTGGATGAAGAAACGACTTATGCCATTGTTCCATTTTCGTTCCAAAGACATTTTGATAATTATAATGCAAATCCATATTGGGGTGTTTTTGGTTTTGCTCTGATTCTGCCTTTATTGCTTCTTGTATTTTTAAGAGTATTTTCATCCAGAGTTCATTGGTTTCTTGCACTGGCCTTTATTCTTGATTTTATAGCCATTTCATATTCAGCAGTTTACGACCCATTCAAGGGAAGATATTTTATAGAACCTGGCTTATTCGGCGTACTATTCTTACTTCTTTTATTTTCAAATCATCGTTTATCTATCATAAAACCAAGACGCAGAATCTGGAAAGGTTATGTTTTGGTGGTGGTTTTACTGGCTTGTACTTCGGCAATTATGGCTGTTTTTCTAAATATTCGCTGTCTTCCTTTTCCAGCTTACGGAGCAGAATCTGCCTTAAAAATGAGTCGTATCAAATACCAGACCTTTGCACGTCCGGATGTAACAAAGGCATATGAAACTTATGATTCGATTGTTCCAAAAGATGCAGTGGTAGCACTTGCTACAATCAATGATGACTTTGAATATCCTTTGTATGGAGCAGAATTAAGCCGCAAATTAATTTCCATCAACCCTTTTGAAAAAGGTTTACAACCAATTCCAAAAGATGCCGATTATCTGTTTTATGACAGAAGTGTTGTGAACGATACCAGCAAAATCAAAGCCTTACCGACGGATTTGAGATTGGGCAGTGATACTGTTTCTGCAAAATATCGGGATCTGGCGGTTAAAGGAGAGGATTATTACCTCAGAAAGCTGAAATAATTCGCACCAGCAAAATTGGCTTTTTCGATAAATCCGGAATCAGTTTTGACTTATAAAAAACACAAACAGCACACTTTACATTATTCATTAAAAAAATCTTCCATGACCATTGCCATCATGCAGCCTTATATATTCCCGTACATCGGGTACTTTCAGCTCATTAATGCTGTTGATAAGTTTGTGATATATGACGATGTGAATTTTATAAATAAGGGCTGGATCAACAGAAACAACATTTTAGTTTCAGGTCAGGCACACCTTTTTACTATTCCGCTCAAAGACGCAAGTCAGAATAAGCTGATCAATGAAGTTGAGCTGGCTATTAATGACCCATGGAAAAAAAAGTTTCTTAAAACCGTTCAGCAATCTTATCTGAAAGCACCCAATTATCAAAAGGTTTTTCATCTGATTGAAGAAATCGTAAATTCGGGAGTGGAAACGATATCAGAATTCACATGGCTTGCTTTGCAGAAAGTGTGTGCTTATATGGAAATCACGACAGAAATTGTTCCGTCATCTTCCATTTATAAAAACACAGACCTGAAAGCGCAGGAGCGGATACTGGATATTTGCAAACAGGAAAATGCCAGCCATTACATCAACCCGATTGGCGGAATGGAGTTGTACGAAAAAAATATATTTGAAAAGGAGAATATTAAGCTGAATTTTATCAAAAGTACAGCCGGTGCTTATCCTCAATTTAAAAATGCTTTCGTACCTTGGCTTTCCATTATAGACATACTAATGTTTAACGATGCCGAAAGTATCGGTAAACTTCTTAAAGAATTCGAACTTATATAAGAATGGCAAAGGTTATTATTTTTGGAGTTCTGGATACAGCGGAATTGGCGCATTATTATCTGGAACACGACTCGGAACATGAAGTAGTAGCTTTTTCAGTAAATCGGGAATACATACAGGAAGAATCATTTCGCGGACTGCCTTTGGTTGCTTTTGAAGATGTGGAAACAATTTTCCCACCTTCTGATTATTCATTTTTCGCACCCATGACAGGGCGTAACATGAACAGAAACCGGGAAGCCATTTACAACCAGGTAAAAGCGAAAGGATATCAGTTTATCTCTTACATCAGTTCGCACGCCACCATTCTTGACAGAAATAATGTTGTTGGCGAAAATTGCTTTATCCTGGAAGACAATACGATTCAGCCTTTTACAACGGTTGGAAATAATGTTGTCATGTGGAGCGGAAATCATATCGGTCATCACGGCCAAATCAAAGATCATGTTTTCTTTACCTCTCACGTGGTTATGTCGGGCCATTGTGTGATTGAATCCTATTCATTTTTTGGTGTAAACAGTACGATCAGAGATTATATGACCATCGCTCAGGGAACTCTTGTAGGAATGGCGTCTGCTGTTACAAAGGATACTGAGGAATGGGGAATTTATATTGGCAATCCGGCAAAAAAAGTACCTGGAAAAAAGAGTTTCGAAGCTTACTAAGCGACCCTCCAATGCGACTTTGAGATCTGAAATTTGAGATATCAACTTATTACCGAATGACCCAAAAGAAAATACTATTTATAAGCCACGATGCCAACCGGGCAGGAAGCCAGTTATTGCTGCTTCAATTGCTTCGGTTGCTCAAAGAGCGACAAGTTCCTATGCATTTGCTGCTATGCAATGGCGGCGAGCTGGAAGAGGAATTTGCAGAGGTAGTAACCATTACGCGGTTATTCAGTAAAGACAATATTATATCAAAGCCTTTGTCAGGGAAAATCCTGAGAAAAATAAGACTTCATAAATTATATGAACAGCATAGCGAACAAAAAGACCGTGAACGTGTTGTTGCAGAACTTGAAAGCCAGAATATAGGATTGGTTTTCGTCAATTCCATTGCCAATTCAGAAGTTTACTGCGAATCTCTGAAATTTTTACATCATCTGCCGGTCGTCCTGTTCGTTCACGAATTAGGCATGTCGGTGAAAATATATACTTTCGAAGATCACCTGAAATTTTTGCTAAAAAAGGCTGATCATCTTATTGCAGTATCTAATGCTGTTGCCAACCACTATGTCCGCGATTATGGATTCCCAGCGGAAAAGGTCAGTACATTTACGTTAATTGATCATGATCATATTGACGAAATACTAAAAAAAGCGCAGCGCAATCTTTTAGAAAAAACCTATAATATTCCGCATGACGCCGTGATCATTGGCGGTTGTGGAAACGCAGAATGGAGAAAAGGTAATGATATTTTTAACTGGATTGCACGCCGTGTTATCCAGAAAACCAGTCCGTTACCGGTTTATTTTGTATGGGTTGGTGCCGGACCGCAGCATGAAATTTATGAGTTGATCAAAAGCGATATCCATTTAATGGGATTGGAAGAGCGTATTATTTTGATACCTCCTACTCCGCAGGCCCTCGATTATATCAGTCGTTTTGATGTGCTTATGTTAAGTTCACGCGAAGATCCATATCCACTTGTTGTGCTGGAAGCGGCATTAAATGAAACGCCTGTGGTATGTTTTGACGGAGCGGGTGGAGCGCCGGAATTAATCGAATCCGATGCCGGTTTTGTTGTGCCTTACATGGACATTTCCGCTGCTTCTGAGGCAATTATAAAACTGATTCTTGATCCAAATATGAGAGAATCCATGGGTCGTAAAGGACGTGAAAAGGTATTGGAACGCCATAACACTGACAAGAGCGTTTCAAAAATTGAAACCATTATCCAAAAGTACTTACCTTTGCAGGTCTCTGAAAAACACAATCAATGACCATTGCTTTTACAATTTGTTCAATAAATTACCTTGCACAGGCCCGCACACTCGGAGATTCCCTTGCCAGCACAAATCCTGAAATCCTTTTTGTGATCGGTCTGGTTGATAATCAGGAAGGCGTAGCATTCGAAGATTCTTATCAGCCGAAATATCCGATGGTTGAAATTGATAAGATCGGGATTGAGGGATTCGATGAAATGGCTGCCCGGTATAACATCACCGAACTTAACACGGCCGTAAAACCATTCTACTTCACATACTTTTTCAGACAATATCCCGAGGCTCAGCATGTAATCTATTTTGATCCGGATATTATTATTTACCAGCCTTTAACAGGACTGTTGAATTCGCTAAAAAATCACGAAGCGGTTTTAACACCACATATTAATACACCGATTGAAGACCGTTTGACACCAAACGAGCTTCATCATTTAAACACCGGAATTTACAATCTGGGTTTTGTGGCGTTCAGACGTAGTGCAGTTAATACAGAATTTATTAAGTGGTGGGAAGAAAAGCTTCGTTACGAATGTTTGATCGATCTTTGTAACGGATTATTTGTGGACCAGAACTGGATGAATTTCCTCCCGGTTTTTGTTCCCAATACACATATTGAAAGAAATCCGGGCTATAACGCGGCATACTGGAATCTGCATGAACGTACATTTTCTCAAAAAGACAATGTATTTTACGTCAACGAAAATAATCCATTGATCTTCCTCCATTATAGTGGCTATGATCCGGAAAAACCTGCTGTTTTATCAAAATATCAGGATCGTTTCCAGCTTTCAGAGCGGCCGGATGCAATTCCTTTATTTGATATTTACAGGGAGAGTCTGATTAAAAACGGGAATGCCTATTATCGTAAATTCCCTTGCTTTTATATAAAACCGCCGAAAGTTTTCAGATACCAGCGTGTTAGAAAACTTCTGAAAAGGCCATTTAATTATTTAAAAGATCAGCTTGATACGATGTAATGAAAGAACTGGTATCCATACTGATCCCGATATTAAATCCCGAACTTACTGTTCTGGAAGAATTAATTTTAAGACACAGCCTTGAAGCACTGAAAAGATATCCCGTCATTTTATTCTCTTATGACGGAGCTGATTTATCCGGGATAGAAACAAACCATGACCGTCTGGAAATTTTGACTTTCAGACCTAAATTTTTCGAAGACAGGCAAACACTGGCCAATCTCTTCCTGATGGAGGATTTTTATAACCGTTTTACATGGAGTGATTTTGTTTTGATCCACGAATTAAACAGCTGGATAGTCAAGGACGAAATTCATTACTGGTGCAAACAAGGTTACGATTATTTGCACACAAATCCGGTTTTGGATCATTCGGATTTTAAAAATGGGAAGATGAATGACTTTTCAAAAGTTTTTGGTCTTAATGAAGGACAAAAAAAGGCACTTGGAAAGGGATTTGATAATGACGGATTAAAACTTTGTCATGTACAAAGGATGATCAGCACGTTGTCGGCAAAGAAAAAAGAAGCGCATCATTACCGAGAGAAGAACGATTTCGAAAACAAGGATTCATTATTCTGGGAATTGGAAGCCAACCGGCTCTGGCCATATTTGCGAAAACCTACGGACATTGTTCAAAACCGTTTTTCTCAAAATATCGAAAAAAGAGCAACCTTGTTTCCAAATAACCGGGACGCCTGGCCAACAGGAATAACGGGAGTTACGACCAAAAATATTGATCATCTTCCTTTTTATAAATAGAAGAAAGCGCACCATAATGAATATAGTTTTTACCGTTTGCAATAGAACTCAGTTACCCAACGCTTTGGCTTTGGGTGTTTCGGTGTTACGCCATCACCCTGATTATCTGTTTTATATAGGCTGGGCGGATACAATACCGCTTTCTAACCTGCCAAAAAACATAAAAACAATTTCGGTTGAAAAACTTGGAATCCAGGAATGGGGAGAAATGTGCGCGCGGTATTATGATTTTGAATTGGTAGCTGCCGCACGTCCCTGGTTTGCAAAAGGCATTTTGAAATCAAATCCAAATTGCAGTACGTTGACATTTTTGTCGCCGACGACAATATTATATGATTCTATGCAGGAGATTAATGATCCTGCGGCTGATCTGCTTTTGACGCCAAATATTACAAAACCACTTGCTCCTTCCAAAAATCTGGATGACAAAAGAATTTTGAATATTGGCATGTACCATTCCGGAAGCTGGACTTTGAAACCTAACCCGGTTACCATTAAAATGCTCGACTGGTGGGCTCATAGGACAATCGACAGAGCGAAATTTGATCTTTGTAACGGCATGTGCATGGATCAGCTCTGGCTAAATTATATGCCTGTCTGGGTTGAGAAAACGACAAAAATCGGTCATCCTGGCTGGCATTATGGTTTGCACAGCGTTTTGAACAAAACTTTATCCGAGAAAAACGGGAATTTATCCGTTGAAAACGAAAAGCTTATTTCGGCAGATTTTGCAGGACTGATGCATTTTGATCCGGTTTGGTCCGATCATTCTGCACTAATTAACCAAAGTCCGGTATTCAAAAAACTATTCAGGGAATATTCTGAAACTGTTAAGACTTATGACAAAGGATTACCGGATAAAGAACCGGGTTATGGTATGATTCCGAAAATAAGTGACCAGAGATTACTTAGGAAAAATCTGACCGGAAAATTAAAAGCGATTACAAAATTCATTGATCAGTTTTAAGATCAATCAACAGAAATAAAAAGTATGAAGCCTCTTCAGGAAAGTACAACGGAACTCCGCGAATTTATTGCTGCATTAAAAGTGAAAACTTTCAGTGCGGAGGGAAAAGCGCATTTTCCAAAACTTACCATCATTACGCCGTCCTACAACCAGGCTGACTTTCTGGAACGTACCATTTTGAGCGTTCTAAATCAAAATTATCCCAATCTCGAATATATTATTATTGACGGTGGTTCTACGGATAAAAGCGTTGAGGTTATAAAAAAATATGAATCTTATCTGACTTACTGGGTTTCTGAAAAAGACCGCGGGCAGGTTCATGCTATTAACAAGGCACTTGAAAAAGCAACCGGTGAATGGATAAGTTTTCAAAATTCTGATGACGTATATTTTGCAGGCACGTTTGAACGTTTTGGTAAAGCAGCACTGGAACAGCCGGCTGATATTTTGTACGGAGATTTGTTCATGATCACTACGGATGATGAGGTGACGGAAATATTAAAAACAACGTCTTACAGTTTGACCTGTCAGATTCTGGAAGGAATGCAGATTCACAACCAGTCATTATTTTTCAAAAAATCGCTGGTTGAGAAATTCGGGAAGTTTGATGAATCTTACCGTTTTGCATTTGATTACGAATTTATCACACGTTTCACAATGCATGATTCAACACGGATCAGAAAAGTTGAAGGATTAGGCGGCGCGCTTCGTGTACATGCAGACGCCAAGTCATCGACGATTGCCTCCGTTGGCTCGGAAGAACATTTGAGGATACAAAAATTGTACAATTCTGCGTTATCATTCCCGGCTCTGAACAAAATCAGGTATCTTTGGTGTAAGGTTAGAAAAATAGCCTATTTTACTTTTCGATTTGATTTCAAATACATACGTTTCAGACTATCAAGATGAATTTGAGTCTAGGGAATTTATTAAAAAACTTTAACTATCTGAGGTATTCCGCCGGTATAGCTATGCTATTCAACGGTTTTCCTTTGATATTCTTTTTTCGCGATACATTAGGGATTGGACCTGCAAGCAGCACTTTTACGGCTGTTTTCTTTGCCGTAGCACTTCTTTTGATGGTCCCAACGAATCTTTTTCTAAGATTTTATAGTCCAAATCCGGTTCTGTTCAATCTTGGAGTAGGTTTTTTACTTTTATCAGTCTACTACTTCATTTTCTTCAATAACATGGGCATGGGGGTTACCGATATTGGTAACTATGCTTATATTTTTGCTTTTCTGCTATTATTACTAAGTATACCCAGTGATGTAAAAGATACACTTGTACCTGTTCTTTTCATTTTTTCCCTGTTCTCAAATCTTACCCTGGTATATTCGCTGATGACGGATCCGAGTTGGACACTTGGTATGCGGGCGGCAGTAAGTTTTTCCAATGAAGGTGCGCAAGCCGGTGGAAATCCGCACATTACGGCCAGGAATGGCATTATTTGCCTGTTGACGGCGATGGTACTTGTACCTCAATATAAAAGTATTTTTGCCAAATTATTCTTCTACTTTTCAGTATTGTTCAGCCTTGCTGTAATTGTACTTTCACTTGCTAAATCCAGCTACCTAGGTGTAGGTCTTATGCTGGGTTTATATGTTTTTTACAATTTCAGACTCACCAATATCTTCTCTGCTGTTGGCAGTTTTTTCAGCTTTAAAAATATATTGCTGATGGTGCTCGTGTTCCTCGGTATCAGTTATTTTTTAAGTCAATATGGTGGTGTGCTAGACAATCTGCTTAATTATTGGGATATATTTGAAGGCCGTATTATGGACGTAATCTTTACATCTTTTGGTGTAAAATTATCCGATACCGCTGATATTGATGCTTCAGCTATGGGGCGGGTAAGTGGTTTTGGGACATTTTTGGATACGCTTTATTCACGCGATGTATTTTTAGGACGTGGATACAAAAGCGGTTTTCTTGATGTGCCGATACTTGAAGCATTGGTAAACCACGGAATACTGGGATTTCTTTTCTTTAATGGATTCAACTTTTTTCTTTTCATTTATTCCATTCAGGAAATTAAAAGAAACACTACCCCGCTTTCCACTTTTCTTGCATATTTCTTTATTTCATTGATCGTATTGTTAATTTCCGGAGGCCGGCCATATGATATTTCTTACTGGTTTCCTTATGCCGTGATGATTCGCTTCCTGGGTATCGATTATTTTTACAAATTAGCACGAAGACCAGCCCAGGGCAGATTGACTGCTGCCGGTTCGCAACCATCTAATTATTAATTTTGACATTACCTTGATCTGACAAACATTGAGGTTAATGACATTGCATTTATCAATGAGAAACAGAGTAGAACAGCTCGATGGATTGAGAGGGATTTTTTCCATACTGGTCATTGCCCATCATCACAATGCATTCAGAGAATCCATTTTTTACAACAACTTTTTTGTAATTAATTCCAGCCTTTTCGTTGATTTCTTTTTTGTACTAAGCGGATTTGTGATTGCGATGAACTACATCGAAAGGATACAAACCGGCGAAGATTTTGCTACTTTTCTTAAAAAAAGATTTGTACGTCTTTATCCCTTACTTTTTTACACAGAGGTAATTTTCATCATAGCCAATCTTATTGGAGATCACAGCGCATTGAAAAATATGACCGACATGAGACTGTCGTATTATTTAAAATCAGGATTAGATACACTTACTTTTATGGGTTCCACGCCTATTCTTGGTGATTGGATGGGAATTAATTATCCTGCCTGGTCGATATCTTCCGAGATGATTTCTTATGTTGTTTTTGGTTTGGTGCTTTTGTTTGCTCCATCAAAAAAATATCTGGTTTTCCTTCTTTTAAGTATTGTCTGCATTGGATTTATCGTATCCATAAATGATTACATGCTGGTATACGACTACGGTTTTGTACGCGGCCTGTTATGTTTTTGCATGGGAATTTTCACTTTCGCGTTTTTAAAAGAAAAAGATTTTAAACTGACTTATCTGGAAATACCTTTTCTGATTTTACTTGTTGCCGCGATGTATGCAACCCATCATTATGAGTGGAATCTGACCAGACTTATTTTTCCCTTCCTATTCTCAATCGGTATTATCATTTTTGCCAGTTCAACTGGTATAATCACCCGCGTGCTTTCCAGTGCGCCGTTTCAGTATTTGGGTAAAATCTCTTATTCGATTTATCTCAATCACGCGATCGTTCTGATTTTTATCAATATCTGTATTTTCAGGGTTTTCAAAGCTGAACCAACAGAGCCGATGATTGCATTTTCGTTAATTACTTCAATCTCTCTTACGATTGTTTATTCCCATTTTACATACGAGCTGATAGAAAAGCGATTTGGTAAATTCCTCAAATCGAAACTTGATTTATAAATCCATTGACTGGATTATTATTTCGAAATCAGGACAAGTTCAGCTTAAATAGTAAACCATTCGGCGCTCAGATTGGTTATCATTGTGTACTATCCAATGTAAAATCATGTCAGCATTTTCGGATTTAATTAACAGCAATAAACCGGTTTTGGTCGACTTTTCAGCCGAATGGTGTGGACCTTGTAAGATGATGAAACCTATTCTGGAAGAGTTAAAAGCAGATTTGGGTGACAAAGCGACGATTGTGAAAGTGGATGTCGATAAAAACCCTTCCGCTGCCAAAGCATATAAAATACAAGGGGTGCCTACACTGATTGTCTTCAAACATGGCAAAGTTATGTGGCGTCAGTCTGGCGTTGTACAGGCCAATCAGCTGCAAAGCGTGATCAGTAAATATTTATAGTAATCCTATTTTTCGAGTTTAATGTTTAATAAAAGAAACGTCGAGTCAATCAGTAATATCGATTTCACAGTTCAGGATCTTCCGCTGCAAAGTTTTGAACAGTATGAATTTACGAATTGTATTTTTTCCAATATTTCGGGTACTGATTTTACCGACTGTTCTTTTATTAACTGTAACATGAGCAATGCAGTGATTACAAACTGCAAAATGTTCGACGTAGAATTTGTCGATTGCAAGCTGATTGGTGTTAACTTTTCAGATACGAAGGACTTTGGTTTTTCCGCTCGTTTTGAAAAATGCCTTTTGGATTATACCAATTTTGACAATAAAAAGCTGAACAAGAGTGCCTTCGTAAATTGTAAAATTAACGGTGCCGATTTCACACAAGCCGACCTTTCCAAATCCAAATTCTCGAATTGCGACTTGTTAGGTGCTGTTTTTTCCTATACCAATCTCAGCGGTGTAGATTTTACCACAAGTCAGAATTTTACGATTGACCCGGCTATAAATAATGTAAAAAAGGCGAAATTTCTTTCTTCTGATTTGGCAGGTCTTTTGACTAAATTTGACATTATAATCAAATGACGATTATCTAAATTCGTCATCATCCTAAACCTTAAAAATCTCCTTTAACTTATGTCTTCTTACCAGATATTTGCAGAGAAAGTTTATACCGGTAATGCTGTTCTGACCGGTCAGCTTATTTCTGTTGAAAATGGTGTTATTTCTTCCATAACCTCTTCCGGATTTGTAGAAGGAGCGCTCAATGTTCAAAATATTTGTGCCGGTCTTTTTGATGCGCATATTAATGGCGGAGAACGTTTTCATTTTACTGAAAAAGCGGATGAAGAAACCATCGACGACATTTATCAGGCCAGTAAAGCACTAGGAACAGCCTACGTTTTGCCTACACTTATCACTTCCTCTCTTGAAAATATTCTGAAAGGAATTGAAGCGACGAAAAAGTATATCCGGAATAATCCAAGATCTGGTGTTCTGGGAATGCACCTGGAAGGTCCTTTTTTAAATCCGGTGAAGCGTGGAGCTCATCTTACAGAATATGTGAGAAAACCTTCTGATACTGAATTGGAAGCCATTATCAGTCATGGAAAAGATGTGATTAAGCTGATAACAATAGCGCCGGAAATGTTTACACCGGAACAAATTGATATGTTTTTGGCATCCGGAATTACCGTTTCTGCGGGACATTCCAATGCGACATATCAGGAAGCGAGCCAGGCATTTGATCAGGGGATAAAACTGGTAACACATTTATATAATGCCATGTCGGCATTTGGCCATCGCCAGCCTGGGTTGGTCGGTGCTACTTTTGACAATAATACAGTTTATGCCCCGATCATTATCGATGGTGTTCATTGTGATTATGCCGCGGCTAGAATTGCATACAAGGCAAAGAAAGATAAATTATTTCTTATCTCGGATGCACTTTTTGTAGGGGAAAAAGTAACGGAATTTAAATGGGGAGAATTTGACGCCTATCTGCAAAATGGTCAGTATAATAACTCCGAAGGAAATCTTGCAGGTGCTACTATTTCGCTGGCTGATGCTGTGCGGAATGCGGTACGTGAAGTGGGAATTCCTTTGCAGGAAGCTATTGAAATGGCTACAATTCGTCCTGCAATCGCGGTTGGATTAGATGATAAAATCGGAAGTGTGGCGGTAGGTTATCCTGCGGTTTTTACTTCTTTTGATGATTTGTTAGAAAAATTTGAGGTCATAAATTGAATTTTTTAACCGCTCCGGCGGCCCGGCGCAATAGACGCAATGGGTTTCGCAATTGACGCGAAGAGATTCAGCATTTATTTATTGCGGTTAAAATTACACTACCAACAACCCACCGCTTTTCAATTCTTCCCAGACTTTTGACCGCATAAAAATTTCGAATTCACCTAAGCCTTGTGATTCAAAATTGTTTTTCAACTTATCTAACGGATAGGGTTCGTGTTTGCCAATAAGTAATTCGGGCATTATTTCGCTTAACCATTCCCCGACGGGAACGCTGGTTTCCAATGCCCATTCCTGCTTTTTGTTGTAAAAAACCAGCTCGGCTATTTCTACAATATATTTTCCTTTTTTCTCTTCAAAAACAGAAATTGAGGGCAAACTTCCCATCCAGACAACCATGGCATTGGTGCGCGGAATTGCATCAGGAAACTGGCTTATACTCTTTTCAATATATTTTGGCGAAATGGATGGAGACGGAATCTTAAAATTAAACCATTTTTGCAATGGAAAATCGAAACATACGCCGTGCATATAATTGAAAAGAGATTTCCTCAAACCTTCTCCAAATAAATCATGATTTGCACCTGAGGGATCATCATGTTCCAAATCATTATTGGCAAATCCTCCAATTTCAGGCCCAATCCGCATCACATCAAATTCTTCCGGATGAAGTCCGACAGGGCTATGCGCTGTCATGGCAAAACGATGCCAAAAACCTGACTGGACAATTCCCAAATGAAATAACTGACGCACCATTTCCAGCGAATCAATAGTTTCCTGTGCGGTTTGCGTAGGGAAACCATACATCAGATAAGCATGAACCATAATGCCGGCTTGTGTAAAAGCATCCGCTACTCTGGCAACCTGAGCGACGGTTACTCCTTTTTTCATCCGTTCCAAAAGTCGATCCGATGCAACTTCCAACCCACCTGAAATAGCGATACATCCGGAAGCTTTCAGTAACAGACAAAGATCGTGGGTAAAGTTTTTTTCAAAACGGATATTCGTCCACCAAACAACGGTTAATTTCCGGCGGATAATTTCCAAAGCAAGATCCCGCAATAAAGCGGGCGGAGCTGCTTCATCAACAAAATGAAATCCATTTTGTTGAGTTTGTTCAATAATTTCCTCAATTCGGTCGCACAAAAGTGCAGCCGTCATTGGCTCATATCTTTTGATATAATCCAGCGAAATATCACAGAATGAGCATTTTCCCCAATAACAGCCATGTGCCAAAGTCAGCTTGTTCCAGCGGCCATCGCTCCATAACCTATGCATTGGATTGACGATTTCAATAACCGACAAATAATCGTGTAAAGGCAAATCGCTGTAATCCGGTGTTCCGGTGTCACGTTGTGGCACATCACGTTCCTGGGCGCCGTTATAGTAAATTACTTTGCCGTCTGTCCGGGCATAAACACGTTTTAGTTTTTCTCTTTCACGATTTCCGTCCAGATATTCCAGTAAAGATAAAAGTGGTGCTTCACCATCATCCAGACAAACAAAATCAATATAATTAAAAACGCGTGGTTCTTTCAAAGAGCGCAATTCTGTATTGGCAAAACCGCCTCCCATGACCACAGAAATCTCCGGATAGTGATTTTTTATATATTGTCCGCACTTCATTCCGCCATAAAGATTGCCGGGAAACGGAACTGTAATACAAACAATATCGGGCTGGTAACTTTGAATTTTTTCTTCCAGTAAATTTACAAGCAGATTTGTCAGCAAAGTATTTGGCATTTCCAGCGCCTCACACATTTCGTCAAAATGTGAAGCTGAACGCCCAAGACGTTCCGCATACCGGCTAAAACCAAAATGCGGATCCACAGCTTCCTGGATCAAATCGCCAAGATCTTCAAGATATAAAGTAGCTAAATGTCTGGCTTTATCATGAATTCCCATGGTCCCGAAAGCCCAATCCATATCTTCCAATTGCTGAAATCTACCAGCTTCGGGTAAATAACTCCGATCACAAATACTGTGAGCAAGGGTTGGATTTCTATTTTTAAGAAAACGAATTACAGGATCAATCGTATTGATGTATTCGTCTCTGAGTGAATATATCCGGAAACAGTTATCAGATAATTCCGTGTCAGAATCTTCCAGCAAAGTGAATAACCGGCGCAGTCCTTTTGAAGAAAAAAGTGCCAGAATGACCTCAATTCCTAAATCTGCCTGATGTGATTCCCTCCCCAGTGTATTCAGAAACCCTTTCAGGTAAGCTGTTGCCGGGTATGGAGTGTTCAGCTGGGTAAATGGCGGGGTTATAAATAAGGTTTTCTTTTTCAAAGCACTGCGTATCTCAATTTTCACAATACAAAGGTACGGGAAGTTTTGGATGGATTTAAGTGAAAAAATCAGCACTTAGTTTTTAAATAATGCATTCTTCACATTATCATAACATTCATTTATAGCCTACTATTAAACTTAGAAAGTACTATTGCAGCTGTAATATCTTACTAAATACAAGTTGACCATGTCGTTTTCTTCAAGAAATAATCTTCTTTTTCTGTTCATATCTCTGGGACTGGCCATTATACCAGCTATTGGTTTTGCTCAGGAAAATAAATCCTACCCCGCTTCCAAATTCCCTGACCGGATAATTCTTGGATGGAAAGCTGATGCGGCTCATTCCCAGGCTGTAAACTGGCGAACGGATTCCACAATAACCAAGGCGATCGCAATGATTCATGAGGCTGACCCAGCTCCTGACTTTCAATCCAATGCAAAAAGTGTTGATGCAAAAACAATCGCCATCATACTTGACGGAAAACAGGTTAAATATCATGAAGTAGATTTCACAGGACTGAAACCGGCAACTCAATATATGTACCGCGTTGGCGATGGAAAATACTGGAGTGAATGGTTTCATTTTACAACCGCTTCTGAAAAAAATGATCTGGTATCTTTTCTTTATTTCGGAGATGCACAAAATGATATCAGATCTTTATGGTCGCGCGCTATTCGCGGAGCTTATTCAACTCTGCCCAAAGCTGATTTCATGATTCATGCAGGTGACTTGATCAATAGTTCAAATGCGGATTATCAATGGGGCGAATGGTTTGAAGCGGGTGGTTGGGTAAATGGTATGATACCGAGTTTGGCGACACCTGGGAACCATGAATATTATACGGATAAGGCAAAGAAACCACACGTTTCTATGCACTGGAGACCTCAGTTTGCTTTACCTGAAAATGGCCCGGAAGGTTTGACTGAAACAGCTTATTATTTTGACTATCAGGGTATAAGATTTATTTCCTTAAATTCTCAGGAAGCAATTCTGGATTCTACAATTTTGGACAAACAGGCTGCCTGGTTTGAAAAAGTTGCTGTCGGGCATGGTATGCGCTGGACAATTGTGATGCATCATCATCCAATTTATTCTACTAAAAACGGTCGCGACAATGATGAATGGAGAGCAAAAATGGAGCCGCTTTATAAAAAATATAAGGTGGATCTGGTGTTACAGGGGCATGATCATACATATGGCCGTGGTATAAATATGCCATTGGGACAAAGCAGAAAAAAACCTGACGGGCCAATCTACGTGGTTTCCGTAAGTGGGCCAAAAATGTATGACATTGGTCTGCAAAACTGGATGGACCGTGCCGCTTCGAATACCCAGTTATATCAGGTTATCACGGTAAATGATGGCTTACTTTCATTTAAAGCATTTACAGTCAGTGGTGATTTGTATGATTCGTTCAATCTTGAAAAAGATAAAAAAGGACAAAATACGCTGGTAGAATTGTCAACAACTTTAAAAATGCAGGAGCGGCTCGAATTGCCAGAAAATTTGAAGAAAAGTTTTAAGGCCGAGCAATTAGAAGAATATAATAAAAGATTTAAGGAATATAAGGCGAGGAAAAATTTGAAATAGATTTAATATGTTTCATTGACAAAGGACACTTTAAGAAATGCCTTAAAGTG